>CBDVAM010000060.1:0-20407 GCA_965371965.1 uncultured Phycisphaerales bacterium
TGCTGCCCGCCGCGCCGAGCCCGCTCATCTGAGCACTCGCCGCACCAACGCACAGTGCCGTACCCGCAACAAACGCAATCTGCTTCTTCATGACCGTCTCCTTGATTCTGACGTTCCCATCCTTGCCTACAGCGCCCAAGTGCCTGCAAGCGCTTCCAACAGAGCCAAGCTTACCAGACCTTGCAAGCGCTGTCAACACCAGGGCGGAAAGGACATCACAAAGTCAGGATTTGTCCAAGCAATCGAGTCAGGAGCCGCAAGGGCGATGAAGTACCTATCAAAACCCTACTGCTTGCCCGTCGCTTCGGAGGTCGCTCCCCGCGACGTAGCCGTCCTCCAGACGCCAGATCGCCTGACCACGCCCGTGGCTGGCGCTGCGGGTCCGCGTTCGGCGGACCTCGTGCCCCATCGCTTCGAGCCCCTCGTACAGCCCATCATCGAACCCGGGCTCGATGTCGACGCGCAGGGCGTCGTAAACCTGGTAGCGCGGGGCGTCGAGAGCGGCCTGGGGATTCTGGGCGAAATCGGCGATACGAATCACGACCTGGGCGTGTCCCTGGGGTTGCATGAACCCGCCCATGACGCCGAAGCTCATGACCGGCTCGTCGCCGCCATTGGCGCGGGGCTTGGTGAGAAACGCGGGGATGATGGTGTGATACGGCTTCTTGCCCGGGGCGGCCTGATTGGGATGCCCGTCTTCGAGGCTGAAGCAGCAGCCGCGGTTCTGGAGCGAGATGCCCGTGCCCGGCACCACGATGCCCGAGCCGAAGCCCGTGTAGTTGCTCTGGATGTAGGAGATCATGTTGCCCTCGGCGTCGGCGGCGGTGAGGTAGATGGTCCCGCCGGGCTTGGGCGTGCCGTGCCCAAAGTCCTGGGCCTTGGTGCGATCGATCATCGCGGCCCGCGATCGCAGGTATCCGTCGTCGAGCAGCGAGGCGACCGAGACATCCATGTGCTCGGGATCGGCGATAAAGCGGTGCCCATCGCGGAACGCGAGCTTCATGGACTCGATCTGCAGGTGCAAGCTCTCGACAGAGTCCGGCTCCATGCCGCTGAGCTCGAAGTTGCGCAGGATGCCCAGGGCGATAAGCGCGACGAGGCCCTGCCCGTTGGGCGGGATCTCGTGCAGGCGATATCCGCGATAGTCAACGGCGATCGGTCGGACCCACTCGGCATGGTGAGCCGCGAGGTCTTCGGCGCGCAAGAACCCGTTATCAGCCCGGCTCTGGGCGTCGATCTTCTGTGCCAGCGCCCCGCGGTAAAAACTCTCGCCCTTGGTCGCGGCGATCTCCTCAAGCGTGCGAGCATGGTCGGGGAGCTTGGTGAGGTCCCCGGCGTTGGGCCACTTGCCGCCCGGCGCGAAGGTGTCACGCCAGCCCTTGTACAGTGGATTGTCATCGCGCGAATACCGTCTGGCAGATCCGCCCCAGTAGTACGCGATCTGCACCGGCGTGAGCGCACCATCGCGCGCGTATCGGATCGCGGGCTCACAGAGATCGGCGAACGGGAGCGCGCCGAAACTCTTGGAGAGCTCGACCCAGCCCGAGACCGCGCCCGGCGTCGTGACGCCATCCCAGCCACCGGTCGGGATCTTGTCCTTGCCCGCCCAGCGCGAGCGGTCGAGCGCCATGGGCGCTCTGCCCGAGGCGTTGAGCCCGTGGAGCCCGCCGCCGACCCAGACCAGCGCGAAGCAGTCCGAGCCGATGCCGTTGCTCGTGGGTTCGAGGACCGTGAGGGAGATAGCGGTGGCGACAGCCGCGTCGATCGCGTTGCCGCCCTTCTTCATCATGTCCAGCCCGGCCTGGGCGGCGAGCGGATGGCTGGTGGCGACGCAGTTCTGCGCGAACACCGGCATCCGCTGGGAGGTGTAGGGGAACGAGTAATCGAACGGCGGTTCTTGGACGCTCATAGCCAGAGTGTACCAAACAACGCCGCCCCAGCGGCGATTGACCTCGAAGGGCATGAGCGACTGGGGCGGCAGAGCAAAGCTCTGAGAACGTCAAAATCCCAGGGATTTCCTTGGGCCTGATCCTTTATGCTGACTCAAAACAGCAGGAACGAGAGCAACAGAATCTCCAGTTCGATCTCCGCAACGATGGTGTCCCTCGCCGCACCGTCCTCCATCCAGTCGGGCGGGCTCGGATCGCCGTCGAGCTTCAGGAGAATGGACTCGAGCTTGTCAATGGCGCCGGCGATATCGCCCTGCCCAGCCTTCTTTGCGGCACTCTGTAACTGGGCCGAAAGCGCCCCTTGCCGACCCGCCGCGGCGTTCCCGTTGCCGGTGAACTCCTCTAATAAGCCGGGGCTCCCTGCATTGGACGCCGTGTTCCGGATCTTGCTCTCGATGAAGCCTTCGTTGCCATCGGGATCGGCGGGGAACGGATCCAGGCCATCGGGGATGTTGTCGCCGTCGGTGTCCGGATCGCAGGGGTTGGTCTTCGGAGAGCCAAAGAGTTCCTCACCATCCAAGAGGCCGTCGCCGTCGGAATCGGGATTCGTCGGGCTGAGGCACGGCAGTGCCATGTCGGGATCTGGGTCATTGGCGAGTGCGATCTCGACACTGTCGGGGAGGCCGTCGCCGTCTGTATCGAATAACTGCTCAATGGAGAACGCGAGGCTGGACCCGAGATCGGCGATGAACCACGAGCCAGTGTTCTTCGCACCGACTAAGCCGTCAGGGATCGCCGAGCCGGTCTCCATCCAGGAAAACAAGCCATCCGCGAGAGCGTTGCCCGAGACATCGGCGTTGATTGCGAGCCAGTACGTCACGTCGGGGGCGAGGATGACGGGGATGGGTAGATTCGCGCCCAGCGCGTAGGCCTGACCACCGACGAAACTGCCCTCAGATCCTCCGAAGAAGCTCGCGTCGACATCGAGAATCGAGATCGCGTTGCTCTGGACGAGCGTCCCGGGCGTTCCACCCGCGCCATCGCCAAGAAAGACGTCGATCTGGAAGCCCTCGATCTCGCTGAGGTCCTTGGGGATGCCGAAGCCGACGTTGTCGCTCACGTAGCCCCACCAGTTGACACGCCCGAGCACGATGCCGAGGGGATGGTCCATCGAGTCGATCACGAAGCTGTCGGCGAGCATCTGGGGCGAGGACGCGTCGATATTCGCAAAGAACCCTTGATTGATCGGCAGCGACGGCGCCCGCGACTCGATCACCTGCGCTGACACAACTCCGCTTGCCACTGCGCCGACTGCCAACCCAACGAGAATCTGCCGCATGTCTCTACTCCTTTTCTTCTGCATGCTCCAGAACCGAGTTTGGGTCAGGATAGCCGATTCGCTTGACGGACCCCAATGAAAATCCAGACCGGATCGGGCGAGGCCCGCCTGTCGGTTGACGCTGACTGGACCACTCTGGAGGATTGGCGTTGAAGGCGCGATAGGGTGATCTGGGGGTTGCCACGCCGGTGCCGACCGCGAGGATGGACAACCGATTTCGCGGGTCCGAGCAATGCGATCAGTGGCATGTCTGAGCCGCTCGTCGTTTCTCCGGTCCTGGACCCCTCCCCCCAGAGAATCGACGGCTGCTGATTCCAAAAACACCGTCAGGCCCGCGAAGACCTGTGAGACTCGTTGTTGGTGGTATCCTCTCGATAGGTCCAGTGGAAGTCTTTGCGTTTGCTGGAACTCCACCCGCCCGGTCCCGTAACTTTCCCAGTAGGGGACTCACCTGTGCTGAGTAACTGGTAGACGATGAAGGCGACAACTCGTGAGGAGGCTGCGATGCAATCGACGTGTCCGATGACTGTCTCTCCCGTGTGCAGTTGGCCCAATCGAGCGGCGGTGGCCTGCGTGGCGCTGTACGCATCGGCGGCAATCGTCCATGCGGATGGACCCGTGTTCCCGGGCGCTCGGACCGCCGTGGGAGACGAACCGCGATCGATTGCGATCGCAGATTTCGACGGTGATGGCAATCCGGATCTCGCCGTCGCCAACCAGCGCGGAAACGACGTGTCGATCATGCTCGGCAACGGGCATGGGGCATTTCGAATACACCAGACACTCGCCGTCGGGAGAACACCCGTGTCCGTTGCAACGGCGGATCTCAACGGCGACGGGAATGCCGACGTCGTTGTGGCCCACGAGGAGGAAAATTTCGTCTCAATCCTGATCGGCAATGGCGACGGCACATTCCAAAGCCAGCAGTGGCACCCCATCGCGTTGGATACTCGGTCCATGTCGATCGCAGATCTCGATGATGACGGCGACATGGACATCGCGGTCGTGGGCGGGGGATTTGGGAGGCTGTCCATCGCGCTGGGCAACGGCGATGGAACCTTTCTGACCCTCAACCCAATCCGCGTCGGCGATGACCCGGCGTCCATTGTGATCGCGGATCTCAACGGAGACGCCACGTTGGATATCGCCATCGCGAACGCCGACGACAACAACGTCTCGGTCTTGATTGGCAACGGTGATGCGACGTTCCAGGACGAGCAAACGTTCGTGGTCGGTCGTGGCCCCGCGTCGGTTGCGGCCGCCGACTTTGATGGCGACGGCAACATCGACCTCGCAATCGTCAATGAGAGCGACGATGACGTGTCGATCCTAATGGGAAACGGGGACGGGATGTTCCAGGATCAGTTGACATACTCGGCCGGTCTGACTCCTGTGTCCGTCTCCGTTGCGGATTTCGATGGCAATGGCGTCCTGGACCTCGTCGTCGCGAACTCCAGGCGAGACGACGTATCAATCCTGCTGGGCAACGGCGACGGCGGGTTTCAACCCGAACGCCCGATCGACGTTGGCGAATGGCCCTCGTTCGTGACGACCGGAGACCTTGACGCCGATGGCGCCGAGGATCTGGCGGTAGCGACTCTCCGCGATGGTGAAGTCTGGACGCTGCGAGGCAATGGCGACGGGACGTTCCACGTCCCATCCATCTACGACATCGATCTCGCGCCAATCTCCATGGCGATCGCTGATCTCAACGGAGATGGCCATCTGGACCTCGGAGTGAACACACACAGTGGGCTGCGCAACATGTCCATACTGCTCGGCAATGGCGATGGCACATTCCAAGATACCCAGTCCTTCGATACCAAAACCAGCGCACAGTCTGCCATCGCGTTTTCTGATCTCGACGCCGACGGCATCCAGGATCTCTTGGTGGCCAACATCGGCAGCGGTGGACTGTCGGTGTTGCGGGGCAACGGCGACGGCACGTTTCAGGCCCAGCAGGCGTTCGCTGTGGGTCGGAGTCCGTTTTCCATTGCCATCACCGATCTAAACGCCGATGGCGTGACCGACCTCGCGATAGCAAATGTCGATAGCAGCAATCTCTCGATCCTGCTGGGCGTTGGCGACGGAACGTTCCAGGATCAGCAGCTCTATAGCACAGGCCTCTGGCCAAGGTCCGTGGCGGCTGCCGACCTTGACGCCGATGGCAATGTGGACATCGTTCTGGCGAACAGCTTCAGCCACGACGTCTCGATCCTGCTGGGCAACGGCGATGGGACGTTGCAGGACCAGAGCCTGCTCGACGCGGGAGAGCGCCCTCACTCCGTAGCGGTCGCGGACCTCGACGGCGACGGCAACCTGGATCTCGCGGTAGCCAATGTCGTCAGCGACGATGTGTCGGTGCTGCGGGGCAATGGTGATGGGACTTTCCAAGCCCAGCAGAGATTCGGGGCCGGTGACGCGCCCAACTTTGTCACGATCTCGGATCTCGACGGCGACGGGATCCTGGACCTCAGCGTCGTCAACCTCATCAGCGAAGATGTCTCCGTACTTCTTGGCCGCGGCGACGGAACATTTGAGAGTCCGCTGACATTCCATGTGGGCAAGGGCGCCCGGACAGCCCTGAGCGTGGATCTCGACGCCGATGGAGACCAGGATCTCATTGTCAACAACCTCGTGCTGCTGAACGACTGCGAGCCGCCCGCGTGCCCCGCGGATCTTGACGGAGACGGGGATGCGGACTCGGCGGACTTCTTCGCGTACCTGGACGCGTTCGCGGCGGGCAACGCCGATATCTGCGATATCGACGGCGATGGGAACTGCGACGCCGAGGACTTCTTCGGGTATCTCGACTTGTTCGCTCAGGTCTGTTGAGTACGGCCGTTCAAGGAACCGGCGATCTGTCTTGTACTATTATGAGACATCCTGAGGAGTTTCTCATGGGCATATCGCGCGCGACGCCAACCGTCCTTCGAATCGGTACATTGTGTGCGCCATCGATCGCCGTCGCCATTGCAGCCTCGGCCGGCCCGGTCTTTCCTGAGATAAGGCTCCCGATGCCCAATGCAGAACCGAGCGATGGGGCAGCGGGAGACTTCGACGGCGACGGCCATCTGGACCTCGCGATCGCGAACCGCGACAGAGCCCCCGGCCTGGTGCTGTATCGCGGGAACGGGGACGGGACCTTCGATGCATGGGCCTCGTTTGATGACATCGACGCCGTCGAGGCTGTTCGGGCACACGACATGAATGGCGACGGGATTGCGGATCTCGTCGCGGCGGGTTCCGATTCGCTCCACATTCTTCTCAACGTCGGCGATGGCCGTTTCCAGCAACACACCGTCCGGAACGCGGGTTCAGATGTGCGCCCAGCCATCGAGGACTTCAACAGTGACTCACTTCTCGACATCGCGGTACTCGATGGCTCATTTGTCTATGTTGTCGTTGCGACCGATGCCGGCGAGTACGAGCTCGCAAGTGGATTTTCCGCGGGTTCTAGGGTAGAGCACATCCAGGCCGCGGACTTCAACGCCGACGGCATCGCCGATCTGGCTGTGTCAATCCATCAGAGCGATGGACAGGTTGCCATCCGCCTTGGCAGTGGGGACGCGACGTTTCAGGAGCAGCTGCTGTTCCCTGTCGGATCGAATCCAACGGCTCTCGTGGTCCACGACGTGAATGGCGACGGGATTCCTGATCTTGTTGTCGGAGTCGACGACGGCGTCTCCATCCTCACCGGAGTTGGCGACGGGACCTTCAACACTATCAAGGTCCTCGCATTCTCGCAGGGCCATGAGAAGTCACTCGCGATCGGCGACATCGATGGCGATGGGATTGCGGACCTCGCCGTGCTGGAAGTCGATGGCAACTCCATGTTGCATGTGCTCAGCGGGCGGGACGGGGAGTTCCGCCATGAGTACAGCGTCGAGTTCGACCGGGGCAGCTTCTCACCCGCTGCGAGCGGTGACTTTGACGGAAACGGGCGGATGGATCACGCGATTCCGGACTGGGAAGACGAAGAAACGAGGATTGTCCTCGCCAGGGAGGATGGACGCTTGCATGTCGCGCAGAACGTGCTCCCTCGCAACTTCAGGGTAAGACTGCTTGAACTTGGAGACATGAATGGCGACGGGATACCCGATCTGTTCACGCACAAAGTCGACTTCCCAGACATATCAGTCCTGCTCGGCAATGGCGACCGAACATTTGGAGAGCCGTCAGAGCTCCAGTTGGGGCCGTTGAGCTTCAGCGCTAGTCACCTTGCCGATCTGGATGGCGACGGCGACCTAGACGCTCTGCTTGCGCATCGAAGTTCGACGGGGTCCATCAAGGATCAGGTCACCCTGCCGTTCATGCTTGCGCTCTTGGGCAACGGCGACGGGACCTTGGAGGAGGGTGCGAGGCTATTCCCGGCTCGCAATATTTGGAACATCGAGACGGCAGACTTGAATCGCGACGGGGTGCTCGATGCCGTCCTCTTCGGAGAGACTCTCTCAGTCTCGCTCGGAAACGGAGACGGGACGTTCCAAGACGAGCTCGTGCACGGCCCGATCGACAGCTCCTCGCTGGTCGCGCTCGGAGACTTCAACGAAGACGATGCGATCGACGTGGTGGCAAGAGCGCTCCCCGCCGACGCCGCGATATTCTTTGGGGACGGCGACGGGACGTTCGCCGAACGTGAGTTCGTCGAGGTGGGCGAGTTCGTGCGAGGGCTCGATGTCCGCGACATCAATCGCGATGGACACGACGACATCGTGGTTGCCGACACTCGTGGAATCTCGGTGAGGCTCGGCAATGGCGACGGCACGTTCGAAGAGTCAGTTGTCTCTGAGCTCGATTGTGAGCAGGGCCCATTCATCATCACCGACCTCGATGGCGATGGGCGTGAAGATCTCGCTATGCGATTCGCGGACGAATGGAACTGGCTCTTGCTCCGCGGCATCGGTGACGGGACGTTTGTGCGATTCTCCGATGGGTTGGTTCGTGCCACGCGTCTGGGGAATGCGCCAATCGCCGGGGATCTCGACGGCGACGGCGACCAGGACCTGATCGACTTTGGATCGTCGATGGAAGTTCTGGTGTTCGAGAACCTGGCAGTTACGGGGTGTCGTGCGGACCTCGACGGGGACGGTGATGCCGACGCCGAGGATTTCTTTGCGTACCTGGACGCGTTTGCGAATGGAGATCTTGGCACATGCGACATTGACACCGACGGGGATTGTGACGCCGAGGACTTCTTTGGGTACCTGGATCGCTTTGCGCAGGGATGCTGATCGCAGCAAGACATCGGGGCGTGTCTTGATGCGCTGTTCCTCGCTAGAGGAGCGGGTTCGTCGCTTGAAATACCCCGAGGCTACAGCGCCGCGACGACTGCCTTAGCCACATCCAACGTCCCATCCCCCTTGCCGCGCCCCTTCACGTCGTACGTCGCGACCGTGCCCTCAGCGATGACCCTGGCAATCGCAGCCTCCAGTCGCGAGGCGAGCTCGTCCTCCTTGAGCCAGTCGAACATCAGCTTGACGGTCAAGAGCATGGCCATCGGATTGACCACGAACTGTCCGTCATACTTGGGGGCGCTGCCGTGGGTGGGCTCGAAGACGGCGTAGTCGTCGCCGATGTTCGCGGCGCAGGCGAAGCCGAGGCCACCGATGAGACCGGCGCAGAGGTCTGAGACGATGTCGCCGAACATGTTCTCGGCTACCAAGACGGCATAGTCCTGCGGGTTCTTGACCATCCACATGCAGATGGCGTCGATATTGGCCTCCCACGCCTCAACGCCGGGGTAGTCCTTGGCGACCTCGCGGAAGACGCGGGTCATGAGCCCGCCGGTCTCGCGGAGGACGTTGGGCTTCTCGCAGAGCGTGACGCTCTTGCGGTTGTGCGTCTTGGCGTACTCGAACGCTTGGCGGCAGATGCTCTCGCAGCCTTGCCGGGACATGATGCGCGTGCTGAGCGCGACGTTCTCGAGGCCTTTTTCGAACCAGCGTTTCATTCGGACGGGGTGCCCCACTTCCTCGTCGGCCATGGCGTTGGCGATGGACTCGGGGAGCGGGAACCACTCGACGCCGCCGTACATGCCCTCGGTATTCTCGCGGAAGACGACGAGGTCGATGTCGCCGCCGCCGGGGGGCGAGTAGTTCAGCGGGTTGCCGGGGTAGGCCTTGCACGGGCGGAGGTTGGTGTGGAGATTGAAGAGCTGGCGGAGCTTGACGATGGGGCTGAAGTAGCTGAGCCCCGTGCCCTGGAGCTCAGGCGAGAGTTCGTCGTTGGCCTCATCGCGCGGCTTGGAGGTGATCGCACCGAACAGAGCGCAATCGGTGTTCTTCAAGATATCGATGGTGCGGTCGGGGAGGGGATTCCCTTCCTTGCACCAGAAGTCCCAGCCGATGTCGGCGGGAACGTACTCGGCGTCGAACTTCAGGGCGTCGAGAACGATCTTCGCCGCGTCCATGACGTCGTTTCCGACGCCGTCGCCGGGCATCCATGCGATCTTGTACTTGGCCATTGCAGCTCCGTGTGAAGGGACTCGCTCGCTCGGGCGTGAGGATACGCACCTCGCAGGTCACTCCGAACACACGATGGAGTTCAGGCCAGCGACGCCGCCGCGATGGCCTCGGCACCGCCCGCGACGATGAGCTCCTGGGCGACGGTGCTGAGCATGGGGAATGAGAATGATCGCTCGCCCGAGCGGATCTGTGAGGCCTTGAAATCAACTTCGAGGTCCGGACCGGGGACGGTGAGGTCCGAGCCCTCGCCACGCACGGGCGGGGTACCTGTGCCACCGTCAGATGGCGGAGCCCAGGCTTGCGCCAGGGCCTCTTTGAGATGCTCGACGAGTTGGGGACACTCCACGCAGAGAAACCCGTTGTTGAACGCGTTGCGCCGGTAGGTCTCGCTGAAGCTCGCGGCGATCACGCAGGAAATCCCGCGATACTTGAGCGCCGTCGCCGCCTGCTCGCGGCTGGAGCCGGTGCCGAAGTTGCGACAGCCCACGATGATGTCGCCGTCGCGATAGATGTCGTTGAATCCCGGGTCGTAGTTCTCGAAGATGACCTCGCGCATCTGCTCGGCAGTCATGTCGTCCTTGTAGGTCCACTTGCCGGCGAAGATGCCGTCGGTGTTCAGATTGTCCTGGGTCAGTAGCAGCGCCCGCCCCTTGATGATCTCGGGAAAGCCCTTGAGAATCTCGCCGGCGGCGCTCGGTTCTGATCGCTCGCTCGTGCGCACATGGACGGACATGCGCGGCACGGTCTGCTCAAATCGCGATGGAGCGCAGATATGCCCCGCGATCGCGCTGGCCGCCACCACCCCGGGCGAACCGAGATAGACCTCGGCGTCGCGGCTTCCCATGCGCCCCTTGAAGTTCCGATTGGTCGCGCTGATGGCGACCTCGCCCTCGCCCACGGTGCCCTTGCCGAGACCGATGCACGGGCCGCAGCCCGATGGAAGCGTGATGGCTCCCGCATCGACCAGGTCCTTCCAGTACCCGAGTTCCTCGGCCTTGGCCTGCACCTCGGCGCTCGCCGCGGCGACGTAGAACTCGACGCCAGAGGCGACAGCCTTACCCCTTACGACATCGGCAGCCTCGCCGAGATCCTCCAACCGGGCGTTCACACAGCTCAGCAGATACGCCTTCTGAATAGGCACATGGCGGGATTCCATCTCCGTCAGCGACGTCATGACTTTCACATGATTCGGCCCCGAGACGTGCGGGATCACGGTCGGCAGATCGAGTTTGAGGTCGACCGCATAGGCAGCATCCTCATCCGCCTCAAGACGGTCGCCCCACCACGCCTCGACATCGTCGCGCGAATACGTCCCGAGCGAGCCCTCTCGGCGTGTGCCGGGGCGGCGCGAGGAACTAAAATAGTCCGCTCGCTCGAGCAGGTATTGGCGGAGCACGTCGTCAAACGGAAACAGGCCCGCGAGCGCCCCCCACTCGGTCGTCATGTTCGCGATGGTCAGCCGCTGGTCCATGCTCAGCGACGCGATGCCGTCGCCCACAAACTCGACGGCGTGATTCAAGACCTCGTCATTGTTGAACAGCCCGCACAGCGCGATGATCACGTCCTTGCCCACAACGCCGGGTTGCAGCGTGCCCGTCAACTCACACCGCGCGACCTTGGGCACCTGCCACCACGTCTGCCCGGTCGCCCAGATGCACGCGGCGTCGGTGCGAACAACGGGCGTCCCCAGCGCCCCGACCCCGCCGTAGATATTCGAGTGCGAATCGCTCCCGACGACCATCGTGCCAGGGACGGCGTACCCCTGCTCGACCATGACCTGGTGGCTGATGCCGGTGCCGGCGGGATAGAAATCGACGCCGTGCTCGTCGGCGAACTTACTGATCTTGGCGTACTTGGCGAGATTCTCCGGCGAGTGGTTCTGGATGTCGTGGTCGATCGCGAACACGGGCTGGCGGGGGTCGTAGATACGGGGTAGATCGGCACTCCGAGCCGATGTGTGGTCACCCGGGATCGGCTCGGAGAGCCGATCTACCCAGATGCTCAGGAACTTGGGGATGACCGCGCCGGTGTTGTCGTGGGTCATCACATGCTTGGGGCGGATGCGCACGATCTCGCCCTGGCGAGCGGATTCGCCCGCGCTGAGGCCGACGGCGTAACGAGTCGCGATCTTCTCGGTCAGTGTCAGTGCCATGGCCCAAGCGTATCACGCGTGCAGGGGACGAATGCACGAACCCGCCCAGAGCGGTAGAAGCAGCATCACCCGCAGTGTAGATCAAGGTGACGGGAATCCACGACGCCCCGGAGCCCGCCGGCGCCTTGCGCAAGCTCATGAGATTTCCTGTGGCCCACGTCGTCTCGCAATGGCTCGCGCCGAATGCTCCGGTTCCGCGAGATGCTCGCGAATATCGAGAGCTCCCTGGGAAGTCACCGACGGCATGATCGCGTCAGCGCACGGCGGCGGGGTCGGCGTGTTCATCGTCGAAGTCGAACCAAATCAAGTGCTGGGTGTTCCAGATGGGATACTCGACGCGGACGCGATACCCGATGAACTCCGAGGCGTTCCATGCGCCGAGCTCAAAGAGATGTGAACTCAAATCTCCCAGGCGGTCAAACTCCGCACAGCCCGCACGTTCGAGCCCGATGCCGAGATACTCGATCGTGGGCACCTCGCGGAGGCGATCGAACCAGCGATCGCGCGGCAGCGAGACCGACCGGGTGCCATCCGCCGCGAACGTGCCCACGCCCACGAGTTCCTTCGCGAATACGCCCGCCGATGCCACGCAGTGCATGGCCAGCGAGCGATGCATGAAGACCTGCAACACGAGATGGCGAGCCGGACCATCCGCCATCAGCCAGCAGAACTGCGTCGGCGGCTGCTCTCGACCAGGGTGCGGCTGGCCCAGATGCTGGCTCGCGAGAACGACATCGAATCTCCCGCCAGATGTGTCCGGCGGGTCCACCAGCACGGGAACCCGTGAGCCCTCACGCCGCACCACGATGCGAGGGGCGGGTTTCGACGAGAACCGTTCGACCAGCCCGACGCTGGGTCCCGCTTCGCCGCCGGGCGCTCGCATCGCCGGGAGAGTCCATGAGTCCTTGCCCTCGGGCAGATCCAACCCGAACCGGCTCACCGGGCAAATCGGCATGGCGTCGCTCTCACAATGGACGCCGATGAGCCCCAGGGCCGTGAGGCAATCGATCTGGTCGGGACCGGAGGCAGAGGGGGCGTAGAGGTATACCGCCGCCTGGCAGTCGTACTCACGACCTGTCACCGCGCGCAGGCCCTCAAAGGCCAGCCTCCGCGGATCATCGTGAGAATGGTCCAATGGCGCGGGCGTGGGTTGCGGCGACTGCTCGATGAACCGAAGGAGCTTGGTCCGGCTCCCCATACGGTCCAGGAGCGAGGCGTATTCCTCGATCGCAACCTTGGCACCATGGATCGTGTCCTCGGGCAGCCCCTTGGCCTCCGCCGCCAGAACAAAGGCGGTCAGGCCGCGGACGCCCGGAGCCTCGCTCAGAGCGTTCAGCCCATCGCCGGCGACCAGCGAGCAGGCCACGGTTCGGTGGCAGATGGGGCGTGACACCTCGAGCCAGCGGCTCATGGAGGTGACGGATCGGTGCTGGAGCGGGACGTGCCTCACGATCGAGGCGACCTCAGCCCGGAGGCGCTCGCCGATACGCCGGGCCCGCTCGAGCTCGCTGCTCCCCCGCGACGCGAAGTCCGTGGGTTCGGCCCATGTGACGGAGCCGGAAACTGACGCTCTATGATTGGCTTTTGATAGGCTCATACAGATCCTCGGCCTCTCATCATACACCCGAATGATCGTGGACATTCCCAAATGTTCTGAAAAGTTTTTCCGAGATTGATGAAACACATGCTGAGCGGCACGGTAATATGATTATTGATCTCAAACGTTCCGAAGCGTTCTAGATTAGACCCTTGACCACCGCGTTCAAGGGCACAGACAAGCAACCACAGATCAAGGGAGTGAAATCATGTACAATCGTCTTCTTCTCTCAGCCGCCGTCGCAGCAGGAATCGGGGCGCTCGCCTTCGCCGATCACATCGATGGACACAACGACGACGACCCGATCCACCCCGTCCCGATCCCGGGCCAGGAGTTCTTCGACGGTGGAGTCATGTTCGTCACGGCGATCGGTCCCGTCGGCGGGCGCGAGGTCATCGGGGTCGACATGGACATCACCTATGTGTCCGACGGCACGACGCCCGCATCGGAGATCGAGATCGAGGTGGGGATGGTCGTCGAGGACAACGACGGCGTCATCGAGTACCAGTCGTTTTACGTCACCGGTGCCGAGCTCGGGTTCGGCTCAGGACCAGGAGAGTTCCATGGGACGTTCTCCACCGATGCGCTGAACGGATTCGCAGTCCAGGGATTCTTGCCCCCGTACAGCATCGTGGATCTGATGATCGGTGCCGTCAACGGCGGGATCCAGGGCAGCGGATATTTTGAGAACTCCTTCGCGAACTTCATGCTCACGCCCATCGGGTGCGCCGCCGACCTCGATGGCGATGGCGACGCCGACGCCGACGACTTCTTCAGCTACCTCGACGCGTTCGCGGCGGATGAGCTGGATGTGTGCGATATCGACGGCGATGGCGACTGCGACGCCGACGATTTCTTCGGCTACCTCGATGTCTTCGCGCAGGGCTGCTGAGCGAGGACGAACTCCGAGCAGCTTGACTTCCCAGGTCCGTTTGCGAACTGCGATTGGCCAGATACAAAACTGCCAGTACGCCCCGGGGACGCCATTGGCGCGTCGCCCGGGGCCTGGAGCCTTGTTACCGACGACGAATACTCCCAAGAACTCTTGAAGAGATTGCTCGATTCCTGCTATAAGGGGCTTGAGCCCTGAGGGGTTGCTGAACGATTCTCGATTGCGGAGAAGACTATCCTAATAAAGGGAGTTCGAAATGAAGACGCGAACCAAGATCATGTCCTGCGGGATCGCGATGGGCGCGATGGGTGTCCAGGCGACCCAGGCTCAGGAGATCGAAGTAGTGAACCCCGGGTTCGAGGACCCCGTGCTTGTGGACGATGACTTTGTCTCGGGCCATGATGGCACGGTGCCCGGCTGGGTCGCCAGCGGAGCCTGGTACGCCGGAGCATGGAATACGCCCACCGGCGCGTACCCGGGCGAGGCGCCCGAAGGACTCAATGTCGGCTGGACCTGGGCAACGCTGGATGACCCCGGCATAGAGGTCAGCCAAATGCAGACGCTCAGCGAGACGCTCGAGGGCGGCGCGACCTACACCCTTTCGGTGCGGGTCGGCAACGCGATGGCATACTGGTCTGAGTTCAACCAGTGGCAATACGAGTTCGAGGGCTTCCCGGGATACCGCGTCGAACTGCTCGCCGGCGGACAGGTGATCGCCGTCGACGACAGCTCCATCACACCCGACGAGGGCACCTTCGCAGAGACGAGCGTCTCGTACGAAGTTCAGCAGGGTGACCCGCTGATCGGTGAGCAGTTGGGCATCCGCTTTGTCAATCCAAACGACGGCCGACCCGGTCAAGAGGTCGATTTCGACGACGTGCGCTTGTCGAAGGAGACAGGATGCGGCGCCGATCTCGACGGCGACGGGGACGTCGATGCCGACGATTTCTTCCGCTACCTCGACGCGTTCGCGGCGGGCGATCTCGGCGTCTGCGACATTGACGGCGACACCGACTGCGACGCCGACGACTTTTTCGGCTACCTCGACCTCTTCGCGCAGGGCTGCTGACGAAGGACCCGCTGGCGGCGGCACACGACGCCGTCCGTTCTAGAGACGACCACACGCCTCCGCCCCGGGGGCGTTTTCTCTTGTTGCGATCACTCGCTGTGCCTGCCGCGGCGATGGCTCAATCGTCATCATCGTCGTCATGCCGGCGCAGAGGGCGTCCCGCATCGTTCGCGGGTTGCCCCGCGCTGGCAAGCGGGGCATGAACACCGAACTCGTGGACTAGGCGACCGCCCTCGTGGGCAGTATTTGCCAGCACGACAAGCCCGGGTGCATAGGCGATCAGATACGCCCCAAGCACACCAGCTCGGACGCCGTGCCCGACCGGCTTCTTGCCAATGGAGAACCCAACAAGCGTTGCACCCAAGACCGCGGTCATGACAATGAAGTACGTCCGAGTGGTCTCGGCCAGATCCTCGTGGCGCTCCAGAACCTGATGGGCCGCGGCTGTTTGCTCTGCCTGTTCTTCGGCCGCTTCTCCCGAGGACAGGGCTAGCAATACCCCTCCTAGGCCCAAAGCCATGACCACAAGCGCAGAGACCATCATGACTTGTGTCTGACGCTTCCACACCATGGCGAGCATCAGGAACACCGGAGCGGTCAGAAGCAGCGCTACGGGAAAGTGCACCAGTATTGGATGGATGGCGTCCCAGCTTGGCAAGCGAGGTATTGAGAACATGTCGCAGCCCCCCTTCGAACCGGCTAACCAGCTCATCAGTCGGCTCTGTAGATTATTGTCCATCCGTGCCGCTGAGTTTCACTTGGCACTGGCCACTAGCAGTCCGCACTCTCCGGGTGCTCAGCCCGAACGTCCCAGGTACTTCGCGATATCAAAGTCCACGAAATCAGCATGGTGGAAGATGATGCTCTCGAGAGATCGCTGCACCGTGTCGCCCTCGTGGCTGTGGCCCCAAGGTATCTCCAATAACCTCGCGACAATCGGTTTTCAAGCGGAGAACGCGGGGCTCTCACACTTTGGCTCGCAACAACGATCGACTGGGCGTCTCGGGGCAGGAGGCCGCCGCGGTCAGCCGTCAGGCGTATCGAGAATCGACTGTAGCCGAGGTGCGAGCTTGGGCGGCAGCGTCGCTACCCACGATTGATCCAGCAGGCCCACATCGATCAGATCACGCAGATGGGTACGATCCTTATCACAGAAGGCCGTGAGTTTGATCCGCACGAGTGCATCGAGATTGATGATCCGTAATGATCCGAACTCGGTCACCTCGTCCACGCCGGGATTCGCCGATGGCTCGCCCGGTCTCACAAACTCGTCGGCGTAGACAAGGTGCACCGCCTGACGGACGCTGGCATCGGCGTGGTCAAGAAAGAGGTCAATCCCCGCAACTTGACGGTACACAAACCCGCCGGCCTCGAGCGCCTGCTTGGTGTCGGCGAGATCGGCACGCCGAATCAGAACATCAACATCGCGAGTGTTGCGGACCGCGCCCTCATCGAGCGTCGCGACCCAAGCCGCGACCGCATTTCCGCCAACAATCGCGTACTCGACGCCATGTGCTTGCAGAGCCCCACTCGCTCTGAGTAGCCGCTTGCGGACCTGTTCCACGGCATCCACCATCCGTTGCAAGAGAACCGCCGAAGTTGGAAGACTCGACTGCACGGACAATGATATGCAGCCTATCTGGACTTCCTGCCCAGGTACTTGGCGATATCAAAGTCCACGAAGTCCGCGTGGTGGAAGATGATGCTCTCGATCGAGCGTTGTACCTTGTCGCCCTCGTGAGAGTGGGTCGCGACGATGTGCATCACCTCGGCGGGGATGTCGTGCTTGTAGCAGAGGGCCACGCCGCTGAACGGATGGCGGAGCATCTCGCCGAAATGGCCCTTGATGACATTTCCCGAGGCGTCCTTGTCGAACTCCAGCGGCTTGCCGACGTCGGCCAGCAGCGACCCGGCGATGAGGTAATCGAGATTGATCGGGATGCGTTCGCCGAAGACCTCGTTGAGCACGCCGGCGATGGCGATGCACTGCTTGCAGCAGGAGTTGAGGTGCTCGATGTAGCGGAGGTCGATATCGCCGGCGAGGAGTGTGAAGGGGATGGCGCGGAGTTCGTCCGTGGTCCAGCCCTTGCCGCCGCAGCCGGTCTCGATGGCCTCGATCCAGACGTTTGCGACGTTGTCGCGGAGGGCCTGGTCCTGGATGTCCATGAGGTTGGGAAAGAGATTCGCAACATCTTCAACGTGACTCATGTGGTCCTCCGCACGCGGGATTGTGGCCTTCCGACGTAGCACCTCTCGCGGGCTCAGCGTAGGGATCTACTTCTTGGAAGTGCGAACCCGCGCCCACCGCACTGTGTCGCGGCGCACTCCATCCTTGAGCAAGAAAGCTCGCATCACGCCTTCTCGCTCAAACCCCAGCTTCTCCAGCACACGCCCCGAAGCCGGATTCTCAGGGTAATGGTCCGCCGAGAGGCGTTCCAGACGCGGCTCGCGATCCTCGAACGACCAGCGGACCACCTCGCCAAGGGCTTCGGTCACCAGGCCTCTATTCCAGTGATCGGGGTGGATGCAGTACCCAAGCTCGCCACGCAGGTGCTTGTCGTCGGTCTCCAGGCCGCAGTCGCCGATGATCTGGCCTGTGTCGCGCAGTGCGATGGCCCACACGCAGCCGGTTCGACGCGGGACATCGGTAAGGATTCGCTGCAGGCGGGCCCGGGATTCCTCGACCGAGAGCGGATGCGGGATGCTCAGCACGCCGTCGGCGACGTCCTTGTGACGCCAAATCTCGTGGCACGCGTCGAGGTCGCGCATCGAGAGCGGGCGGAGAAGGAGCCTCTCGGTCTCGAGCGTCGCCCTGAGTGGATCGCCCGACGTATCCCGCCGGGCCTCCCACCGCTCGCGAAGCAGCGCGTACATCTCCAGGTCGTGGGCCTCGCCGAAGCGCACGATGTGGCGTCGCTGCACGCCCTCACGTTCAAAGCCGAGCTTGCGCTGGACAACGCCGGAGGCCTCGTTGCCCGCGAAATACCCGGCGTGGATGCGCCGCAAACCCAGAGTCTCGAACCCATAGTCGACCATCGCCCGTGCGCCCTCGGTCGCGAAGCCCTGGTTCCAGAACGCCCGCCCGATCCAGTAGCCCAGCTCGCCCCGCTCGTTGGGGGCGTCCACGATCAAGCCGATCATGCCCAGAAGTTCGCCGGTATCCGCGCGAGTGATGGCAAAGTTCGCAGCCGTCCCATGTTCGCGCTCGCTCCGGCAGAACTCGATGAACCCGATCGCGTGGTCGAGGGTGTATGGATGCGGGATCGAGGAGGTCGTCCGCGCGATCTCGAAGTCGCCGCAGAGCTTGGCAATAGCGTGGGCGTCGTCCTCGCTCGGCGGGCGGAGGATCAGGCGATCAGTACGGAGCGTGATGGGGTTGATCGGGGGCATAAGAAATCACCACTGAGACACGGAGACACGGAGAGGATTCACCACAGAGTTCACAGAGAGCACAGAGGCGGAGTTTGGATCGGGCTTTGAGCTGGCTTTGTGGCCTGTATTTCTGACCTCTGTGTCTCGGTGTCTCGGTGGTTCATTTTTTTCTCGGGGCAGGCCCGTCGTACTCATGGCCCGTCGGATCGACCTTTCGCATCGGCTTCTGCCTCGTCTGCTCCTCGCGCACATGGGCAACAAGCCCGGGAACCCGCGCAATCATGAACAGCCCGTTCATCACGCCGGGGTCAAAGCCCATGTCGGCGAGGATCGCGCCGATCGCGCCATCGACGTTGATCGGCAGGGCCTTGCCCGAATCTGCGAACGCCCGCTCGACCACCCGCGCACACGCCACATGTTCACCGGCAACTCCCGCGACCTCGGCGAGCTCGAACAACCGGGCCGTGCGGGGGTCGGCGGAATGAACACGATGGCCGAACCCGCTCATCCGCTGACCGCGAGACTTCATCTCCGCGAGTTCCGCCGACGCGGCCTGGGCCAGCGCATCGGGTGGCACGGGCGTCCCGCCCGTGCGCTCTCCCGCCCGCTCAAGAATCCTCCCAAGCTGCCTCGCACAATCCTCGATCGCGCCCCCGTGCCAGCGGTTGATGCTGTTGATCCCCGCCGACACGCTCTGGCTGAGGCTCGCACCGGTGCTCGCGACGGTCCTGGCCGCCAGGGCGCTGGGCGGCGTCGCCCCATGGTCGATGCTGGATACCAGAATCGCATCCATGAGACGCCCCGTCTTTTCATCCGGCAACTCGCCTCGCAGGATCAGGTAGACCGCGGCCCCGAACGAGACATTGCCCATCAGCTCGGCGATGTCATAGCCCCGCACGCGGACCTCGTTGGGCCCAATACTCGTGATCGCGGTCTGCCAGTTCTCTGCCATGGGCATCCTCCGGGTTGATCCATCGTATATCTTGACTCTTCGCCCCGCAGACTCTTGTTTGGCCCATCGGGGGCGGGAGGGACCGCTTATGACCATCGCCCGACGCCTTCTCGCCGCAATTCTGCTCGTTGTCGTCCTGACGCCGGCTGCCTCATCGGGTGTCATCCCGTCGTTCGCACCGTCGCTCCAGCCCGGCGGGCACCGCCCGCAGTTCGAGGCGGCGATCGCCAAGGCCGACGCGGACATGCTGCACCTGCAGGAGTCCAACGGGCTGCCGGCGCTCCAGGTCGCGGTGCTGGTTGAGGGCAAGATCGTGTTCTCCAAAGCCTACGGCTTCGCGGACCTCGACTCGCGCGATCCGGCCACGACCGAGACCCGATTCCGCATCGCGAGCGTCTCCAAGGCGATCACCGGGGCCGTCCTCGCCCGCCTCGCGGCACGCGGCGAGATCGAACTCGACCAGCCGCTTCTCGAGTATGTCCCGGACCTGCCCGAACACTGGAAGGGCATCACCGCGCGCCACCTCGCGTCGCACACCTCGGGCATCCGCCACTACCGCTCCCTGGAGATCTACAGCAACCGCCATTACGACTCACTCACCGAAGCGATGGACATCTTCAAAGACGATGCGCTGCGCTTTGAGCCGGGCGCGCAGCGCGAGTACTCGACCTACGGCTT
>CBDVAM010000061.1:0-20396 GCA_965371965.1 uncultured Phycisphaerales bacterium
GGCGAGGGTGCCGACGAGTTGTTTGGCGGCTACACCCAGCCGCTCACCCTCGCCCAGCAGTTCATCGACACGAACGCCGCCGACCCCGGCGCATTCCAGCTCGACGCCTTCGCCTGGATGTCTCGCGACGCCCGAACGGTGGTATTGCAGAGCCACGGGCTCGATTGGCACGGCTCGCACTCGCCCCCACACGAAGATGTCTCTGCAAACCCCGCCGCCGATCCCCTGCTCGACCACTACCGCGCGATCTGGGACCGATCGACCGCCCCCAACCGCCCCGACGAACCGCTTCTGCCCCACATCCGCTTCCAGCGCACGATCAACCTCAGCGGCCTGCTCCGCCGACTCGATTCGATGACCATGCTCGCGAGCGTCGAGGGGCGCACCCCGCTGGCCGATATCGAGATCGCGAGAATCGCCGACGCCCTCCCGGTCTCACGCCGCTATCAGCCCGCCTCGCTCGGCAAGCTCGCGCTGCGAGAGGCCTTCGCCCATCGTCTGCCCGAGCAGATCGCCAATCGCCCCAAGGTAAGCTTCCCCCTGCCCTTCGAGACCTGGATCGACTCTGCACGCGGCTGGCTCCGCGATTCGAGCTTCGCCAAGCAGATCTTCAACCCCGCCGCCCTGAGCACCATCGACGAGGCCCCGAGCGCCCACTGGCAACTCGCCTGGCCGATGGTCAATGTCGCGCTGTGGGGCGACCGCTGGTTCTGACCCGCGCCTCCGGCACCCGCACCTCGGACGTCTCTCGCGCGATCTCCACCAGCGCGTCCAGCGCCCGATCCATCGACGCGCCCTCGACAAACGCCGACACGCTCAGACGCACCGCGCCCTCCAGCTCCGGCGTGCCCATCGCGCGATGCGCCCTCGGAGCGCACTGCAATCCCGCTCGCACGAGAATCCCGCGTTCCTCGAGTTCTCGCGCGATCTCGCCCGCGTCCATTCGCCCATGCCAGAACGAAAAAACGCCCACGCGATGCTCTGTAGTCCGCGGCCCGACAAGCGTGTACCCCGCCTTTTCTAACTCCCCGAGGCGCGCCATCACCCGCTCGATCAACCCCACCTCGTGCTCGCGGATCGCATCGACGCCCCGGTCCGCCAGCCATCGCACGCTCTCATTGAGCCCGGCGATCCCCGGCATGTTGTGGCTGCCCGCCTCGTAGCGATCGGGCATCATCGTCGGCTGCACGTCCTCATCGCTGCGGCTACCCGTGCCGCCCTCGCGATACGTCGCGACGATTTCCTCCATCCCCGGACGCAAGTACAAACCCCCCGTGCCCAGCGGACCCAGCAGACCCTTATGCCCGGGAAACGCGAGCAGATCGATGCCCATCGAACGCACGCTAATCGGCACATGCCCGAGCGACTGCGCCGCGTCCACAAGAATCGGCACGCCGTGCGCTCGGCACCTCGCCGCGATCTCCTCGATCGGCTGGATCGTGCCCGAGACGTTGCTCGCGTGGATGACCGCGACGAGCGCCGTCTCATCCAGAATCGCCGACGCGACCGCCTCCGGATCGACCAGCCCCGTCGCGCGATCTGCCGGCACGCACGTCCACCGCACGCCGTCCTTGCCCATCTCGTTGAACGGACGGAGCACGGAGTTGTGGTCCATGGCGGTGGTGACCATGTGGACCGGCACGCCCGGATTGGCCCGCCGCCGATGGATCGCGATCCCTTTAATAGCCATGTTGAGCGCGTCGCTGCCGTTGAGCGTGAAGACAACGTGATCGGGCGACTCCCCGCCGATCAGTTCACAAACCCGCTCGCGACATTGGCGAAGCACCTCTGCCCCGCGCCGGCTCTCGCGATACCCCCCACGCCCCGGCGAGGCCCCGATCTGGTCCATGTAGTGCGCGACAGCCTCGCTCACCCCAGGAGGCTTGGGAAAGCTCGTCGCCGCGTTATCGAGATACAGCCGCTCAGCCACGCCGTCGATCACCCCCGGACCAGAACTCAGATCCAAACCCCACTCGTTCGCCCGAATCCACTCCGCATACAACCATGCCAAAGCCTAGCTCTTCGCAGCCTTATAAAACGGCAGCGGACGAACCACGCAGTTCAGACTTGCCCGACCCGCATCGATGCGCAGCGCCGTGCCCTCGCCCATCCGCTCGCGATCGACCATCGCCATCGCGATAGGACGCGAGAGCGTCGGGCTCATGCACCCGCTGGTCACGACCCCGACCGTCTCATCGCCGCAGAGCACCGCCATCCCGTGGCGGGGCGTGCGTTTGCCCTCCACATCCAGCCCCACGAGCATCCGCGCCGGCCCGCCCATCTCGCGCTCCTTCACCAGCGCCTCCTGCCCGATGAACGGCGTCTCCTTGTCCAGCTTGATCGCAAAGTCCATGCCCGTGCTGAGCACGCTGATATCCTCGCCCAACTCATTGCCGTACAGCGGCATCCCAGCCTCCATCCGCAGCGAGTCGCGCGCGCCCAGCCCCACCGGCGCAAGCACCGCGTCGGGCGACCCCACGTCCAGATCGTCCTTGAGCATCTTGAACGCGAGGCCCACGGCACTCTTGGGCATGATGACCTCGACGCCGTCCTCGCCCGTATACCCCGTGCGGGCGATCATGACCTTGAGCACCACCAGGTTCTTCTCGATGAACCGGAATCGCTTGAGCCCCGCGATCTCCGAGCTGAACTTGGAGATGAACCCCATGACCTTCGGCCCCTGCACCGCGATCATCGCGCTCTCCAGCGTCTGGTCCTTGAGCTTGAAGCTCAGAGATTCAACCTCGCCGACGCCCCGCAAGTGCGCCACGATCTTCTCGCGGTTCGACGCGTTCACCACGACCAGGTACTCGCTCTCGCCCATCCGGTTGACGATCACGTCGTCCAGCGAGCCCCCCCGCTCGTTGGTCATCAGGCAGTAGCGGCACTGCCCCGCCTGCATCGACGCGATCGGACGCGTCGAGACCCGATCCATCAGCGCCGTCGCGTCCTTGCCCGAGATCCGCAACCGCCCCATGTGCGACACATCGAACAATCCGCCGCTGGTACGAACCTGATTGTGCTCTTCAGCGATGCCGCGATACCGGATCGGCATCTCCCAGCCCGCGTACTCGACAAAGTGGGCCCCGTAGTCCTTGTGGATCTCAAATAGCGGCGTGCGGAGCAGGCTCATCGCGGTCCTTTCAAGGTGTCACTCGCGCCCTGTCGCGTTCAGGCGAGTCGCAACGATAGACCGTCACCGCCCCGTGCCACCAACCGCTGCCCTGAGCGGTTGGTGCTCATATCTATTGCACTCGTCCCTGCGTCATCGCGCGATGACCAACGCGTTTCTGCTACGACTCGACACCGCCTGTGAGACGATCAGAACCCGAGCCACCCCGCCCTCAAGATCCCATAGGAACGGCAAACGCCCTCCTTGGCAGGCGAGCCTTCATTGCCGCATCCGCTATTCCTGAGTTTCGGTCGCGCCCGGCCACGCCATGTTGTCCAGCAATCGCGTCTGATCAACATACGCCGTCACGAGTGCCCGCCCGGCCACCCGACCGACCTCACCCTCCTCGAAGGGCATCAGATCGTGCGCCCTCCGCACGGTCGAATACTCAACTCCCTCTATCCCTGCCTCGCCCAGCACGCCCTTCATCGCTCGCTCGGCCTCGCCCGGGTCGCCATGGCGACACGCCTCGCGCAGGGCCGCGCTGATCGCCCGCGCCCGCACCCGTCCCTCCGCCGACAGATGCACATTCCGGCTGCTCATCGCAAGCCCGTCGTCCTCGCGAAAGGTCTCCCCGCCGATGATCTCCGTCTCCAGCCCCTCCTGCTCGACCAGCGCCCGCGCGAGCTGGAGCTGCTGAAAATCCTTCTGCCCGAACACCGACGCCGCCGCCGGCACGACCTCGAACAAACGCACCAGCACCCGGCAGACGCCCTCGAAATGCCCGGGCCTGCCGACCTCCTCGAGCCCCGCAAGCCGCCCCACCACAGGCACCCTCGGCCACCGGACCTCGACATCCTCGGGATACACCACGCCATCCGTCGGCACGAACACCGCCCTGGCGCCCGCCTGTTCGCACAACTCCACGTCCCGCTCGAGTTCGCGCGGGTAGACCTCGAAATCTCTCGCATCGTTGAACTGGCTCGGGTTCACGAAGATGCTGACCACGCACCCCCCGCCAAGCCCCCGCCGAGAGGCCTCACGCACGCCCAGGCGGACAAGCTCCCCGTGCCCGGCGTGCAGAAAGCCCATCGTCGCCACCAGCACGCAAGGCCCGTTTGCCCGAACTTCCTGGATCTCGCCGATGACGTTCATCACCCAAGGGTGTTCGCGCCGAGCCCGCCGGTCAACCCAGGCGTGGGCGAGGGCCGGGCGTCTCGGCCCAGCGATCGATCACGACCGACGCCGGCACATGGACAAGATCCACGTCGATCCGGTGGCTCCCGCCGCCCTCGTAGTCACAACTCACGACCTTGCCCGCCAGAACGACCGGGCAATCATCCAACAGGTGGATCGCCAGAATCATCCGCTGCCCCTCGTACACCATCCGCCGAGAGTAGAACACGACGTGGTTGCGCCCCAGCTCGCACATCTGGACCGCCCACTTGGGCGTCGGACGCATGCGCTCGTCGAGCTCCGAGGCGTCGGCGTCGGCGGTGAATCGGTGCCCGACGGGCCTGGTCCCGCTCTCCAGCACCCGGGCCGCCGCGCTGCCCTTACCGTCGTTCCAGAAATCGTCCGATAGATCAGCCACTCGATCCTCCTGGGACACCATCGCCCCGTCCCCGCTCGGGCTTGACCCGGGGCCCTCGCCCGACGAGCTGCGCGATCCCCTCGAACGATTCTGCGCGATGCGCCGGGGCCGATAGCATCCTGTATGCACTCCCGCCAAGAGTGGGCCGCCCACCTGAACTCTCTCGCCGACTCGTCCACCACCCAAGGGTCCCAGACCGACGCGCCCGCCCTCGTGCGCGCCTTCACCGACGAGCGAGGAAACCGCCTCCCGATCGACCCCCTGCTGCTGGCCCACGTCCTGGAGATTGACCCGCCGCTCGATCGGCCGCCGCCAGCGAGTCCTCAGAACCTGCACCTGCACCTATGGCGCCACGCCAGCACCCTGAAGACTGAACCGAAAGAGCTGCCAGACGCGACGCCCCTGCTCGACATCAAAGACTTCGGATCGATCGAGACCTGGACCGAGTCGCTCCTGTGCGCCCTGCACGCCCTGGGCTGGCTCTCGCGCGGCGACCCCGCCAAATACCCTCCGCCCCGCATCGACAGGGAACTGGCCTGGATCATCCAGCACGTCGAGCCCGACAACGCCACCCGTCACCCATGGGCCATCCACCTCTTCCTCGATCTCGCGCTCCGCCAAAGCAACGCCGAGGCGATGCTCTACGCCCAGGAGTTGCTCCACGTCTGCCAGGTCTCTCTGGGCAAGCCGAGCCTTCGCAGCGCCTGGATCCTCCGCGACAGCGCGAACTGGCTTTGGGACGCAGACATCCCATAAGGCCGGGTCCGCCTAGGAAGGGCGCTGCGCCGTCTCAGCCGCCTTGTGCCAACGCCTCATCAGCGCGCTGCCGGCGAGTTCGGCCCAACAGCCATCCTGCGAATACCGCTTCGCAAGCGCCGCCGCGACCAGCCCCATGAACACCGGCGACGGCCTCAACGGCCTGCTCGTCAGCTCCGGATGGAACTGCCCGCCGACAAAGTACGGGTGCGTCGGCTTCGCCCCCTCATCCGATCCCTGACGCAGTTCCAGCGCCTGCATGATCGGGTATTCGGGATGGCGACCCGAGAAGACCAGACCCCCCGCCTCCAGCCGCTCGATGAACGCCGGCTCCACCTCGTAGCGATGGCGGAACCGCTCGCGGATCGTCGTCTTCTTACCGTACAGGAAACTCGCCAGGCTGCCCGCCGAGATCGAAATATCCTGGGCTCCCAGGCGCATGGTCCCGCCCAGGCCCTCGATCTTCTTCTGCTCGGGCAGCTCCGAGATCACCGCGTTGGGCGATTCAGGATCAAACTCGGTGCTCGATGCCTCTGCCAGCCCCAGCACGTTCCGCGCAAACTCGATCACCGCGACCTGAAAACCAAGGCAGATCCCCAGATACGGCACCGAGTTCTCCCGGCAATACCGCACACACGCGATCTTCCCCTCAACCCCCCGGCTCCCGAATCCGCCCGGCACGATCACCGCATCCAGCGACGACAGACGATCCTCGACGTTCCCGTCATCGATCTCGGACGTATCGATCCACACGTCCTCGATCTCGCACCCGAAGTGGGCCGAGCAATGCTCCAGCGCCTTGCCGATCGAGGCATACGCATCGCGCAGCGTCGCGTACTTGCCCGTGATCCCCACCCGAACGCTCCGCTCGCGAGGTCCCGTCAGTTTCGAGATGAAATCCGCCCAGTGCTCGCGCGCCCGATCCTCGTTGCCCGAATCCACCCGCCCGTGCAGGTTCAAGATCGACAGGATCTCGCGATCCAGCCCTTCTTGACGAATCTCATGGGGGATCGTGTACACACTCTCCCGGTCGTGCATGCTGAACACCCGGTTCATCGGCACGTTCGAGAACATCGCGATCTTCTCGCAGACCGTCGCCGAAACCTGGTTCGTCGCCCGGCACGCGATCATGTGCGGCTGGATCCCCGCCTCCAGCAACCGCTTGATCCCCAGCTGCGCCGCCTTGGACTTCTGCTCGCCCAGCGTCGGCGGCTCGATCACGTACGTCAGCGCCACAAAGCAGCACGAATCCGGCCCCTCCTCGAACGCCAGCTCGCGCAACGCCTCGATATAGATCGCGTTCTCGTAATCCCCCACCGTCCCGCCGACCTCGACAAACACCACATCCGCCGGCTTGTCCCCATCGCCCCGCAGGGCCAGGGCCCGCAGCTTGCGCTTCACCTCGCCGGTGACATGCGGGATCATCTGCACGTCGCGCCCGAGATACATCCCATGGCGCTCGCGCTCGAGGATCTCGGTATAGATCTGCCCGCTGGTCGTGAAGTTCCACC
Organism: uncultured Phycisphaerales bacterium; assembly: GCA_965371965.1. Lineage (GTDB taxonomy): Bacteria > Planctomycetota > Phycisphaerae > Phycisphaerales > UBA1924 > S146-42. The sequence continues at coordinate 6,974 of CBDVAM010000061.1, forward strand.
TGGCCATGTCCTGGTCGAGCATCCGCTCGTAGGTCCCCAGGTCCATATCGCACTCGGTCCCGTCGTCCAGCACGAACACCTCGCCGTGCCGGAACGGGTTCAGCGTCCCCGAGTCGATGTTGAGATACCCCTCCATCTTGATCGGCGCGACCACCAGGCCCTTGTCCTTGAGCAGCTTGGCGACACTCGACGCAAAGATCCCCTTGCCCAGCCCGGACATCACCGTTCCCAGCACAATCACATACTTGTGCCGCCCTCGTTGATACCCATCGGGCACAGGGCTGTAGAACTCGGTGTAGGTGGAAGACTCGCCCGCCCCCGCCAGCAGGTCACGCCCCTTCTCGCCCATCCGAGGGGGGGCGATCCGGGGCACAGAACTCGATGGCGGGGTCGGCTCGTCGGCGGGCATGAGATATTGTAACACCACCAAGCCGCAACGCCCGGGCGACAGTCTGCCCGCTGCCCATGAGCCTGCAACGACCGATCCCGTACACAAATCGCCACCAAGGAGCCCCGACCGTGCCCGCACACACCGCCCGCCTGCTGCTCGCATGCACCCTTCTGCCCGTGACCCTCGCCGGCGCTCAGCCCCAACCGGGCTTCGAGCAAGACACCGGGCGATCGACCCTCAACTACCCGCCGAGCCCCTCGGCGGACTTCCTGCACATGGACCTCAACCTCTCGATTCCCGACATGAACGAGCGGGTCATCTCCGCTCGCCAGCACCTGCGCTTCACGCCCGTCGGCTCACCCCTGACCACCATCACCCTTGACGCCAAACTTCTGGAGATCGAGCAGGTCACCTCCAAGGACCGCTTGGTCGCGTTCGAGCACGACGGAATGAACCTCACCGTCACCTTCGCCCAACCGATTCAACCAGGCACCACAGCCGACCTCCTCATCACCTACCGCATCGTCGACCCGCCCAACGGCCTCTACTGGACAACCGAGTCCGACACCTTCCCCGATCGCGCCGCCCAGATCCACTCCCAGGGCGAGCCCGAGATGAACAGCTACTGGTTCCCCATCCACGATTTTCCCAACGACCGCCTCACCACCAGCCTCTCGATCCTCGTCCCCTTCGGCTACCAGGCGATCTCCAACGGACGCCTCGACGGACGATTCCCAAGCCCCGGCGTCACCCCACAGGGCACCCCCCGCTTCGAGTACTTCAACTTCGTCCAGGATAAACCCCACGTCCCCTACCTCGTCACCCTTATCGTCGGCAAGTTCGACATCGTCGACGTCGCCACGGGCGACATCCCCATGCCCGTCTATGTCCCCAGGGGCAGAGCCGACGACGTGCAAGGCACATACGGGCGCACCGCCGACATGGTGAACTTCTTCGCCGACCGATTCGACGAGCCCTATCCCTGGGACCGCTACGCCCAGATCGTCGTCCAGAACTTCGCATGGGGCGGCATGGAGAACACCGGCGCGACCACCATGTACGACGGCTGCCTCATCCCCGCCGATGACCTCGACGACCACGACCAGATCGGCCTCATCAGCCACGAACTCGCCCACCAGTGGTTCGGCGACCTCGTCACCTGCAACTCCTGGGAGCACATCTGGCTCAACGAAGGCTTCGCCACCTATTGCGAGAGCCTCTGGTACGAGTTCGACAGAGGCACAGACGACTACTACGCCGACATCCAGCTCAACTTCGACGAGGTCATCGAGAACGATCGCGGCACCGCCCCCAACGACCCCGCCATGGTCTCCAAACTCTACGACCACCCCGACGACATCTTTATCAGAGACGCCAACCCCTATCCCAAGGGCGCAAGCATCCTGCACATGCTCCGGCGCAAGCTCGGCGACGACGCCTTCTTCAGCGCCATCCGCATGTGGTTCGACGAGCGCAAGTTCCAGACCGTCGAGACCGACCAACTCCGCCGAACCTTGGAGCGAGCCAGTGGTCAGAACCTCGAACAGTTCTTCGACCAATGGTGCGAGCGACCGGGCATCCCGCGCTTGCGAGTCAGTATTTCGCATGACGACACTCGTCCCGACGTCAGGATTCTCCGAGTTGAACAGACCCAGCCAATCGACGTGGACAATCCTGCATTTGAGTTTGGTTTACCCGTATTCATTGCGAACGAGTTTCACCGACCGGGCAATCAGTACGTCAACAAGACCCTCGTTCTCCTGGTGAGCCGGCGTGTTGAGGAGTTTGAGATATATGACCCCATGGTCTCGCCGGGTCTCATTGTGATAAACCCGAATCTCGCAGTCCTCGCCGAGATCCAAGTCGACCAACCCGCCGACGCCTGGGTCCGCCAACTCCGAGACGGCCCGACGTTGCCCTCTCGCATCCAAGCCGCCCGTCACCTCGCCGAACTCAACCACGGCAGGCACCACCTCCGCGACACCGCACGCGATCCCGAAGAACACCACGCCCTCCGCACCGCCTGCATCGAGTCCCTCGCCGCCCAACTCGACATGGACGCGCTCCTGACCCTCGCCGACGCCGACCTCGAATCCTGGCGCATCCGCGCCGCCATCGCGACGGCCTTGGGCGACACCGCCGACCCCGACCCCGCCGCCCTTCTCTGGCTCATCGACCGCATCGAGAGCGACACCAGCATTCGCGTGCGAGCCGCGGCTCTCCGCGCCCTGGGAATCTTCGCCACCATCGACGACCTCCCCCTGATCGAACTGGCAACCCACCTCGACTCCCACAACGACATCGTGCGCCAGGCCGCCCTCGACGCCCTGGTCAGCATGAACGATCCTCGCTCCATGGAAATCGCCATCTCGCTCACCCGCGATGGGCTGAACCCGCGCACCCGAGCCGCGGCACTCGACGCCATCGCCCAACTCGCCGTCCACGATCCCAACGCGGCGTTCGAGACCATCAGCCCCTACCTCGCCAGTCGCATCGTGCGCATCGCCGATGCCGCCGGCGACGCCCTCGTCGAACTCCACGACGAGCGCGCGATCTATCTGTTCCAGGAAATGGCCTCTGACGCCCGCGACCCCGACGATCGCTTCAAGGCCAACCGCTGGCTCAAACGCCTGGAAGCCGAGCTGGGCGAGAACTGACGCCTTGCCGCTCCCGGTCCGAGGCCGATAGCATGGCCCCATGCAACGACTCACCGCGCTGTTCCTGCTGATCGTCACCCTGCCCATCCACGCCGCCGGCGTGCAGGTGGAGACCCCGGCCCAGCCGGACGCCGCCGCCCAGACCCCGCCGCCCCAGCCACCACCGGTAGACACGCAATTCGAGAGCCCGCGCGCCACGATCATGACGTTTCTGACGGAGATGGACCGGGCCATTGAGACCGACTCAGTTGACGCGTGGGACGTGGCAATCAGCGCCTTTGAGTTCCTCGACAGCGACGAGCGGCAGGCGCAAGAACGTATCGCCGAGGGCATGCTGGAGATTTTCAACAAGATCGAGGAGATCAGCGAGTTCAGCCTCCCCAACGCCGCTCAGATCCAAGACAAGAGCCTGACCGAGTGGGACTTCTTTCCGAGAGCCGACTACCCCCCCCATGACCGCCTCAAACGACACACCAACAGCCTCCGCATCACGCTGAGGCGTCAAGACGACGGCGCGTGGCGTTTCACTCGCCAAACCGTAGAGGCCGTCCCAAAGTTCTCCCGCGCCCTGATTAAGGTCAATGCAAGTTTCGGTCGCGGCGAGATCGATGGCGGGATCATCCAACGCATTAGAAACCTCGTCCCCGTCTCTCTCCAGATAAGCACGTTCCTCACCGTCGAGGCTTGGCAGTGGATCGGCCTGCTGCTCATCATCCTCGTCGGCCTCATCCTCGATCTCACTATCCGCTCAACCCTCCGCGGCGTCTGGATTCGCGTCATCCGTAGACGCGGCGCAGAACCCGACCGCACGATCCTCCGCAAAGCCGTCCGCCCCTTCGGCCTCTTCCTGGCGAGCCTCCTCTGGTTCTACGCCATCCTCCTGCTCGACCTCCCGCTTACCCCCGAGAAGATCCTCAGAACCGCCGCACGCCTGGTCCTCATGCTCAGTTCCGTCCTCGCGGCCTACCGCATCGCCGACCTCGTCGGTGAGTTCTTCGCCGCCAAGGCCATCACCACCGCCACCAAGTTCGACGACCTGCTCATCCCCCTCCTGCGCAAGTCCGCCAAGATCCTCGTTACCGCGATGGGCGTCGTCTACATCGCCTCCAGCCTGAAAATCGAGATCCTCCCCCTGCTCACCGGCCTGGGTATCGGCGGCCTCGCCTTCGCCTTCGCCGCCAAGGACACCGTAGAGAACTTCTTCGGCTCCATCGCCGTCATCGCAGACCGCCCCTTCGAGGTCGGCGACTGGGTCGTCATCAACGACGTCGAGGGCACCGTCGAAGAACTCGGATTCCGCTCCACACGCGTCCGCACCTTCTACAACTCGCTCGTCACAATCCCAAACTCCACCCTCGTGCGAGCCAGCGTCGATAACTACGGCAAACGCCGCTACCGACGCTTCAAGTGCCACCTGGGGCTCACCTACGACACCCCGCCCGAAAAAATCGAGGCCTTCTGCGCCGGCATCCGCGAGCTCGTCGCCCGCCACCCCTTCACCCGCAAGGACTACCACCACGCCTGGTTCAACCAGTTCGGGCCATCCTCGCTCGACATCCTTGTCTACATCTTCCACGAATGCCCCGATTGGGCGACCGAGCTGCGCGAACGCCACCGCTTCCTGCTCGACATCCTCCGCCTCGCCGACCGCCTGGGCGTTGAGTTCGCCTTCCCCACCCAGACCCTGCATCTCATGAAGGACGAACCGACCGACAAACCTCCCCACGCCACGCCAAAGCGCACCGCCGAGCATCGGGCGGTCATCTCAGGCAAGCGTGCCGCCCGCGAACTCGTCCAGGATCAGCCCTGGCTCGCCGGCGACGCACCCGGTGCGGTCTCATTCTCCCCGGACCGCAGCCTCGCCGAGTCCGACCTCTTCGCCGACCTCGACGACCCCGAAGCACAGGTGGGAACCGAGACGACCGAGTCCTGAAGACCAGGATTCACCACCGAGACACAAAGACACAAAGAAGCAAGCTCAAGAGTGCCACCAGAGTCCTCAGCTCGCGTACCTGTCAAAAGTCCTTCCCACTCTGCACTCTTGTGGGACTGAGCGTCAGAGGACACCGCGGCACGGAACCGAGGGCAGGATCTCTCCACATCCTCTCTTCTCAGAGTCACTGTACCTCAGTGCCTCCGTGCCTCCGTGGTGATTCCTATTCTCATGAAGAGAACTCACCACAGAGAACACAGAGTGCACAGAGAAACGGGAGAGGACTATTGAACCACGGAGTCACACGGAGTTGCACGGAGTTGAAACCTGGGATTCGCTGACGAGCCAGCACACAAGGCCCTCTCCCCACCCCCGTTCTCTTCCTACTCCGTGTCACTCCGTGCAACTCCGTGGTGAAAACTCTCTGCCGATCCCCCTTCGTGCCTCCGTGGTGATTCCAATCTTCATCCCTACTCCCCCCGCCGATACCCCGTCGGGTTCTCGATCAGGCTGTACCACTCACGCAGCACCGTCATCCCCAGCCACCCGATCACCGTCAGCGTCCCCAGAATAAAACTCTCCTCCCACAGCCCAGCGCCCACCAGCCACCCGCACCCATACAGCGCCATCCACAACGCCCCGTACCGCCCGATCTTTTCCGCCGTGCGCACCCCGGGGCCAAGCGCCCGGATCCGCCGATGGATGAACAGCCCGAACGCCGCCACCAGCACCAACGGCGGCACCGCGCTCCACCACGGAACCCATCCCGCCCACAACCAATCACCCGGATCACCGCGATGCCAGCTCATCACCACGACCACCAGCGTGCATGCCAGCCAGCCCCCCGCCGACACCACCACCGCACGCCTCGACACCGGCGGCACCTTCCGCCCCACAACATGCCGAATCAGCGCCACCACCATCACATGCGTCAAGATCAACCAGATCGGCCACAGGAACTTGATGCTCGGGTTCGGCACCAGCATGTGCCCCGCAACGATCACCCCCAGCATGACCAGCCCGACGCCCGGCACAAACTTCCCCGCCGCGTTGAACACCATGATCGCCGCCGCCAGCAGCAGCGTGATCAGCACCCCGCGTTCACCGAACGCCGTCGCCCCCAGCACGGCGAGCATGAGCGTGCCGCTGACCGCCCCCAGCCCCGCCGCCGTGCTCACCCGCCCCGCCGCCACCGGGCGATCCAGCCTGAACGCCCGATCCTGCTTGGCGTCCAGCAGATCGTTCAGACACACCCCAAAGGCGTACAGCCCCAGGGCGTTGCCCGCCCCGCCCAGCAAGAGCAACCACGCCGGCTGCCCGGCCAGCCCGCTGACCCCGGCCTCGTGATCGCTCATCGCAAGCGTCCACAGGATCGCAAACCACGTGTTCGCAACCGCCGCGAACGCCGTGGTCACCCGAGCAAGATGAAGATACGGCGACACCCGCCGAATGATCCCAGACATCCCCACATGCTAGAGCGCCCCATCAAGCAACGACCCACCCAATCACAGGCCCAACCGTCAGGAAGGGCGCTCCTACCCCCCACCACAAAGACCCAGTTCCGACCCCAACTCCCCCTCAGTGCCTCCGTGCCTCCGTGGTGATTCCTGCTTTCCTGCTTTCCTGCTTTCCTGCTTTCCTGCTTTCCTGCTTTCCTGCTTTGCTGTTTTCGCTCTTCGTTCTTCCCTTCCCCCTCCGTGGTGATCCCTATTCTCATGAAGGAGTCTCACCACAGAAAACACAGAGAACACAGAGAAACGGGAGAGGACTATTGAACCACGGAGTCACACGGAGTTGCACGGAGTTGAAACCTGGGATGCGCTGACGACCCAGCACGCAAGACGCTCTCCCCACCCCAGTTCTCTTCCTACTCCGTGTCACTCCGTGCAACTCCGTGGTGAATACTCTTCTCCGCTTTCCCTCCGTGTCTCCGTGCCTCCGTGGTGATTCCTGCTTTGCTGCTCTTCGCTCTTCGCTTTTCGCTCTTTCTCGCCTCAGCACCCCACCACGAACAAATCCAGATACCCAAAGAAATCGTCGCCGTCGATGTCGCCGTCCCCGTCGATGTCGGCGCATTCGTCGCCGGCCGCAAACAGGTCGAGGTAGAGAAAGAAGTCGTCGCCGTCGCTGTCGCCATCGCCGTCCACGTCGCCGCAGAAGAAGATGCAAGGCGGCTCGCAGTCACCCGGCGTGCCGAAGAGCAGGTAGTTGAGGCCGGTAGGCTCAAAATCGATATTACGGACCCGAAAGTGCGGGCCAAGGCCAAAGCCCCCTCCGGGGTTCCACAGCCAGGCGTTGTCCGCCCCTCCCCCGCCGTGGCTGGGTTCCCCGCTCTGCTGGAAGACAGATACAGAACCACAGCAAGCAAAGTCCATTCGTACTGCCCAGACAAGATAATACCGCCCCGGCGCCAGGCACTGCCCTCCAAAGTCCGTCGCCCACGAGCTATCGCCGTCCCAGCCCCCTGCGCCCCGCACCGATATCATAATCAGCTCACCGGTATAACTATCTTGACCCGGCAATCCGGATCCGTCGTCCTCGAAAATCCGAACGACAACGTCCTCAGCTCCAAACGGGTTCCCCGTGTTGGAAAACCCCGCCGAGTAAAACTCACCCAGGTTCGCCGGCGATGTAAGCTCGATGTCCTCCATAGCAAAGATGTCATAGACATCGAACGCGGTCTCATAATCCTGCGCCCTGGAACCCCATTCCGAGCTGCCGTCATAAGGCAGGGCTGCAACCAACGGGCCTTCCGGGATCTGGATATCACCCGCACTCTCGCTCTGCGCAGTAATGCCCCTGATATCACCAGGCCAACTCGCAACCGGTTGTCCCGGCGCGCTCGACGCTATCCCGCCGACGACGACCACGATGCTCATTGCTCTTCGAGACATGACTGGACCCTCCTAGTTACCCACTCCCCAACTCCCCCTCCGTGGTGATTCCTACTTTGCTGCTTTTCGCTTTTCGCTCTTCGTTCTTCCCTTCCCCCTCCGTGGTGATCCCGATTCTCGCGAAGGGATCTCACCACAGAGAATACAAAGAAACCGGAGAGGACTATTGAACCACGGAGTCACACGGAGTTGCACGGAGTTGAAACCTGGGATGCGCTGACGAGCCAGCACGCACGGCCCTCTCCCCACCCCCGTTCTCTTCCCACTCCGTGTCACTCCGTGCAACTCCGTGGTGAAAACTCTCTTCCGATCCCCCTCAGTGCCTCCGTGGTGATTCCTGCTTTGCTGTTTTTCGATTTTCGCTTTTCGCTTTTGCCTTTCAACACCTCACCACAAACAGATCCAGATACCCGAAGAAATCGTCGGCGTCGATGTCACCGTCCTCGTCGATGTCCGCGCACGGATCGCCCGATTCAAACAGATCAAGGTAGAGAAAGAAGTCGTCGCCGTCGCTGGTGCCATCGCCGTTCAGGTCACCGCAGAAGGAAATGATGCAAGGGGGGACGCAGTCGCTCGGTTCGCCGAAGAGCAGGTGGTTGGCCCCGGTCTGTCGCCCGTCATCCCTAAACGGAAAGTGTGGTCCCTGCCCAAACCCCATTCCGGGGTTCCATTGCCAGGCGTTGTCCGGCAGTCCGCCGCCGGCGGTTGACTCGCCGGCCTGCGCAAAGAAATTGGCTGCAGAGCCACAGCACTCAAAGTCCATGCGAGCGGCCCAAACATAGGAAGTACGATCCGGCCGGGAGGCACTGGCCGCCGAAGTTCGTGACCCATTCCGCTCCGTCCCAGAACCCCTCTCCGGGTGAAGAAGTGAGCACCAGCTCGCCGGTGTACGACTCCGATCCCGGCAGCCCCGACCCGTCGTCACGAAAGATGCGGACGACCATATCCTCGGCCCCAAAGGGATTGCCGATTCCAACGCCCACCGAGCGCCATGCGGACAAAGAGACAGCCTCGGTGGTCATAAAGTCCTCGATCATGAATATGTCATACACATCGAAGGGGGTTTCATAGTCTTGGGCGCGCCCGGCCGCCCTTGAGCTGCCGTCGTAGGGCAGGCCCGCGATGAGTTCTCCTTGTGGAAACAGGGGCGGCTCCACCCCCTCCACATAGATGACCGGGTCACCGATCATCCGGCGAGAGTCTTGAAGCCACTGCGCATCGGCGACTCCACAGGCAACGCACAGGAACGCGATGGATGATGATCCTCGGATGCTCAACATTGCATACTCCTTGTGAGCTATTGACTCGACAACACCACGAACTCGAAGCTGTCGCCGCTCAAGGCCAGTCGCCCGAGGACATGCGGAGCAATCCGTGGGCAACTACCCGTAGTATAACACATTTCAGACCCCCGTGGCCCTTTCCTGAAGATACATCTCACGTATGCAGCTCCCCCCGCCCCACGCCCTCCAGGCCCCGATTCTCGGCGTCCCAACGCCCCCCCTACCATCGCCGCTGTGACCACCGAACCCACAGATCCGAGCACCCCTCCCGCGATCGCCATCGTCGTCAGCCGCTACCACCATTCGGTCACCGACGCCCTGCTCACCGGCGCGATCGAGGCCTACGCCGAGCGCTTCTCAGACCAGTCCCGCCTTGGCATCATCGACGCCCCCGGAGCCTTCGAGTTGCCCGTGCTCTGCTCCATCGCCGCCGATTGCGGCCTGTACGAGGGCGTCGTGGCCCTTGGCTGTGTGCTCAAGGGCGAGACCTCCCACAACGAGCACATCTGCCGAGCCGTGACCGACAGCCTCGCCAGAGTCTCCACCGATGCCACGATCCCCGTCGGCTTCGGCGTGCTGACCTGCGACACCCTCGAACAGGCCGTCGACCGTGCCGGCGGGACGAGAGGCAACAAGGGTCGCGAGGCCATGGCCGCCGTGCTCGACACGCTCGAATCCGTCGGCGCGATCCTCGAGGCGATGGAATCCGAGGACCCCGGGGCTGTTCGGCGCACGCTCATCCGCCAGATCGCAAAGCTGGGCCAGGAGCAGGCCTGATGGCCACGCCCCGCGAGATCCGACGCTTGGCGTTCCAGACGCTCTTCCAGATCGATGCCCGCGGCGGCGAGGACCGCGAGGTCATCCGCGCCGCACTCGAGAACGCCGTCGAGTTCAAGGCCAAGGAACAGGAGAAGGCCCTGGTGCTGGCGACCGGGGCGTACGAACACCGGGGCGCGGCGGACGCCGAGATGCTCGGCCTCGCCCCGGCATGGCCGGCCCATCGCCAGGCCGCGGTCGATCGGGCGATCCTGCGTCTGGCGCACTACGAAATGTCCCACACCGAGACAAGCCCCAAGATCGTGGTCAACGAGGCCGTCGAGCTTGCCAAGCAGTTCAGCACCGACAAGTCACCCGCGTTCATCAACGCCCTGCTCGACAAGGTGCTCAAGCGGGTGTTGAAGGAGCGGGACGCGCTGGGCGTCAGCACGGAGCCCGAGGCCTGATGGGTATCTTCAAGTCCACCATCGGCAAGCTGAAAAAGGGCCTGACGCGGACGCGCGAGACCTTCGCCGGCGGGCTGCGGTCGATGCTCCTCGGTCGCAAGATCGATGAGCAACTCATTGGCGAACTGGAACGCCGGCTGATCGAGTCGGACGTCGGTGTGGTCGCGACGCGCCGCCTGATCGCGGGGATCCGCGAGGATGTCAAGGCTGGCGAACTGACCAGGGGCGAGGACGTGCTCGCGTACATGAAACGCGAGCTGAAGGCGATGTGGCCGCAGGCGGATCGGCGGCTGCGCGAGGCCGACGCTGGGGTGACGGTGATCCTGGTGACGGGGATCAACGGCGTGGGCAAGACCACGAGCATCGCCAAGCTGTGCAAGTCGCTGCGCGATGAGGGGCGGACTGTGCTGCTGGGGGCGTGCGACACGTTCCGGGCGGGGGCGGTGCGCCAGCTGGAAATCTGGGGCGAGCGATTGGGGGTTGAGATCGTCAAGGGTCAGCAGGGTGGGGACCCGGCGGCGGTGGCGTTTGACGCGTGCAGCGCGGCGGTGGCGCGCGGGGTGGATGTGCTGATCCTGGACACCGCCGGGCGTTTGCACACGCAAGATCCATTGATGCGCCAGCTCGAGAAGATCAGGAAGGTCATTGAGAGGCAGATCCCCGGCGGGCCGCACGAGGTCTTGCTGGTCCTAGATGCAACGAGCGGGCAGAATGCGCTGCGCCAGGCCGAGGAGTTTCATAAGAGCGCGGGGGTGACCGGGATCTTTCTTTCCAAGCTGGATGGGACGGCCAAGGGCGGGATCGTGATTGCGATTCGAGAGGCGGTGGATATCCCGGTGAAGTTCGTGGGGGTCGGCGAGACGCCGGAAGATGTGGAGCCGTTTGATCCCGATGGGTTTATTGAGGCGATGTTTGGGGACTGAGGGGCGGGGGGTTTCGCGCGCATGTGGTTGTGACTGTTGTGGGATGGATGTTGGACGCGAAGATGAGCCCAGGCTTGCGCCAGGGCCTCCTTTGTCGGCCCATTCGCTTGGAGAGCTAATGCGATCATGGTGGCGATTGCGCGACTGTATCGCTGCGCGATGACCGGCAGGGATGCCGGTCCTACCGGGGGGAGCGTGGCCTGCGCTCGACGACGCGCTTCGACCACGGCACGGGGGCGGAGTTTCTGTAGGAGATGGAGAGGGGGTAGACGCCCGCCCTGACGGTTGGGCCTGTGATGGTGCGCGGAGGATGTGGGCCGCGGCTTTGCGGGCGGATTCGTGGGCGGCGATCTGCTTGCGGTCGATGCGGTCGGGGTCGCGGGCGGCGGCTTGCTGGAGGCGGTGAAGAGCCATCGGGCGGGATTGGGCGAGGATGGCGCGTTCACGCTGCTTGTTGATGCGTTCGAGGGTTGCGAGGGCGTGCTGGATGTTTGGCTGGTTGAGCCAGGCGTCGAGTTGGGCGATCGTGATTGCGTGGTTGTCGCAGATATTCAAGATGTCGATGTCGGCGGTGAGGAAGTCGTTCAAGAGGGCGTCTTGGTTGAGGTCGGTGGGAGGAGATGGGTCGGGGGTAGAGGGTCGCGGGTCGGGTGCGTGAGAATGGGTCGGGTCGGCGGCGGGTTCGAGTTGCGTGTTTGTTGCGATCATGGGGGTATTGTCTGCGCTCGGCGGTGCGGCGTCGAGCGCTTTGTGGGCAAGACAGAGATATAGCGGATGAGGGGCGGTGATCGTCGGACGATCTCGCGATATTGTGCGTGTGCGATTCCTAAGAAGACATGAGACGGTGCGCATCGGCGCGAGCGGCGAAGGGGGTTTGCAATGAACGATCGGGTGGCGTTGACGTGCGCGATGCGCCTTGGCGGGTTCGTGCTGATTGCCTACAGCCTGCCTCAGTTGGGAATGGTGCTGTATGGCTTATGGCAACTGCTCTTCGTCGATACGGGGGCTGGAGGCGCGCTTGGCACGAGGTTCTTCGAGCAGTTCCTGTTCTCGGGCATCGCATCGGTTCCGGCGCTGCTGCTTGGGCTGCACCTTGTGCTGAGCGGGGAGTGGCTGGTGGACCGCTGGGCGCGGCGCGTTGTCGGGCTTTGTGCGCGCTGCGGCTATGAGCGAGGCTCCAAGGACTCTGCGCGCTGCCCGGAGTGTGGGCATGTGGCGTACAAGGTTGTGCGGGTGGCGGATGGGACTGGAGCCGGGGGAGATAGCTCGGGATAACCATCGCCACGGCGAGTGGGCTTGGCGGCGCGCGGACGCCTTGGGCGGCTGGTATCCTCTGAGGGCGGAGGGGGACACCCATGAACAAGGGCGAGGTCATCACGCAGCTCAAGGCGATGGGCACGGCGCAGTACCGCAAGCTCTACGCGAATCACGGCATTCAGGGCCCGACGTACGGGGTCAGCTACGCCAACTTCGGGAAGCTTCGCAAAGCGATCAAGACCGACCACGCCCTCGCGCAGCGCCTGTGGGCGACGGACAACTTCGATGCGCGAGTGCTGGCGACGATGATCGCGGATCCGGCCCAGATGACCGGCGCCGATCTGGACACTTGGCTCGTTGACATCCAAGACCATGGCCTTGCGGGCGTTTTTTGTGAGCTTGCGTACCGGACGTCCGCAGCGCCGAGCGTTGCCAAGAGGTGGAGGCGATCGCGTGAGGAGTGGAAGAGCACATGCGGGTGGAACATGACCGGGCACCTGGCATCGCACGCCGAGACGGTCGATGAGGCTGATCTCGAGTCTGCACTGGAGAGGATCGAGGCGAAGATTCACGCCAGCCCGAATCGCACGCGGTATGCCATGAACTGCGCGATGATCGCGATCGGAAAACGCACGCCCCGGTTGGGCCGCTTGGCGACGGCGACGGCGAAGCGGATCGGGCCTGTCGAGGTGGATCATGGCCAGACCGGGTGCAAGACGCCGGATGCCGTGGCGTCGATTGCGAAGAAGAAGAGGTAGCGAGTCCAGATTCGCGCAGATGTAGGCCTGGGGCCCGCGGATGATGAGACATAGCCATCTATGAGCAGGCCCCTGTCAAGTCCGCAACGGGAAGAATCCGGGAT
>CBDVAM010000062.1:0-19109 GCA_965371965.1 uncultured Phycisphaerales bacterium
AGCACGCGTACCGCTTTGGCCCCACGGGAAGTCCGCGCCCAGTTCCAGCCTCGCCAGCGTGCCATACACCACCAGCTCCAGCTCCTCGTCCCCACTGCGCACGTTCGTAATCGTGTATCCGCCGTCCAGCGGCTCATCGGCCTCGCGCATCACCCCGCCGCGCGAACGGCTCAGCGTCCCCAGGCTGTCATCGCGAAACAGATTCTGCTCGAGCTGTATCCACAGGTACGTCAACTCGTCCGGCGAGTTGTTGTGGTACATCACGCTCATGTCCGCGCTCAGGTGCTGTGCGTCGGCGTCCAGCGTCGCGTCGATCGTGTAATCCACCTGCTGCTGCCAGTAGGCGCTCCCGGGCGCGCCCGAGGCCAGCCGCCGATCGTTGGGCGTCGGAAGATCCAACTCCGCAAACAGCCGCTCGGGATGCTCGCGCACCGCGACCTTGGGCACACGCTCGACCTCGCGAGCCTCGACCTCGACTGCTTCGCTCGCCGCAAGCTCCGCCGCGAGCTGGGCCTCGCGGGCCTCGGCCTCGGCTTGAGCCTCAAGCGACAAGTGATGCGCGGCACACCCGCCGAGCACAACGATCAGACTCACCGCGAAAACAGGGGATAGACGCATGGATTCAACTCCTGGCAGATGGACCAAGCCCGACCGGCTCTGGAGATCCAGCATAACGGCTGGGCGGGCTCTGGCTGCCCCGCCGGTTGATTCCCAGGGTTGGAAGACCCGATAACCATGAGCCTCCCCCTGTCGGCACTGTCATCGGGCAGTGGGGCGACAGTTCAGGCGGCGGTCAGGGACAGCCGGCGACGAAGAGGTCGAGGTAGGCGAAGAAATCGTCTGCATCGGCGTCGCCATCGCCGTCGATGTCGGCGTCGCAGGTGCCGTTGGGGTCGCAGATGACGAAGAGGTCGAGGTACGCGAAGAAGTCGTCGGCGTCGGCGTCGCCATCGCCGTCGATGTCGGCGGCGCAGCCGGCGCTGGCCTCGATCGTGAGGGTGACGAACTCGTCGAGGATCGAGGGGAAGAGGTTGTCCGAGATGCCCTGGACGCGGAAGCCGACGAAGGTCGCGCCCGAGTCCAGCACGTCCTGGACCGCCTGCGCGACATCGAAGCTGAAATCCAGCGGTGGTGATGGTGCGGGCCAGGAGGCCTCGCCGACGAGCACGGCGTCGATCTGGTAGTCGCTGAGGTCGCGTTGGCCGTTGGCGGAATAGATGAGGAACTCGAAGACGCGTGGGAAGTCGCCGCCGGCGTTGTTGTTGAAGATCGCGCCGTGGATGGTTGCGCTGGTGACGGTGCCGCCGGCGAAGGCGGAGAGGTCGTACTCGGTGGTGGCGCGATCGGCGCGGTGGGATTGGACCCGCAGCAGGCCCTCGAAGGGTGAGTTGTTGAAGGAGTCGCCCAGGCCGTCGCGGGGCTCGTCGTGGATCGACGCGTTGACCACGGGGAGCAGGTCGTCGGCGAGGGCCGGGGTGAGCGGTGCGGCGAGGGCGGTCAGGACGGCGATGGATCGGGTGTTCACGGCGTGTTCCTTCACTGGTTGCCCACGAGACTGGGATCTCAGCGTAGGGGATTTGGGGGGCTGGGCAAAGGACTTTTTGGCGTTCTTGACGCGGGAGGTCATCGAGGGGGATTCCGGGTGCTTGGGGCGCTGGGAAGGGTTGGCACAGGGTGGGGCGGCACTGGTGGACGAGCCACCAGTGGCACGGGTGGGGAGCTCCAACCGCTCAGAGCAGCGGTTGGTGGCACGGGTGGCGGGGGATCGAGCTTGGGAACGCAGGAGTTGAGCCGCGGCTTTGCGGCGGGTCTCGTTGTGGCGGAGTTGCTCAGGCGCGGTCGGGATGTGGCCTGAGGATGTAGGGAGTGCCGCGAGGTCTTCGAGCGCGGCGAGTGCGGCGGTCTGGGCGCGTTGGGTGATGAGCTCGCGTCTGTGGGATTCGATGCGGGCGAGGGAATCGAGAGCCGCGGCTATTTTGGGGGAGTTCATCCATTCTTCGAGTTGTTCGAGGGTGAGTTCGTGGTGGTCGCAGAGGTCGAGTGGGGAGAGGTCGGGGTCGAGGAGTTCGCGGAGGAGGAGGGAGTCGTTGAGATCGGGATTCGGGATTCGGCAATCGGCAATCGGGGATGGGGGACGCCCTTTGGGCGTGGGTCTGGGGTCTGGGGTCTTGGGTCTGGGGTTGCGCGGCGGGTGATGGGAGTTGGTTTGGATCATGGTGTCTTCGAGCATGGGGCAACTGTTGGGGCTCGGCGGGGCGGTGCAAGTTTGGGTGGGGGCAAGTCCATGAAACGCCGGATGAGGGTTGGAGATAGGGTGAAGATTGTGGAGAAAGCGTCCCACTGACCATTCGGAAGGTCAGTGGCTGTGGAGGTTGGTTGGTGGATCGCACTGACGCCAGGGTGGGTCCGGGGGACGGTCTTGTGGTCGGTGCCACCTGCGGACTCCTTGTGACTGATGTAGCCACGCCATGGCGTAGCTTTGGCATCTGGCGGCATTGGGAATCGACTACCCTGTCCTCATGAGCATTCCCTGGACAGTTCTTCTTGCGGTCATCCTCTGCGCGTTTTCGGGCTGCGCATCCACCGGCGAGCGTGGCGAAGCTGAGGCGGCCGGTCTGGAGTCGAGCGTCAGTCCGTTTCTGATGTTCCAGGACGGCAACGCCGAGGAGGCCATGGGCTTCTACGTCGAGGCGTTTGGCGGCAGCGGTCTTGGCGCCAAGATCGTGAGTGTCGAGCGATATGGGGCGGGTGAGGCCGGCGCAGAGGGAAGTGTCAAGCTCGGGGTGTTCGAGGTGAACGGGCTCGAGGTGAAGTGCACAGACAGCCCGCCGGTGCACGCCTTCGGCTTTACGCCTTCGGTGTCGCTGTTCGTGGATTGTGCGAGTGAGGCGGAGATGGATGCGCTGGTCGCCAGGCTGGGCGATGGCGGCGAGTTCTTGATGCCGGTGGATGACTACGGGTTCTCGAGGAAGTTCGGGTGGTTCAACGATCGGTATGGGGTGTCTTGGCAGGTGAATCTGGGGTATGAGTGATGTCTTGTGCCACTGGCAGCTTGTCTGCCAGTGCGAGGCTCGGGCGGCTCGGCACTGGTGGGCAAGCCACCAGTGGCACCTTTAGATCTGTGGCCCTGTGTGCTACCAGTGCCACCCGCCGGGGCGATGATGGACGCCGTTGAATCGATCGCATAGCCACGCAAAGCCGTGGCCATGCCACCCGCCACGGGCCTTGGGCGAGCAACGGGAGTCTTGGGCGAACGGGCTCATGGTGTTTCGTCCTTGGGGTGATTCGGAAACAACGGAGGGTCGCCCTCCGTCAACTGAATGGACTTGTCAAGGTCGTGGATCTCGTACACGAATGTGCTCCCAGCGTTCTCTATCGATCCGACCTCGCGGTGTTCGGTGGGGATAGTGTTCTCGCTCGCCGCGCGTGCGTTGAGCAGGATGCCGGTGTGTGGGAGGAAGTCGATGGCGAGGCGTGTTGGGGCATGGTGTGCGATGTCTGGAAATATGGATGTGATCGTGTCGAGTTTGAAGCCGAGTGCTTGGTGGTCATTGATTCGGAGGAATGCGAATGCGACGGGCTCGGCGTGCATCTCGCCGGTGATGATGATGGACTGCTGGATGTCGAAATAGGAGATGGCGGCATGGGCGTCGGTGAGATCCTCCTCGGCGTCGTGCATCTCCGGTCGAATTCTCGCTCGTGAGAAGCGATGGATGAGTCGTGCGATCAGCGCGCCGATGGCGACGCCGATGGCAGCGGACACGGGGGTCTTCAGGCCTCCGCCCGTCAGCAATGCCAGGACGAGCACCGCTCCGACGAGAAAGGCGAGAACAAAGAGCCTTGGTGGCGTGGTGTATCTCGGCCGCCAGCGTTTGAGGAACGCTCGCTCGGCGGGGGTGAGCAGGCGGGTCTCGTCTTCGGTGAGCTCGCGGCGGGCGGGTTTGCCGCATTCGGGGCAGATGGGGGGTTGGTTGTCACGGGGGACTGGGTAGTGGCAGTTGGGGCAGTGGGTGCGGATGCGTAGGTGCGAGAGTGGGGGCGCGGCGGGCAGGGGGGGATGGTAAGGGAATGGGCCGGCGTGGCATGGCCACGTCATCGTGGCTATGCGGGTGGGAAGCAAAGGTAGAAGTGGGAGGCATAGCCACTCAAAGCAGTGGCCATGCCACGCGCTGTGGGCATGCCACCCGCCGGTATGGGGTGTCGTGGCAGGTGAATCTGGCGTATGAGTGGAGGGCATAGCCGCTCAATGCAGTGGCCATGCCACGCGTTGTGAGAATGCTACCCACCTGATCTGAAAGCTCCTCGCAGTTTCTAGGCAGTAACTGCTAAGCGCGTCCGGGATCTCGTGCCAGCTTCATCACTTCGAAAATCCTCGCATCCCCGCCATCGGCGGCTTGACCAACGTACCCAGTTGGTTGGTGTCGATAGATGCAGCGAGCAGCCTCAAGGAGGACTGCGTCTCGAACCTGCTCGTCTTGCGCCATCCGGACAAAAGCCTCAAAGGAACGCAAAGCATTCGAGCGATGTAGGTTAATGACATGCAGGTGGCGATGTGCGCGATAATTCTTGGTGCATAGTGAGACAATCGCCAGGCCTATGATAATCAGTGTTGATCTCGCAAGAGTCTGTGGCCAGTCGACCCCTGAACCTGGAACTGGACCGTCAGTATCGGTCGGTATTAGTTCCGGAGTTGAGATTAGCAGTGAATCAGCGAACAGCCAGACGACTGCACCCGCTGTGCCAAGGGCTGATGCAACGGAAAAAAACAGCCACCACTTTTGAAATCTAGCGTGCTGGTTGGCCGTCTCGCCGAAGACAGAGCTGTGACTAATACCTGCGGTCATGGTTGCCGCCGCTTCGGCCTCAGTCTTTATCCGAGAAAGCTCCTGTTGAGTTGCCTCAGCGGTCTGTTGAGCATTCGCTACGCTGGTCATCATTGCGTCGAGCTGTTGCATTTTTTCTGCGCCAGCGACTTCAAGTTCCTGCATCACGGCCTTCGGTGCATCGGTTCGCCAATGTAAATAGTTGAACAGCGTCAGCACGCTTGAAAAGAAGTCAGGGAGAAAAGCTGTGAAATTTTTGATAAGACGAGCATGTCTTGTTACCGCGTCTTGCTGCCGTATATCGAAGCCTCGCATACTATTTAGAGTATCCTTGGCCGTCTGCATGCGCTGGTATGCATGCTCAAGTAGCGCCATTGGTGCAAGATGTACAGGCAGAGTGGCGATGTCGGCTAGCAATTGGAGAACGTCGTTTGCCTGCGAATCGATATCGGAGAAGTTCATAGAGCCTAGTTGGTCATTTCGAAGATACTCGTCGAGAGTGTGCTCCATGACATCTGAGATCAGCTGCTTGGTGGCCGCCACATATTCTTCGTGCTTGCTCATAGGTCGTCGCCACTCCAGCTTCTTGACTGCAACTCCGGTGCGAGGCTTCTACCCATCATATTCCCCGCAGCCGCCCGCGGCTCAACAAGCTGATACAGATACTCCAGCCCCCCGGGGCCTTGGACCGCACGCCACGCATGCCGAAGCCGCCGAAGGGGTTCCGGGCGGCGGGCGACGATGCCGCCGGTGAGTGGGCGGTTGAGATAGCGGTGATCAAAGTTCCGGCGCAAACCCTCTGCGCATCGTGTTCTCGCAGCAGGCTCTTGGGTCTGTGAAGTGGAGGAGGTAGTCTGTGCCGGCGGGTTTGGTATCGATGGCGCTCGTGGCGGAGGCGGCGAAGGAGCGGCGGGGCATTTGATGGAGATTGTGGGAGAGTCGTCCGCCCCTCCGGGGCGGGGGTGATGTGTTGGGCGGTTCCCCGGGCTGCGCCCGGGGCTACATACGTTTGCCCCTCCGGGGCACAGGAATAGGACGGTGCGGAGTTACAGCTCTGGCGCGAAGCCTCTTCGCATCGTGTTCTCGCAGCAGGCTCTTGGGTCTGTGAAGTGGAGGAGATAGTCTGCGCCGCCGGCTTTGGTGCCTACGCCGGACATGCCTGCGCCGCCGAAGGGTTGGCGGGCGACGACTGCGCCGGTGCAGGAGCGGTTGATGTAGAGGTTGCCGACGCGGAAGTCGCGTTTGGCTTTTTCGATGTGTGCGGGTTTGCGGCTGAAGACGCCGCCGGTGAGCTTGAACTCGCTGGCGTTGGCGATTTCCAGGGCCTCATCGAAGGACTTGGCGTGCATGACGGAGAGGACGGGGCCGAAGACCTCTTCGCGCCCGATGGTGTGATCCATGGTGACGCGGCTGAAGATGTGGGGCGGGACGTAGTCGCGCTTGGTGCTGTCTTCGAGGCCGTCGGGGGTTTGCATGGCGAGTTCGAGCTTGCATTCGCGCTTGCCGTGTTCGATATATTCGAGGATGGACTTCTTGGCGGAGGGGTCGATGACGGGGCCGAAATCGGCGTCGGGGTCGGTGGGCTCGGCGATGACCAGGGCCTTGGTAGCGTCGATGAGGCGGCGGAGGAAGGTCTTTGTCGCGTTGCCGTCGGGGCCTTGGGGATCAACGACGATGCATCGCGAGCAGGCGCTGCACTTTTGGCCCTGGAAACCGAAGGCGGAGTAGCAGATGGCGACGACGGCCTCGTCGAGGTCGGCGGAGGTATCGACGATGATGGCGTTCTTGCCGCCCATCTCGGCGATGATTTTTTTGACGTTGGCCTGGCCCGGGTGGGTGTGTGCCGCGCCCTCGATGATGTCGAGGCCGACGGGCTTGGAGCCGGTGAAGGCGATCATGGAGACGCGCGGGTCGCGGACGAGGACCGCGCCGACGGTGGAACCGGGGGCGTGGCAGAAGTGGAGGACGTCCTTGGGGATGCCGGAATCCCAGAGGATTTCGGTGATGGTGCGGGCGATGCCCACGGTCTGGCGGCTTGGTTTGACGATTGCGCAGTTGCCGGTGACGAGCGCGGCGGTGGTCATGCCGGTGAAGATGGCGGCGGGGAAGTTCCAGGGGCTGATGATGACGGCGACGCCCTTGGGTTGGTACCAGGTTTCATCGAGTTCGCCGATGAACTTGCCCAGGCGGGTGCGATCGAACATGGGCATGGCCATGCGGGCGTAGTAGTCGCAGAAGTCGATGGCCTCGCAGGTGTCGGCGTCGGCCTCGCGCCAGGCTTTGCCGGCTTCTTTGATCATGATGGCCGAGAGTTCATCGCGCCGGGCGCGCATGGTGGCGGCGGCCTTAATAATGGCCTTGGATCGTTCGATCTGGGGCGTGTCGCGCCAGCGCGGGAAGGCGGTGTGCGCGGCATCGAGCATCTTCTCGGCTTGCCCGGCGTTGAGGAGAGACTCGCCTTGGGGTTGGGGCGTGCGCGCGATTGCCGCGGCGAAGGTGTCGCGTTGGTTCTCTTGAGAGAAGTCGTGGATGGGTTCGTTGGTGAAGGCGTTGCCATCGGCGAGTGCGGGGATGGCGGGGGAGAGGTTGTGGCGTTGTGCGGCGATGGTGGAGAGGTCGGGTTTGGGTGAGTGGGTAGTGGGTGTAGATGTGGAAGGGGAAGAGCCCAGGTTTGCGCCAGGGCCTCGGTTGGAGTCGGAGGGGGAAGAGCCCGGGCTTGCGCCGGGGCCTCCTTTGACGGCACCATTGAGATTTGCGGGGTTGGCGAGGAGTTGGGTGGGGTCGACGTCGTCCATGAAGCCGGCCTTGAGCCAGGATTCGTTGGAGGTGTTCTCGAGGAGGCGGCGGACGAGGTAGGCCATGCCGGGGATCATGTCGCCGACGGGGACGTACTCGCGGACGCGGAGGTTCATCTCGGTGGCGGCGTGCTTGAGCTGGTCTGCCATGCCGTGGAGCATCTGGATTTCGATGGCGTTGGTGGGGAGGTTGCGTTTTTCCAGGCCAGCGAGGGCGGCGGCGATGGAACGGACGTTGTGGGAGCCGAGGGCGAGCTTGACGCCGCCGGAAGCACTGGCGGACGAGCCGCCAGTGGCACGGGGGCAGGCGTCGAGGATGGTCTCGCTCATGCGCTCGAAGCAGGCGTCGGTCTGCCACTTTTCGTTCCAGACCGGGCAGGGCCAGCCCATGGTCTCGGCGTGGATGGTCTCGGCGTCCCAGTATGCGCCCTTGACCAGGCGGACGGTGACGATGCGGTTCTTGGCCTTGGCCCAGTCGCAGATGCGTTTGGCGTCGGCGTCGGCGGACTTGAGGTAGGCCTGCAGGGCGAGGCCGGCTTCAAAGTCGAGTTGCTCGCAGCAGCGCTCAAAGAGGGTGAGGGTGAGGTCCTTGAGTTCGTATTGCTCGATATCGAAGTTGACGAAGACGCCTCGGTCGCGGGCGGATTCGAGGATGGGGAGCAGGCGGGTCATGAGGCGCGCGATGGAGGCCTCGGGGTCGATGGGGTCGACCTTGGCGGCGAGGGAGCTGATCTTGATGCTGACGTTGGTGCGGGGGATGTCGCCGAGATGGTCGGTGGAGAGGCGGGGCTGGGGTTTCCAGGACTCGGCGGTGTCGGGGAGGTTGTTGATGAGGTCGAGGTACTTGTCGCGGTAGGCGTCGGCCTCGGCGTCGGAGATGCAGGCCTCGCCCAGCAGGTCGACGCTGAAGGCGATGCCGTCGTTCCAGAGTTCCTTGAGCTTTGGCAGGGCGTCCGCGGCGTCGGTGCCGGCGATGAACTTCTGGGCCATGGAGGTGATCTGGCTGGCGATGGTCTTGCCCATGAGGCCCTTGGCGATGCCGCCGGCCTTGAGCCCGAGGTCGATGGTTGCGGGGACCTTGACGCCGGGCTGGGTGAGATAGTCGACGAGGTGATCGTGGATGATCTCGGGGGTCTTGAGCATGGGGAAGGCGTCGACGAAGCGGAAGAGCTGGACCTTGAAATCGTGGTCCTTCATGGACCAGTTCATGAGCTTGTCGGAGTAGAACCGGGCGCTGAGGATGCCGGACTTGTGGGCGCGGGCGAGTTCGAGCATCTGGCGCCCGAGCTGGTCGATGCGGGGGTCGATGGGGGCGTGGTTGGTCGCGTTGGGCGGCGAGGGGTTCGGCGCGGGGGGTGTCGCGGGGTGTTTTTTTCGTCCAAAGAGGCCCATGTTGGTCGCGCTCCTGTGTGCTCTTGGCGAGGGCGGTGATTCGCGAGGCGATGGTAGGGACGAGGGAGCGAATCGGGCCATGATCTGCGGTGGTCGGTGGGGGTCTCCGATGGCGGGGGATGGGTTGGGAGAGCGCCAAATGGCCAGAGCGCCAAATGGCCAGATCACGAGCGACGATGCGCACTCGGCTGGAGCGAGCGCAATCCACTGGTAGCGTCTCGAAGCGAGCGCCGCCATCGCAGGCCCGACTGTCAAGGAGGGCGTCTACCAGCTCTTCTCACCCTTCGATGCTCCATCTGTGAACCGGCAAACGCCTCTGGGATACCCTCATCGCGCATGTGCCACGAGGCTTGGAAGGACCGGTTGACGTCCTTTTCTGACGGCCGGGCCTTCGATGGTTCCGATAAACGCCCGCTACGCGTTCATTGGTCTTTGTCTAGGGTTTGGTGATGATCCGGATCGAGCGAGCGGAGGTTGGGCACGAGTGGTACGAGATGGCGTGTGCGCTGCGTGAGCAGGATTTGCTGGTGCCGCTGGGGCTCGACTTGGAGCGGTACCGGGCGATGTTTCCTGGGGTGGACGAGGCGTCGGAGCATCTGGTTGCGATTGACGTAGGGGCGGTTATCGGGTGTGTGCTGTTGAGGGATGAGGGGGATGGCGTGGGGGCGTTGTCGCAGATGGTGGTGGACAGCGGGTGGCAGGGGACGGGTGTGGGGAGGATGCTGGTCGAGGCCCTGGAGACGCGGGCGTTCGGGGATATGGGGCTGGAATCGGTGTGGTGCCACGCTCGGCGGGAGGCGTATGGGTTCTACGAGAGGTTGGGTTGGGTCTTTGATTCTGAGGAGTTCGAAGAGGCGGGGATTCCGCATCGGACCATGCGAATCCGCAAAGAGGGCTGGCCTCGGCGCGTGAGCGGGGAATAATCCTCGGTGGGATCAGGCTGGATACGGGTGTTTGTATGAATGATGTCGGCGAGAAACTGAGGGCCAGGGGGCTGCGTTGCACGCGCCAGCGCGAGCTGGTGTATGGCGCGCTGTGCGAGACGGCGATGCATCCGACCGCCGAGGACCTGCTCTCCAGCGTGCGCCGGGCGGATAAGGGCATCAGCCTGGCGACGGTGTACAACACGCTGGAGGCGTTGTGCGAGTGCGGGCTGGTGCAGCGCCGGGCGTCGGAGGATGGCTCGGGGGCGTGCCGGTTTGATTCGACTGTTGAGCCGCACGCGCATGTGCTGCTGGACGATGGTCGGCTGATGGATGTGCCTGGTGAGATCAGCGAGCGGCTGGTGGGGTCTATCGATGAGGGGGCGCTGGATGATCTGGCGCTGGCGCTGGGGGTGGCGCGGTCTCGGTTGGAGGTTCGCCTGGGTGTGAGGGTCAACGGCGAGCGAGAATCTTGCGACTGATTGGCTTGGGGCGCTGAACTTGGGGGTTCAGAGGCCCGATAGCTCTTGCGGAAATCAACGCGGGAGCGAGCCATGTCGAACATCAATAGAAGGCGTTTTGAGCGGTTCAGCCTGCCGGCGGCGTACACCGAGGTGAAGGTGCAGGGCGTGGGCGGGGAGTGGCTGAGCGGGCACGCGTATGACGTGAGCGAGGCGGGGATCCGCTTTGAGCTGGACGAGGAGCTGCCGCAGGGGACGCCAATCCGCGTTCGTCTGAGCCTGCCGACGGGGGATGGCGCGATCACCGATACGTCGGACTTGATCTGTGAGATCGAGGCCGAGGCGAACGTGGTGTGGCAGGACCGAGACGGCGTGGACGGGCCGGTGTTTCTGGCGGCGTCGTTCACGGGGTTTCCCAGGGCGGGCGATCGCGAGCGTCTGATGCGGCGTGTGCTGGAGGGTCGGTTTCGGCGGGCGGCGTAGGGGGACGATTAGAGGCTAACCCTAAACCGCTGATTCACCGGAGAGGCACAGGATCAGAACTCACCACTGAGTTGCACGGAGTGACACGGAGCAGGAGGAGAACGGGGGTGGGGAGAGGGCCTTGTGTGCCGGCTCGTCAGCGCATCCCAGGTTTCAACTCCGTGTGACTCCGTGCGACTCCGTGGTTCAATAGTCCCTTCTCGTTTCATGTCCGGGCCTGGAGGGCCCAACGAAGGTAGCCCGGGGCTCTTGGCCCCGGGTCTGAGTCGTGCTCACGTTGACGCCCTGGAAGGGCGAACGATTCGTCCGCCCTTTCAGGGCGAGGAATCGAACGACTCTCAAGCCTGGGGCTGCGCCCCAGGCTACCACCGTGCGCCGCTTCGCGGCGGTTCCATTGCTCAGT
This sequence comes from uncultured Phycisphaerales bacterium, assembly GCA_965371965.1. Classification (GTDB taxonomy): domain Bacteria; phylum Planctomycetota; class Phycisphaerae; order Phycisphaerales; family UBA1924; genus S146-42. Next base: position 11,281 of record CBDVAM010000062.1, read on the forward strand.
TCACGGCGCTGAGTGGCACCTCAGTAGTGGAGTCGCAGTGGCACCTGCCGCTTCACGCCGGGATCAACGGTTGCATGGGCACGTCGGGTGAATCTGGGCATTGAGCCTTGGTCTACAGCCTGATGGATGCGAGTCATCGGCGAACGAGGAGAACGGTGGCGGTCCTCTGTTTTTCAGGTTTCCGCGATATGACACGGTAGAGCGGCGATTCTGTTATGCTCTGGGGCATGGTGAGGTCATCGCGACATCCTCGGGCGGGCTGTCCGGTCGGCGGACACTGGGCTCTTGGCGCGCTGCGCTCACAGGCGTCCTCGGGCGGGCTGCGTAGGCTCACGGAGAGGGTGAATAAATGGTGGCTGTCTTTGTTTATCCTATTTATCATTTATCTTTATCCTTCGATAAACAGGATTAGCAATGGGAAATAGGAACCTGGCAGTGAGTGTGGTATTGATTGCAATCAGTGTTTGCTTTGGAGTTGGTGCGATCATGACACTCTGGGTTGATCGATCAATGTCTGGTAGAACATGGCACTTTCTGTCTTTCGGTATTATTTTTGGCGCTCTTTCTATCGCGTGGGAATTTCGGCGCACCGCAATGCGTGCAGGGGCACCAAGTGGCGCCAGGAAGCGATTGCTTGCAGGCTCGTGGATTATTGCATGCAGTGCCGGGGCAATGCTACTCGGGACGGCTGTGACGCGCGCCAGTCTCGAAAGGAACATCCTCGAGATATTGGGCATCTGGATAATGGGGCTATATGCGCTTCTTTTGTTTGACTATCGCACAGCCAGACGGGCCCAAAAGCGCTGCTGAGTCTCTCAACTATTTATCCACGGGGAAAATACGATGCCGTTGTCTAGGTCGAGCACTTAGACAAATAGGGACAGTCACCATTTATCCACGAAGGCGATCGACCGGTTGCATGGGCACGGCGGGTAGATTGGGGCAGTGAGCATTAGTCTGCGGCCTGATGGTTGCGACACGCTGTGGGCGCGTCTCAGACCGCTTCCTCACGGGCGCGGCTCGTTAGGGACGATCCGTCGAACAGAGCCTGGTTTGTATCGTCGGCTTGGCTGGCGGTGTCAGTGGGTGGTGCGGCAGTGGTGGACGAGCCGCCGGTGACGCCTCGGGAGCGGCGTCGCGGGGCGACCTGGCAGGATCGAGTTGTTGGGTTGTAGAAGAGGGCGGGGCGGGCTTGGGATGCACGCGGGGGGGGTGGATGGATCCCTATGCTCTGAGTTCATGTTTGTGGATCGGGCGGCTATCACGGTGCGTGCGGGGGATGGGGGCGATGGGTTCGTCTCGTTCTATCGCGGCAAGGGGCTGCCCAAGGGCGGGCCTGATGGTGGCGATGGGGGGCGGGGCGGGGACGTGGTGCTCGCCGCGGATGATGGGCTGAACACGCTGATCGATTTTCGCGGTCGCCCGGAGTGGTCGGCCCCGTCGGGCGAGCGCGGGCGGGGCAAGCAGCAGTATGGGGCCGACGCGGATGATCTGGTGATCCGGGTGCCTGCGGGGACGATGGCGATCGATGATGAGCGCGGCGAGGTCGTGTGCGATCTCGGGCAGGGCGAGTCGGCGATCGTGGCCAAGGGCGGACGGGGCGGGTTCGGCAACGAGCATTTCAAGAGCGCCATCAACCAGACGCCGCGGAAGGCGACGCCCGGGGAGAGGGGCGAGCGGTTTCGGCTTCGGTTGGAGTTGAAGCTGATCGCGGAGGTCGGGCTGATTGGCATTCCCAACGCGGGCAAGAGCACGCTGTTGCGGGCGTTGACGCGGGCGACGCCGAAGGTCGCGGATTATCCGTTTACGACGCTGTCGCCGCAACTGGGGATCGCGGAGCTTGATCCGGCTCGCCGGCTGGTGCTTGCGGATATCCCGGGGCTCATCGAGGGCGCGTCTGGTGGCGCGGGGCTTGGGCACGATTTTCTTCGCCATGTGGAGCGGACGACCGTGCTCGTGCACCTGCTGGATGCGTGTCCGGTGGATGGGTCGGATCCGGTTGAGGCGTATAGGACGGTTCGGGCGGAGCTTGCGGGGTATAGCGAGCAGCTTGCGCACAAGGCGGAGATCGTGGTGCTCAACAAGGTGGATCTGCTTGGGGGCGAGGAGGAGATCGAGGCGGCGCTGGGGGAGCTGCGGGGGCGGATCCCGCCGGGGCGGGAGCTGATGGCGATCTCGGGGGCGACGGGGATCGGGATGCGTGCGTTGCTGGAGCGGTTGTGGCAGATGCTGCATGAGGATGAGGGCTGAGAGGCTATCCCCAAACCGCTGATTCACCACAGAGGCACCGAGGGCACAGAGAAAAAACTCTTGGATTTCAAGCTCTGTGCTCTTTATGACTCTGTTGTGAACTGGGCCATCGGGGTTCTGGGATAGGTTCTCGTCGTCGGTGGGGGGGTACACTGGCGGCATGAGTGGACGGACGGGGTATTCGATTTCCAAGCCGACGGGGACGTGTGCCGCCAGCGGGCGCGCGTTGGCTGTGGGTGAAGAGTTCGTGGCGACGCTTCTGGAGCGTGACGCGAGCTATGTGCGCGAGGACTATTCGGTTGCGGCGTGGGAAGAGGGGTCTCGCCCGAGTGGTGCGATCGTGGGCGTGTGGCGATCGGTGGTGGTCGCGGATGACGCCCGCAAGCGTCGGCTGATCGCGGGCGATGAGCTGATGGACCTGTTCGAGCAGTTGGCCGAGACCGAGGACGCGGGGCGGCTGGCGTTTCGGTATGTGCTGACGCTGATCCTGATCCGCAAGAAGCTGGTGATGTATGAGGGGACGCGCGACGGGGTGGTGCTGGTGCGGCCTAAGGGTGTGGCGCTGCCGCCGGAGGGGCCGGCGCTGCTGGAGGTTGTGGATCCGGGGATGACCGACGAGCGGATCCAGGAGGTGAGCGAGCAGTTGTCGGCGGTGATCGACGAGGACGGCTCGTGAGGGATTCTTTGCGATTGCTCGCGGTGTGTGTGGTGTTGGGTGGGTGGCTTTGTGTTTGTCTTGGCGGGTGTACCCGGGCGAAGGTCGATGATCCGGGCGATGGTGCGCCCGAGGACCGCCCGAGTTACGCGGAGCTGCGCGATCGGGTGAACGCGCGGAGCGAGCGGCTTGTGCGGTTGTGGGCGCGGGCGACGGTCGTGGTCCACAGCGTCGTCGAGGGCAAGGAACGGAAAGACCAGGCCGACGGGTATCTGCAGGTCGTGCGCCCATCGAGTCTGAGCCTGTCGCTGGGCAAGACCATCGACCGGATGTACTTCTTTCTTGGATCCAACGAGGAGCGGTACTGGTGGGTGGACACGCTGGACAAGGATCGGCGGGTGGCGCTGGTGGGCACGCACGAGCGTGCGTCGGCGGCGCGGGCCGAGGAGTTCGGCGTGCCGGTGCATCCGCTGGATCTGATCGAGTTGCTGGGCATTTCTGGTTTGGCGGAGGGTGGCGATGCGCCGGTGTGGGATGAGGTCGCGGGCGGCTGGAGCGTGACGGCGGCGGCGCGGTTCGGCACGCGCCGGGTGGTGTTCGACCCGGTCGAGTGGTATCCGATCGTGATCGAGTTGATAGATGAAGAGGGCGAGATCGCGGCGCGGGCGAGCCTGGAGGATTACGGGCGCCTGGCGGAGTTTGACGGGGTGGGGCTGCGTCCGGAGATGCCCTCTCAGATCACGATCGAGCTGGCGCGGATCGACACGACGGTGCTGTTTGACTTTGGGACGATCAAGAGCATCGAGCGGCTGCCGAGGGATATCGCGTTCGACCTGGAGGCGTTGTTGCGGCGCGAGCGAGTGGTGGAGGTGCGCGATCTCGACGAGCCGGCACCGTGACTTTGGGTGGGATCAGGGTGGCGGTTGTTGCCTGGGTTGTTGCTGGGGTTGCTGCGCTGGTGGTGGGCGGGGCGGCGTTGGGGCAGTCGCCGCTGGCGGCTTCGAGCGATAGCGGGCATCTGTGGTTTGCGATTCCCGCGGGGGAGGCTGCGACGATCTGGCATGTCCCGGCGCGGGCGGGCGGACCCGGCGGCGGCGGGTCTGCGAGTGGGACGGTGCGGTTTGCGTACGCGCTGGAGGGTGCGCCGGTCGGGCTGGCGGCGGATGGCGATCGGGTCGCGATGTTCTTTTCGCGGGCGGACGGCGGTTTCCTGGTGCGCGGGTTGTCTGTGGTTCGCGGGCGGGCCGGATGGCAGAACGCGTCGGTGGGGCGGCTGGACGCGATGGCAGGGGTCGGGGGGGTGGCGGGGGGCGGAGAGCTCATCGGCACGGCGTGGAACGAGTTGGGATTGATGGTGCTGGCGCGGGGCGAGGGCGGGGAGCTCTTGCTGATGCGGCTTGAGGGCGATGCGTGGCGCGAGGTTGAACTGGGCAGAGTCGGCGAGGCGGCGCGAAGTGACGGGGGCGCTGAAGTAGATGGGATTCTTGGGATTCAGGGAATCATTGAGTTGGGGCGCGATGCTGTTGGGCTGTTGGGAGAGGAAGACGGCGAGCGCTTTGTGTTGCGCGGCGACGTGGATGAGGATGAACCGGGCGGCGAGGTCTGGCGCTGGACGCGACAGGGGCTCGCAGGGGCTTCGGAGTTGGGCGGGCTGGTGCTGGTGGGCGGCGATGGCGAGTTGATAGGGGTTTCGTTGAACGAGGGTGGGGGCGGGGCGGTCTGGCGGGTCGGTGGCGGCGGCGTCTGGCGGGTGGGCGCGTTGGCGGAGTGGTGTGATGGCGGGGTCGGGATGTTGCGGGGCGACGATCGGATCGTGGCTATGGGGGCGTCGGCGGAAGAGGCATCCGCAGGGGGAGGCGCGCCTCGGATCTTTGAGATGAGCGTGCTGAGCGGGCGGGTCTTTGCAGATGGCGAGGCGGAGGTGCTTGCGCCGGTGATCGGGCGGGATCTGCGGATCCTGGTGGGGTCGGTGTTGGCGGTGGTGTTCATGGTGATTGCGATGGTGGGGGTGCGGATGCCCCCGCCACCGAAGATTCCGCAGGGCTGGATTGTCGCGCCCGGGCTGGCGCGGGTGCTGGCGACGGCGGGTGATCTGATGGTGGCGGCGCTGGCGGTGTCGGCGGTGACGGGCGAGTCGCTGATGCGGGTGCTCTGGCTCGAGGCGGGGATGGGTGTCGGCGGGGCGATCAATCTGGGGATGGTCCTGGCGACGGCGTTCGTGCACACAACAGTGTTCGAGGGGCTGTTCGGGGCGTCGGCCGGGAAGCTGATGGTCGGATGCCGGGTGATCGGGGCAGAGGATGGGCGGGTCGGGTTTGGGCGGATCGCGGTTCGCAATGCGATGAAGTGGTTTCTGTTGCCGAGCGTGCTGATGGCATGGGTTGATCCATTCGGTCGGCACGCGGGCGATGCGCTGGGGCGGACGGTGGTGGTGATGGGTCCGATCGAGGAAAGTTGAGACTTTGAACGCGCAGATCGAGCGCGTTTGGGTGCAAGAGCCGATAGGTCTGGTCGGGTTTGGACCCCCGCGGAGTGCGGCGGGGTGATTTTCGCGCAGAATATGCGCGAGGACGGGGTCGATACGTGGCGGAGCCGCGCGACAACGTGAACGGCGAGGGCGTTGCGCCGGATGGTGCGCCTGGGGCTGATGCGCCGGCGGAGGGGTCGGGCACCGAGGATGTGACGCCGCCGAGTTGGCGGGAGTTGTGGCAGGTGCCGGCGTTGGTCGGCTCTGTGGCGCTGCTTGGGGCGGCGGCGTATCTGGCGCTGGCGTCGAGGCCGAAGGTCGATTATGAGGGGCTGCTCCGGCGGGGCGAGATCCTGATCGAGCAGGGCAAGCCGCTGGAGGCGATCGAGGACCTGAACTCGCGGGTGTTCCCGTTTGAGGCCAAGGGTGAGCTGCCCGAGGCGGCGCGGGCGCGGTATTTCCTGCTGCTGGCGCGGGCGATGTACCAGGGGCAGCGTCAGCTGGAGGTTGATAAGCCTGAGAATCACGAGCGGATTCTGCGGGCGTTCAGTGACGCCGAGGCGAGCGGGGCGGTGCTGGGGGATCACGATCGCGAGTCGATCGTGCAGAGCCACCTGTCGATGGGGCGTGCTGATTTGGCGGCGGAGTCCGCCGGGCGGATCAGCGATGCGAATATGGAGCGTCGCCACGAGTTGATGAAGCGGGCGATCGAGCTTGAGCTCTCGCGGGCGACGCATGATTTTTCGGCGGCGCTTGGATTGATGGAGGGGATGCTGGACGACCCGGCGTTGGATGACGAGGGTCGGGCGTGGATCACCCAGCGGCAGACGGATGTTTTGATTGACCAGGGGTATCAGGACGAGGCGATCGCGAAGCTGCTTCGCGAGCTGCAGCGGCTTGGCGGAGTGGACAACCGGACGCGGGCGGAGCTGCTCTTGAGCCTCTCGCATGCGTATCTCGATGCGGGTGCGCCCGAGCAGGCGCGCGAGCAGCTCGGGCGGGTGTCGTCGCTGTTCGTGTCGACCGATGATCGGATGGGCGAGGTGCTGTGGCTCGAGGGTGTTGCGCTCGAGGCCCTGGGCGAGGGCCAGGCGGCGCGCGAGCGGCTGCTGGCGGTGCTGGTGGAGTATCCGTCGAGCGAGGCGGTGATCCCGGCGCTGCTGGAGGTTGCGGAGATCGAGGCGAGGCTCGATGAGCCGGACTCATCGGTGCATCACTTCGAGCGGTTGGTCGAGGTGTTGCTGGACGGGCGTCGGCACAGGCGGGTGAGCAAGGAGGGGGTGATCGAGAGCCTGGTGGCGCGGTCGGCGGAGGTCGCGGCGCGGAGGAGGTGGGATCTTGCGATCCGGCTCGGGCGGCTCAGCGAGGATCTGTTCGAGGGGGGCGAGCCGGTGCCCGAGGTGCTGCTTGCGATCGCGCGGGGCGAGCGCGGGATGGCGCTGGCGTTGATGGGATTCGGTACGGATCCGATCGGGACACTCACGGGCGAGGATCGGCGGGATATCGGGTTGCTGGACCCGGCGACGCGCGAGGAGGCGAGGCGCCACCTGATCGCGGCGGGGAGCATGTTCCTTCGGCACGCGCGGACGCGGATCGTGTCGGATTACGAGGCGTTCGGCGATTCGCTGTTCCTGGCGGGCGATTGCTTTGATCGCGCGGGGGACCAGGGCGAGGCGATCAGCGTGTTTCAGGAGTATATCGAGGCGTTTCCCAATGACCCGCGCAAGGGCGAGGCGAGGCTTCGGCTGGCGCAGGCGTTCGAGGCGCGGGGGGAGACCGTGCTGGCGATCGAGGGGTATCGGGCGCTGATCAGCGATGCGAGCGATCCGGAGATCAAGAACGTGGGGATCTTCGGGGACAGGAGCTATGTGCCGCTGGCGCGCCTGATGGCGCGCGATCAGGACGCGACGAACGACGAGGAGGCCGAGGCGCTGCTTCGATTGATCGTGGACGGCATCGTGGTGCATGATCCGGACACGGCGTTGTATCGCGACGGGGTGTTCGAGCTGGGCAATCTGCTCTTGAACCGGGGCCGGTATGAAGAAGCTATCAAGACGCTGGGCGAGGCGTTGGAGCGGTTTGACGGCGATCCGCGGGAGATCGAGGCGCGGTATCGCCTCGCTGAGGCGTCGCGGATGGACGCCGAGAGGATCGAGGTGGAGCTTGGTCGGGCGATCCCGGCGAGCGAGCGCGAGGCGCTGGAGGCGATTCGGACGAGCCGGCTCGAGAGGGCGCTTGGGCTGTTCGATCGGACGATCGAGGACCTGAGCCGGATCGACAGCCGGCGGCTCGGTATGGCGCGGGCGGAGATGCTGCGCAACAGCATGTACTTCCGGGCGGCGAGCGCGCGGTCGTTGGGTGACTTCGAGCGGGCGATCGAGTTGTACGACGAGTCGTACGCGCGGTATCCCGAGGATCCGGCGTCGCTGATGGCGCTGACCCAGATCGTGAGTATCC
>CBDVAM010000063.1:0-18952 GCA_965371965.1 uncultured Phycisphaerales bacterium
TCCGTCTCTCCGTCTCTCCGTCTCTTCCTCTCTTCCTCTCTCCGTCTCTTCGTCCCTCCACTCCACCAACATCTTCCGCGTCCCATCGGTCGCCGCCTGATGGCTCAGGATGTCGCCCGAAACAAATGTCATTTCTCGCGTCAGAAGCTCACGGTCTCGCTTGGCGAGATTCGACATTGCGCCCGGATCGATCACCCCGTGCCGATACACCCACTCCAGGATTTGCCCAGCGCGATACGACGCCATCCCGCGAGTCTTGCACCACTCGCCGAGAGTCTCCGGCGTAAACCCGAAAATATGCGATTCCGGATGGCGCATCAGGCTTTCTCACCCCGCGCACTCACAGTCAGCGCCACGCCCCCATACAGCTCCCGCGTAATCCGCGGCGTCCCGATCCGCGCCGGCTCGGGCGTCAACCCCCGCCCCACCATCTCCTTGCGCAACGCCGCCGGCAGATTAAACTCGATGTCCTCGCGAAACACCTCGCGCTGCTCGATCGTCCCGCCGAACTTCTCCAGCAGCGCGCGGCACACCCCCGCCACCAGATCCTCGGGCGCACTCGCCCCGGCGGTCACGAGCACGATCTCTGCGCTGTCGAACCACCCCCACTCCAGATCCGATGCATCATCGATCAGGCGAGCGGGCGTCCCCACGTTCAGACTGATCTCCGTCAGCCGCACCGAGTTCGACGAGTTCTTCGACCCCACCACCAGCGTCAGGTCCGCCTCGGGCGCAAGCTGGCGCACCGCGTGCTGGCGATTCGTCGTCGCGTAACAAATATCCTCACTCGGCGGGCTTTTAATTTCCGGAAACGCCGCGCGCAGCGCATCGATGATGACCCTCGCGTCGTCGGTGCTCAACGTCGTCTGCGTCAGGTACACCAGCTTCTCGGGATCGTGGATCACGAGCCCCGGGATATCCGCCGGCGACTCCACCACCTGGATCGACTCGGGCGCCTCGCCGCGCGTCCCCACGACCTCCTGATGCTCGGCGTGGCCCACCAGCAGGATCTGCTCGCCCCGTTGGGCATACCGGATCGCCTCGGCGTGCACCTTGGTCACCAGCGGGCACGTCGCATCGATCGCCCGCAACCCGCGCGCCGAAGCCTCCTCGCGCACCGCCGGGCTGATGCCGTGGGCGCTGAAGACCACCACCGACCCCTCGGGAATATCCCCGATGCGCTCGACAAAGATCACGCCCGAATCGCGAAACCGCCCGACCACATGGCGATTGTGGACGATCTCGTGGTACACATAGACCGCCTCTCCCTCGAACAGGTCCACGACCTGCGCGACCACATCGATGGCCATCTGCACGCCAGCACAGAATCCACGCGGGTTGGCGAGAATCAGCCTCATCGCCCAATCGTAGAGGCCCTACGCTCCGCCCTGTCTGAGCCGCGGGCGTAAGCACGCGGATTCCGCCCTGTCAGAGCCAGCGGGCGTAAGCACGCGGATTCCGCCCTGTCAGAGCCAGCGGGCGTGAGCACGCGGACCTTGGGCTCCGCGCTGTCATAGCCAACGGGCGTAAGCCCGCGGACCCAGGGCGTCGAGGAGGGAATCGAGGCGAGGGAGGGTCCCCCGCGATCCAAAGGCGTCTCGGCATTGCTCGATGGACCGACGCCCCGACACGCAACAGGTCCGCGTGCTTACGCACTCGGCTCTGACAGCAACAGGCCCGCCGACTCACGCTCGCGCCTCTGACAGGAGACAACGATGAACAAGTCGCTCTTTGCTCTGCTCGCCATGCTCGGTCTTCTTCTCGCGGGCTGCGATAAACCCCTCGCCGAGTCCACCACGGACCGTGCCGGGACCGATACCCCGACATCCGACAACGCTCCGCCATCAACCGACACCGAACCGACAACTGACGACAACGACCTCTCCTTCCTCATCCGCCACGGCACGCGCGAGGCCACACCCAGGCCACCCGCCACCATCCGCCTGGCCACCTACAACGTCGAGAATCTGTTCGACGACATCGACGATCCCGCCCTGTCCGGGCGAGCCGAGGATATCGACGACACGATCCCGCAGGAACGCCGCCGGCCCCTCGCAGACGCCATCCGCGCCATCGACGCCGACATCCTCTGCCTCCAGGAGATCGAATCAGAGTCGGCCCTGCGCTGGTTCATGGACGCCTATCTCACGGGCATGGGCTACGACCACGTCGTCTCCATCGACGCCGGCGACGAGCGCGGCATCGAGCAGGCCGTGCTCAGCCGCTTCCCCATCACCAATACCGAGAACTGGCTGCACTACCCGCTTGGCGGCACCCATCCCGAGAAATGGGGCAACCAGGAGAACTGGAACGCCGGCGAGCCGATCCTCTTCCATCGCTCGCCGCTGCTGGTTGATATAGAGATCCCATCCCCGACCGGCGATTCTCCCTACGGCCTCACGCTGGTCGTCGTCCACCAGAAATCTGGCGCACCCGGTGCCTACTGGCGCGACGCCGAGGCCCGAGTCCTCGTAGAACTCCTCGCTCCGCTTCAGGACGCCACCCGCAACATCGCCATCCTCGGCGATTTTAATGCCACGTCGAGCCAACCCAGCGTCCAGACCTACCTCGACGCCGGCTTCCACGACCTCTTTGGCGACCAGACCGGCAAGAGCGTCGTGACCCACGCTTCGGGGCGTCGGATCGATCTGATTCTCGTGAATGGCGCGCTCAGACCTGAGATCGTCGACAGCAGCGGATTCGTTCTCGGCACCATCCAGAGACCCGCCGGAATGTCCTGGCGTGACCCCGCCCCGCCGGGCTACGCCGCCGATCATTACCCCGTCGTGGTCGATCTGACGCCCACGGACCGCTGATGGCGGTGTTACCCAGATTGACGTGCCGCCAACTTTGGGTCGCGGGACCGCCCCGCCCCCGGTAAGATGCACGGCACCCAGGAGGTCACGATGGGCTCTGCCAAGCCCTGGCAAATCATTCTGTTCGTCCTCGCCCTGCTCGCCCTCTCCGGCGGGCTGTTCTTGTCGTGCCGAGGCGGGGTCAATCTCGCCGACAGCGTCCTGATGGTGGATGTCAAGACCGGCGACCGCTTTCGGTTCGACACCAGCGGCAGAAAGGCCACCGGCATTCCCGGCAAGCACCCCGACACGGGTGAACGGACATTGATCCCTATCGTCAAGCGCGACGGGGCCTGGTATCTCGCAGATCATTACCGGTCCGCGTTGGATCAGATCGAGGGTGAGAACGCGGCGGTGGATATGCTATCGTATGAAATCCGGATCTCCGATGCCTCGATCCGATCGGGGCGTTGACGAGCGGCACGCAAGGCCCAGGGAGGTTGTCATGGCGACAAAGAAACCGGGTTCGCACACCAACGGCTTCACGCTCATCGAGCTCCTGGTCGTCATCGCGATCATCGCGCTACTCATCGGGATCCTCTTGCCCTCGCTGGGCTCGGCCCGAGAGACGGCGCGCAGCGTGATGTGCCAAGGCTCGCGATTGCGCACCCTCGCAACTGCCCAGGCCCAGTACATCCTCGACCATGAGGACTGGTACGCAGGCCCGAACAGCTCGGGGTTTTACGACTCGATCTACTACACGGTCGAGTTGGTCGGACAGAGAAAGCTCGTTCGCAACCTTCCCACATCACTGGTGGATTGGATCAGCCCGATCCTTGGCGACTCCATGAACATGCCCGACAGCCGCGCAGAACGAACGGGGTTCATCTTCAACGCATTCAGCGACCCGTCTTCGATCATGTACAACGACACGGTGTTCCCCGGAAGCCGCCCGCCAGACTTCGATGAGTTTATTGAAGTACTCGAACGAGACGGGATTCGCCAGATCAGCTATCTCTCACCCGCAACGATGCACTATTACCCCGACGCCGAAATCGCCTCGCGTCATTCTCGCCTGGTCCGCACGCTTCGCGGACGCGAGGTCCGGCGCAACCCGCCCTATGCCTGGCGGTTCCAGACCGAGTTCAGAGCCCCCGACAGATTCATGCCGCGGATCGACTCGGTCGCTATCCAGCCGTCGAGCAAGGTGATAGTGAGCTGCGCGACACGCTACTATGCCGCCGAACTCGGGCTCCTCGATTTCGACCCCAGTCCAATCCCCGGCATCTACGGTTCGTTCACAAGCTCAAGCCCGGCGTACCACGAGTCGACCGCCTTTGGACGCGACTTCGCCGAACGAAGAGGCGGCGACGAGGGCGACGACACAAACCTCCGCCTGACATTCCGCCATCCCGGTTCGTCGGTCAACGTCGCCCACTTCGACGGCTCGACCGGCGTCATTCGAGATTTCGAGGCCTGGAGCGACCCCGCACCCTGGTGGCCCTCCGGCAGCGTCTACACCGGCAACGGCAGGCCCACACCCGAAATCCGCGACAAGTTCCAGGTCGGCGACAAGCTGCCGTAGACCCAAGCCTCGCCAAGCGCGCCAACGCTGTCCAGCAATCTGTGAACACAGGCAACTTTGATTTCTCTCTGCGCGATGCTCGCACCCAGGATGCACGCCCCCGCCTCCCTATCCTCAGGTCTCACCAACCCCAGGAGGGATCCGCCATGGCACTCACAGACGCCCTGCGCTGGCTGAACGACAACGAGCAAGCCTCGATCGACCGCACCTTCGAGTGGCTCCGCATCCCCAGCATCTCCACGGACCCGGCCTTCAAGGACGACGTCCGCAAGGCCGGCGAGTGGTCCGCCGCCAGACTCCGCGAGGGCGGCCTCGACGCCACACTCATGGAGACCGGCGACCCCGAGGGCAGCGGGCACCCCATCGTCGTCGCGACAACGCCCAACGCCGGCGACGCCGCCGCAGGCCCCCACGTCCTCTTCTATGGGCACTACGACGTCCAGCCCACCGACCCCGACGAACTCTGGGATTCGCCCGCATTCGAGCCGGTCATCCAACCCGCAGTCGAGAACGGCCCCGGTGAACGCATCGTCGCGCGCGGCTCATGCGACGACAAGGGGCAGGTCATGATGTTCCTCGAGGCCCTCCGGGCATGGAAAGAGACCGGCGACACGCCGGCGGGGGGCGTCCGCATCACCGTCATGCTCGAGGGCGAGGAAGAATCCGGCTCGGTCAATCTTGAGCGATTCCTCATCAAGCACGCCGACCGCTTCAACAACTGTGACATCTGCCTCATCAGCGACACCGGCATGCTGGGCAGGGGCAAGCCCGCGATCACCTACGGCGTCCGCGGCCTCTGCTACACCGAGATCACCCTCCACGGCCCCGACCAGGATCTGCACTCGGGCCTCTGGGGCGGGCGCTGCCCGAATCCCAACACCGAACTTGTCAAGGTCCTCAGCGGGCTGTGGGACGAGAACCGGCGCGTGACTATTCCCGGCTTCTACGACGCCGTGCGTGACATCGAGCCCAGCGAGCGCGAGGCATGGAAGAAGCTCGGCGTCGATCAGACCGAGGCCCTGCGGACTATCGGCCTGCCCCCAGAGGCCAACGTCGGCGAGGCGGGCTTCACCAGCGTCGAACGCGAGTGGGCACGCCCGACCTGCGAGATCAACGGCATCGTCGGCGGCTACACCGGCGAGGGTGCCAAGACCGTCATCCCCTCGCACGCCAGCGCGAAGGTCAGTTTCCGTCTGGTCGCCGATCAGAACCCAGAGTCGGTCCGCGAGGCGTTCTTTGCATGGCTGGGCGAGCGCACTCCGGCGGGCTGCCGCTGGGAACTCACCGACCACGGCGGCGGCGCACCGGCGACCGTCTCCACCGAGTCGCCCTATCTCGACGCGGCCCGGCGTGCGATCAAGTCCGCCGCCGGCGTCGAGCCCGCGCTCATCAAGTCCGGCGGGTCCATCCCCGTCGCCGGGCTGCTCAAGCAACGCCTGGGCCTTGAGACGATCTTCATGGGCTTCGGCCTCGAGGACGACCGCATCCACTCGCCCAACGAGAAGTTCGAGCTCGACTGCTTCCGCATGGGCTGCAAGAGCCACGCCGCGATGATCGACGAGCTTTCAAGGATGTGATCGCGCGCCGTGCCACCAACCGCTGCCTTGAGCGGTTGGTGCGTCTGACACCCGATGTGAAGAAAGCACCGACCGTGCAAAGCCACGGTCTGTGGCACGGGTGATCTACTCCTCTAGTCCAAGGTGCTTGAGGAACGCGTCCATATTCGGCTCGCGCCCCAGATACTCGCGCACCATCTCGATCCCATCGACCGACCCGCCCCGCGACAGGATCGTCTCGCGGTAGAACCGCCCCGCCGACGGGCTCATCATCCCCAGCTCGTCAAACCGCTGGAACATGTCCGACGCGTACACCAGCGACCACATGTACCCGTAGTACCCCGCGTGATACCCCATCAGGTGCCCGAACGCGGCCTGGAAATACGTCCGCTCCTGGCTCGGGTACAGCATGATCTGGTCGTACAGGTCCATCTGGACCGTGGTGGTATCGACCTCGCCGTCGGGGTCGCTGTGGTACGCCAGATCCAGCCCGCCCAGCCAGAGCTGGCCCAGCGCGTTCAGGCCCGAGCCCTGGTACCGTGCCGCGACCATCCGCTCGACCAGGTCGCTGGGAATCGGTTCGCCGGTCTCATAGTGGCGCGCGAAGGTCTGGAGCACGCCCTCATCCCAGACCCAGTTCTCGAACATCTGGCTCGGCGCCTCGACGAAGTCTCGCTCGACGTTTGTCCCGCCGAACAGGCCCAGCTCGGTCCTGCTGAACATCGTGTGCAGGCAGTGCCCGAACTCGTGGAAGAACGTCTCGACCTCGTCGTGGGTCATCAGGCTCGGCTTGTCCGCCGTCGGCTTGGTGAAGTTGCACACCAGCACGGCCAGCGGCGTGACCTCGCCACCATCCATGAACACCTTGTGCTGGATAAGCCCCCACTGCGCCGCGTGGTTGTACTTGTTCTCTCGCGGGTACAGATCGAGATAGAACTCGCCGAGCAGCTCGCCGGTCTCGTTGTCGGTCACCTCGTACAAGCGCACGTCCTCGTGCCACAAGGGGCGCTCATCGGTCCCCGCCTGGTCGGTCACGTCGCGGTAGGTCACGCCGTAGAGCGACTGGGTGATCGAGAACAGCCCGTCCTTGACCGCCTCGATGGGGAAATATTCGCGCACCTCGTCCTGGTCCACCTGATAGCGAGCCTTCAAGACCCGGTCGGAATAGAACCGGTTGTCCCACACCTGGAACACCGCGTCGGGATCGCCCGTGAACGCCCGCTTGGCCTCTGCCAGTTCTTCCAGATCCTCGACGGCCTTCCTGCGGACGACGGGGATCAGGTCTGCATAAAAACTCTCGACGGCGTCGGCGGTCTGGGCCATCCGGGTCTCGATCTGATAATCCGCCGTTGTCTCATAGCCCAGCATCCGCGCCCGCTGAGCGCGCAGGTCGATGATCTTCTCCAACAGGCGGACATTGCCCATCCCGCCCCGACGGGCGTAGGCGAAGCGAATCTTCTTGCGCGTGTCCTCGTCCTCGCACGTCCGCCAGATCTCGGTGACCGTCGGCGAATCCATCTTGATGAGGTAGAGTTCCCCCGACCGGTCGAGCGAATCCAGGAACTCGCTGTCGACGCCGAACAGCTCGTCGCGCGTCGCGGTCACGACCGTCTCGTCCTCGCGGATGTTCCTGGAAAAGTCGATCGACAGATCGCTCAACTCCTTCTCGATCTCCTTGAGCTGATCGCGCCGCTCCGCCGACAACTCCATGCCCGCTCTTCGATAGTCCCGCAAGGTGTGCTCGAGCAATCGGCGGCGCTCGCCGGACAGATTCGCCAGCGAATCCGCGTACGCCCGGATCGCGCGATACAACGGCTCGTTCTTACCCAGGTCGATGTACCAGGCGCTCATGCGGCTCTGGGCGGCGTCAGCTGCGGCCCGCTCGTCGGCGTCGGTCGAGACAAACGCCATGAACTGCGCCATGTTGGTCGTGGTGTCCAGCCGCTGGTGCATGTCGTCCAGCGCGCCCAGGGTGTTCTCGAATGTCCTGTCGCGACTCGGGATCGCGATGATCGCCTGGATCGTCCGATCCGCCTCGGCGATCGCGCCATCGATGATCGCGGGGATATTCTCGAATACCGGCGAGCCCACGTCTCGGATCGGCGCCGGCGAGTTGACACTCGCCCCCCGTTCTGACCCACCGCTCGCGGGCATCGCGACCATGCCCACTCCGACAATCATCCCAGCAACCGGCAACTTCCAACTGGCCTCGCGCATGGCTCGCTCCTTGGTATGCATCATGCAACGATGATACCGAGCGAGGCGGGCCCTCGCACGAAGACTCACGACGAAGAAAAAAGCGGACCCACCTGGGTCCGCTCGATAAGCCGAGATTCCGGGATGGCTGAGAAAGACTCAGCAGCCCTGGGCGAACAGATCCAGGTACCCGAAGAAGTCATCCGCGTCACAATCGCCATCGCCATCGATGTCGCAGATATCGAGGTTCCCCCCGGCGAACGCGTCGAGATACGCGAAGAAGTCGTCGGCATCCACGTCACCGTCGCCATCGAGGTCCGCCGCGCATCCGCCGCCGTCGTCGCAGCCGACGCTCGAGATGATCAGCCCGTCAAAGCCCGCCTCGTTGATGCTCTGCGGATCGGAGTCGTTGGCGGTCAGGCGTAAGCGCATCTGATCGGTCATCGCAATGCCCGCCCCATCGAGGTCGGCCTGCGAGATCGTCTCGTGGGCCCAGCTCAGGCCATGGCTCGTCCGATGGTCGCGGATCGTCGTCCATGCCCCGCCGTTGTTGCTCGAAATCTCAACGAGCAACGCGTCCGGGCCGGGAATTGTGAGATTCAAGAAGTAGTCGTACTCGATCGCGAACGGCCCGTCCCCGGACATATCGTACATCGGGCTGGTCAATCGCACAGCACCGTTGTCCACATCCGTGTTGCCGTTCTCGTTCTGCGTCAGATACGCCTGTCCCGAACCATCGCCATCGGTCGCCGGATCATAATCCCAGCCCGGATCATTTACGGGCACGCCGCGCTGCCAGAATCCGCTGGTCGCGCCGAGGTTCTCCGCCGTCCATCCCTGGTCGCCCTCGAAGTTGTCCGCCGCGGCGATCACTACCGTGCCGATGTCATACGCGAACGGATTGTTCGGCCCGTCGAACGGAGCCGTGACCAGCCCGCTGCCCACGCCCTCGACGCTCAGGTAGAACTCGGGCATCTGATTGCACCCGGCACCGGGGACTTCGCTGGTGAAGAGCCCGCCGCCCTGGTCCACCAGATCGACGGTCGTGTACGAGCCACCATCGAACCGATAATGCAGCTCCGCCGTCCCGGGCACGATCTCGTCGTTGATCACCGTGATCGCGGACTCGACCGCCAGCGCCACGTTGGGATCGACCAGCTCGGGAAGCTCCGAGTTCAGCGCGATGCTCACAATCTCGACATTCAGATCGGGCGAGCCCACGAGCGAATACAACTGCGGCCCCTCGGGCACGTTGGTGGCGATCACCTCGATCACCCACTCGCCCGCCTGCGGATTCTCGACGAACACCTGCTCGATGTTGTCCCTGACGTTCGGCCCGGTCCGCACCGCGTTGGTGCCGGGATTGAACTGATCCAGCGTCCACGCATGATGGATTCCCCCGGACGGATCGATCGCACGCACGTCGAGGTTGTTCACCAGCGCCGGGTCGACGTTGGGCGTGCCCGCCGGGTCGTTCCACGACAGCGTGAACTTCAGCTCGGGTGTCCCGTTGTCCACGTCGATCGTGAACGTCTGCACGGCGCCCTGCCCGATCATCTGCTCGGTGAACTGCCCGGTGCGCATGAAGTCCACGGCGTCCTTCACCCGGATCGACCCATACCCGAACTGGTAGTCCGGCCCGGGGTTGCCCAGATCCGCCGCCGTGTGCGCCAGGAACACCTTCATCGTCGAGCTCGCCGGATCGGGCAGCCCCTGGAACTGCACGCGAAAATCCTGGAGGACGAGGGCCCCGATGCCCGCTGCCGTCGGCCCGGACATGCTCGTGCCGCAGAAGACGGTGTAGCCGTTGTTGCTGTTGTTGGCGCTGGTGACGCCATTGTCGCCGCCGATCTGGCATCCCGGCCCGCACATATCCGGCTTGAGGCGTCCGTCATCGGTCGGCCCCCAGCTCGAGAAACTGGTCATGCTGTCGTTGTTGCTGTTCAGCGCGCCGATCGAGATGTGATTCTTCGCACCCGCGGGTGGCGCGGTCGAGTAGTAATCGCCGAATCCCTCGACATCGCAGCGGTTGCCGCCGCGCTCGTTTCCCGCCGACCAGAATATCGTGATGGGCGCACCCAGGCTGCCTCGTGCAATCTCATCGATCACCGCGGCCGTCACGCCGTAGTTGCCTTGGATGGAGCACGGGAAACCGTTGAACTCGGTGTTCGAGCCGATCGAGTTGTTGGCGACGTCCGCTCCCATGCTGATCGCCAGGCCGTAGTCGGCCTCGATGTCGCCCGGGTTCTCATAGAGGAACACGCCGCCGCCGGTCCACTCAAAGCCCGCCGAGAGGATGTCGACCGCCGGGGCCATCCCCCGGAACGTCCCGCCCGACGCCGTCCCATCGCCGCCGACCGTCGCGGCGACGTGCGTCGAGTGTGAGCTGAATCCCGTGCTGTCGATGCCGGTCACGCGTCCGCTGAAATCGACGTGATTGGGATTGGCCCTCGCGCCATCGTAGATGAACGCCGTCACTCCGCTGCCGTCCAGGTTATACGGCGAGGCCTGCACCTCGTTCACCTGCGTGATCACCCGGTTCGAGTCGTTGAGTTCGCTGAACTGCGGCATGGCCGGCTCGATCCACTGCACGTCGTCCTCGCCCGCAAGGGCGGCGATCGCGCTGAACGGCAGCTCCACGACCTGCGCGTTCACGCTCCGCAGTTCCGCACGCACGCTCCCGCCGTGATGCGCGATCAGCTCGCCACCACGCACGACCGAGACGTCCTTGTGGAACATCGCGTACACCGCAACGACCGGATCGGCGGTGTTGGTGTTGTCCACGATCGTCCAGGGCATGATCTCGCCCTGCTGCAGCAGCTCGTCCAGCTTCCACTCCGCCCGGATCGGACGCACGCTCGCGACCGACGCCGCCCGCATCGCCGCCATCGGGCGCACGAGCTTGGCGTCGAGATTCGCGAAGTACGCGTTGTTGCCAAGAAAGCTCAGCAGCGACACGCCGGCAGAGCCCAGCGCCGCCCGCTGCTCGCCGGTGATCGGGGCGTTGAACTGGATGACAACGCGCGAGGCGTCGCCCCGCGCCGCCAGCGCTCGCATCGACTGGCCGACCTGCTGGACGTTCATCTCGACACGCCGCTCATCACCCTGCGTGCGAAACGCGACCTGCCCAAGCGCGGTCCCCGTCCCCGCGGCCAGCGCGATCGCCGAGACCAGTGCCGCGCCGCGAGAGCCGATGATTCGATTCGTACCCATTCGCTTTTCGCCTTAGTCTCCGTGCCTGGAGGTGGTGCTTCGTTCCCAGAACATACCCGATGACCCCCACCCGCTTCAAGCAGATTGCGGTATCGCACTCTCACAATCAGGCTTCGGAGTGTCGAATCGGGCCATGTATCTACCGAGCAGGGCCTTGCCCGTTTCGAGCCCAGCCTCCTGCCGGTGACCCTCCCCGATACAGCCGAACTCGCCGCTGGCCTCATTCTCACTGCCTGGGCATCTGGTCATTCGTCGGCCCAGGACCAAAGTTCCCCACTCTCAGAGCTTCCCCCGGGCATGGTCTGGACCCCCCCCCGGCGAGTTCCAGATGGGAAGCCAAGGCCGGATAGCTCGCCCCGACGAGCAGCCGGTCCATCGCGTCCGCGTCGACGGGTTCTGGATGGACCGCACCGAGGTCACCAACGCCCAGTTCCGCGCGTTCATCGAGGCCACCGGATATGTCACCACCGCCGAGCGTGCCCCCGATTGGGAGATCCTCAAGCAGCAACTCCCGCCGGGCACACCAAAGCCGCCCGACTCCGTCCTCGTCCCCGGTTCGCTCGTGTTCGAGATGCCCGCCACCCCCGCCGGCCTGCGCGACGTGAGCCTGTGGTGGAAATGGACCCCCGGCGCAGACTGGCGTCATCCGACCGGTCCCGACAGTTCTATCAAGGGCCTCGATAACCACCCGGTTATCCACGTCTCCTGGGACGACGCCCAGGCCTATTGCAAGTGGGCCGCCAAACGCCTGCCCACCGAGGCTGAGTGGGAGTACGCGTCTCGCGGCGGGCTCAAAGGGCGCACGTTCACCTGGGGCGACGATCCCATCACACCCGAGCACGCCAACACCTGGCAAGGGCGATTCCCAACCCAGAACACAGACCAGGACGGCTGGAGATTCAGCGCACCCGTCGGAACCTACCCGCCCAACGGCTATGGCCTCGTCGACATGAGCGGCAACGTCTGGGAATGGTGCCAGGACTGGTACCGCCACGACACCTACGCCAATCGTGCGCACGATGGCGACGCTCTCGACAACCCCAGCGGGCCGGACTCCAGCCTCGACCCCATGGAACCGACGGTCCCCAAACGCGCCCAACGCGGCGGGTCGTTCCTCTGCCACGCCAGCTACTGCGCAAGCTACCGCCCCGCCGCCCGCATGAAAGCGAGCCCCGACACCAGCCTCATGCACACCGGGTTTCGGTGCGTCCTCTCTGGCGACGCCGGGGACGCGAACCGGACGTCGGATCCGCCCATCGACTCGGACGAGCTCCGCAAGGAATCCGATGACGATTCGGATGCTCGTTCAGCACCCCTGGGCGAACAGATCCAGGTACCCGAAGAAGTCCTCGGCGTCTAGGTCGCCATCACCGTCGATGTCCGCCTCATCGTCGCCGGCGGCGAAGAGGTCGAGGTATCCGAAGAAGTCCTCCGCGTCGGCGTCGCCGTCGCCATCGATATCGGCGCGGCAGCCAACGTCTGTCTCGCCTTCAAGGCGCATGGAGATGGTGTTGTTGCCGCGGAAGTTGTGGGGAATCCAGTCCGACGATCCCCAGAGCCCGGCGTAGTTGTTGCCATGATCCTCGAAGCCGTCGCGGACGTGCGAGGGCTGCTCGACGGTCGGGATACTCACCGAGCCGAGGACCCAGAACCAATCACCGGTGGTGAACTCATCAAGGGGCTGGGTGTTGATCCACCAGCGCACGGGGGCGAGGACGATTCCCGCATCGGAGACGTCCATCTCGATGCGCCAGGCGTCGAAGTTGAGCGGGGTATCGATCGGCGTGGCGACGAAGTCCGACACGATGACCTCGGCGAAGCAGAGCTCGCTCGGACCGACGATAGTCTCGTCGTGCTCGTAGAGCTGGACCCAGATACCCTCGGCGGGTAGCGTGCCGTTGTATGACATGATGTCGACGATGACCTTGGTCAGCCGCACCGGCTCATCGACATCGAAGTCGTCGGCGAGTTGGGAGTCGATGTTCTGTCCGGTAGGCCCGTTGAATCCGCCGATGGCGTTGCCGGTGCCGGCGTCCATCAACTCCTCGTCGGTGATCCAGAGCGTGTCGTAGAGCACGACTTGCCCCCGAGCCACCGTTGCGAACGATGCGAGGATCACCGCCAAAGCGAGACGTGCCATGCTGGGCCTCCAGTCTTCCATGCGAGCGGATTCGAATCGCTCACGTCTGTGCAGTCTACACGAATCACTCCCACTCATACGAATCGTTTCTGCAAAGCAAGTTCACCCCCACATGCCCTTCGGTCGACAGCTCGACCTTGCGGGGTGGTGAGCAATACGACTCAGTGCCCGTGAATCCCGATGCGGGTGGGCTTTAGGGGACCGCGCGGCGTGCCAGGAATCTCGCCGAAGCACCTCGGGCAGGACTCGAACCTGCGACCTGCGGTGTGGACGCATCTACGAGACACGTGGTTCGATCGACGATGCACCGTCAATCTGGGATACGCATTAGGGCGCGCTGCCTGGCGCGGACCGATAGGACGCAGCCGCCGCGAGGTCCACCGCCAGCATTTTCTGCGCTGGCTTGTTGTCCATAGGTGGCCAGCCCACGACGTGCGCGTGCAGAGGATCCTCCGGTAGCCCCGCTTGAACCGCATCAAGGAGCTTGGTTCTTCGCACCGCACCGACCGTGATATCCGCTCGACCGACGAGCCTCCGCTCGCTCGCCGATGCGACGGCATGGCCTCGCGACCAAAGGTCCGTCTCCGTCCTTCCAACATGGCGGGTCACGGATAGCTGTAGACTTGTTGGAGGCATGAACGCATCGGGCCTGATTGTCTCGTCTTTTCTCACGAATCGCTTCGAGAATATGAAACGTGCAAGCAACTCCGAGGCCGTCAACGTGCCGGTATTGTCCCCGACGATCATCCGCGTCCCACTCGCCGGATCAACTCTACGATCGCTCTGGGAATCTCTCCGAAGAAGGGCTCCGTGCCGAACTGTCGGGTGGGGCCAATCAACGCCGCGTAGTGCAGGTCCCCATCAGGGCTCATGCTCACCGAAAGCACTCGTCTGGGTGAAGCGTACCACTCTAGCGTGACCTGACCATCCGGCTCAACGCCGAGCTTGGGAGGTGCCATTCCCATCGGCAATGCTCGTAGAAGACTCCGAGCGTGCTCGATCGATTCCGGTATCACCGGCTCGGCCTCATACCCATCCCAGTTAGGCCGGACGCATTCCTCCGCCAGACCGTCGAGTTCGGCCAAGAGCGACGCGCTCCCGAGAAACTCCAGTGCCTGCAGCCCATTCCACCAATCACCCGACTGTTTTTGAATGGATATCGCCTCAGGGCTAACACCACCCGACGGGGTGCCGCCGAATAATATCTGAGATGCCGTGACGACCATCACCTTTCTCTTCATCGGCATAGTTCCAAGGCCTTCTTCGTCAGCGTGTCAAAGAACACGCGGTTATTTAGCCAATGCAGATCGGCCAAACGCTCTTCCATCCTACACACTTCGACCGGGCATGGTTCGGGGCAAAAAGCGTCAATGTCAAGCAGCAATGACAGCGTAGTGGCATTGTCAGCCTGCGGCAGCTGGAATGTCCTGGCCAGCTTGACGATGTATGGATGGCCAGGCACACCCATCGAGTCTTGGTAAAGGAACTCCGCCGTCGGCAGATCTCCAGGATTATCAGGGAAGCCGCGGAAGTAGTCGCCAAACTCTAGCCCGTCGATCGGCACCTCCAGACGATTGATGAACCGGACACCGATCCGAGCGATCTCCGTCGACTCTGAGAGACTCCGATGGATCTCCCACAACCGCAACGCCTCGGTGCGAAACTGATCCCAGCTCTCATAGGGCGCGAGTCTGCTGAATGAGAAGCCGTCGGCCTTGAACTGAGCTATCTGCAACCCATCCGATTCCGTTGCACGCACACCCAGCCATCCTTGCCGCATGAACGTGGGAGCCGATTCGCTCTCCTGGTCCGTCGAGTCTCTAGGGCCGAGTTGGATATGGGCGGTGAATGAGCCCTGTGTGAGGCTCTGGCGATTCGGATACTCCGTGAGCGACTCACCCAATCGTCGGGAGATGTCCTCTTCCACCCACTTGGCCTCGACACGTGCTCGAAACTCGATCACAGCCTCGACGATCGGTGCCCGTGCAAGATGCTCGAACCGCTGGGCACGGTCGATCGGGATGGTTGGAGTGTCTGTCATGCGTGGCTCGTGTCTGCCCTTGGGTATCGGACCCGACTCTGCGAGGATCCAGCAGATTCACCATAGGAAGCTCGACCCAAGCACCTCGGGCAGGACTCGAACCTGCGACCTGCGGTTTAGAAGACCGCCGCTCTATCCAGCTGAGCTACCGAGGCGTCGCCTCAAGTGTCGCTATGGTTGCACAAGAGTCAACCGTAGGGGGTACCGCATGGATCGCTTCTCCGTCCGTCCGCTCGTTCTCTGGATCGCCTCGCTCGCCCTGATCCTCGCCGCACAGGCCTCGGCCCAGGCCCCCAGCGAGCCCGATGGCGCGATGACCATCCGCGTCGCCACCTTCAATATCTGGGACGTCCGCACCAGCGATCTGAAGCGTTCCGACCAGCCTCGCATCAGGGCCATCGCCGAGACCATCCAGCGGCTCCGCCCCAACATCATCATCCTCAACGAGATCGCCTACGACCAGCCCGGCGCTCCCGGCGTCGCCCAGGGCGACCCGCCGGGCCAGAACGCCCGCCGATTCGTCGAGAACTACCTCTCAAGGCCCCAGGGCGAGGGTCTCAAGCCCATCGAATACCGGGTCTTCATGGCCCCGGTCAACACCGGCATGCCCAGCGGCTTCGACCTCGACAACGATGGCGAGATCGTCACCAGCTTCCCCATGCCCGCGCCGGCGAACCCCGACGGCACGCCGGGCGAGCAGTCCGATCGCGGGCGAGCCTATGGCAACGACTGCTGGGGCTTCGGCACCTTCCCGGGGCAGTACGGAATGGCCCTGCTCGTCGACACACGCCTCGCAATCGTCGAGGATCAGATCCGCACCTTTCGCCTGTTCCCCTGGGAGTACATGCCCGGCGCGATGCTGCCCACGACCGACGAGGGAGAGCCCTGGTTCGACGAAGAAGAACTCCGATACATGCGATTGAGTTCCAAGAGCCACTGGGACGTGCCGATCAAGCTCCCCAACGGGTCCATCGTCCACATGCTGTGCAGCCACCCCACGCCCCCCGCCTTCGACGGCCCCGAGAAGCGCAACCAGAAGCGAAATCACGACGAGATCCGCTTCTGGCGCGACTACATCGGCGGCGCAAGCTCGATCGTTGATGACGATGGAAAGCCCGCCGGCCTGCGCGATGGCGAGCACTTCGTGATTCTGGGCGACCTCAACGCCGACGCCAAAGAGGGCACCGGCGTGGGCAACCCGGTCACCGACCTGCTGTTCGCGAATCGGCGTGTCCGCATCGGCGCGCCCCCGCTGCTGGATCCAAAGCCCACCGACGATGAAGATCTGGATCCGACCGACACCGCCACATTCGCCAAACGCGTCGACTATGTCATCACCTCGGCGAAAATCGAGATTCTTCGGTCGGGCGTGTGGCGACACCGCCCGTCCTCGTGGAACGAGGGTTTCCCGTCGGACCACTTCCCGGTGTGGGTCGAGATGAAGGTGCCTGCCAAGCGATAATCGCCTCCCAGCAGGCACCGCGGCACGGCGCTGGATGACGGGCATCAGCGGGCTAATATTCCTGCCAGACCGCATCCTGTGCGGGTAAACCGGAATCCCGGTCCAGGGATGGAGTCTCGCATGAGCCGAACATCGCCGATCCCCGTGGCTCTGCCGCTCGACTCTCGTCATGCGCGCACGAACCTCTCGGCGATCATCGAGACCACCAAGCCCCGCATCACCCGGATGGTCGTTGTTACCGCGGTCATCGGCCTGGTCCTCGCCGCCCTGCACGGGCCGCAACTGGCGTGGATGGACCTCGCGCTGGCCCTCGCCGGCGTCGTCGTCGGCACCTCGCTGAGCGCGGCGGGCGCAAACAGCCTCAACCAGTGGTGGGAACGCGCCCGCGACGCCCGGATGGACCGCACCCGCGAACGTCCCATTCCCGCCGGCATCATCTCGCCTCGTCGCGTGCTGCTCGCCGGGCTCTCCCTGTCTGGCGTTGGTGTGATGGTCCTCTGGCTGGTCAACGGCCCCGTGCCCGCCGTCGTCGCCCTCACATGCACCCTCAGCTATCTCCTGATCTACACGCCCATGAAGGTCTGGTCGCCGTGGTCCACACTCGTCGGAGCGCTCCCCGGAGCCCTGCCCCCACTGATCGGCTGGACCGCCATCAGCGCCCCGGCGAACTTCCTGTCGGCACTCCAACCCGCGGGCCTCAGCCTCGTGGCCATCATGACCGTCTGGCAACTGCCCCACATCCTCGCCATCGCCTGGATGCACCGCGAGGACTACGCCAAGGGCGGCTACCGCCTCCTCCCGGTCCTCGACAAGACCGGCAAGACGACCTCGTTCGTCATGGTCATCACCGCGGCTCTGCTCGTTGGCGTCTCGCTGCTGCCCGTCTGGGTCATGCCCGAACTCATCGGCAGCGCGTACTTCACGATCGCCCTGCTCAGCGGCCTGGCGTACCTCGCCCTGTGCGTCCGCCTGGCGCGCATACGGACCGTCGCGTTCGCCCGCAGGGTGTTCCTCGCGTCGGTGATGCACCTGCCGCTGCTGCTGATCGCGCTGGTCGGCGATGCCCTCATCTGATGGTGCCCGCGTGACACCCCAAGAACCCGACATACCGGAATCCTCGCTGCCAAGGCCGCGATGGATCCTGCCGATGCTGGTCGTCTCGGGCGTGGTGCTCGGCGTGTCGGTGGTCGGGCTGGTGATGATGCGCCAGGACCCGGCGTTCGTCGACGCCCGCACACCCGATGCGAATCTCGAGGACTACCAGGTCCCGGACTTCACGCTCGTCAACCAGTACGCCGAGGGCGTTGACGCCTCGATCTTCGATGGCAACATCACGGTGCTGGATTTCATCTTCACCAACTGCCCGTTCATCTGCCCGGGCATGAACCAACGGATGAAGATGCTCCACGACGATTTGAAGGGCACCGGCGTGCGGTTCGTGAGCATTTCGATTGACCCCGATCGCGACACGCCCGAGCGCCTGCGGGACTACGCCAGATCGCTGGTGGCGGATCCGGGGCGCTGGTCGTTCCTCACCGGAGAGCCGGGCGCAAGCTGGGCCATCGCCCACGCGCTGGGCTTCGATGTCTCTACAGATGAACAGACCAAGATCGATCTCAAGGATGGAGGCACCATGGCAAACATCAGCCATCCCTCCAAGCTGATCCTGGTTGGACCCGATCGCCAGATCCTGGGGCTGTATTCGTGGGCCCACGACGCGGACATGGCGGCTCTAGACAGCCGCGCAAGGATCCTCGCTCGACACAAGTGATCTAGTCAACTGAGAAACGCCGCCGGCGACCGTCCCCACCGGCGCGTCATCTCCTGGGGTTGCTCGACCAGGCCACCGATGCGCAGCAGCCACGGGCGGGAGTGGTCCAGGCGAGAGGGTGCGGGTGTGCGGATGTAGAACAGCTCGTTCGGCGTCACGAGGCCGGCGGGCGTGAGCTTGGTGTGATCTTGGT
>CBDVAM010000064.1:0-18866 GCA_965371965.1 uncultured Phycisphaerales bacterium
TCGCCATCGCAACCATCGTCTGTACCTCATGGGTGGGCGCGCAGCCCTGCCCTCCCGACCGCAACGGCGACAGCCACCCGCTCTTCGGCGTGCTGGCCCAGCACCCCGCCCGAGACTCAGAGATCCCCTTTGCGAACAAAGCCACAGGGATCGCGTTTGGCGATCTTGATGGTGACGCCGACCTGGACGTGGTCACCGCCATGGGCGTCAGCAACGGGCACGTCGGCGTCTTGTTCAACGATGGCGACGGCGTGCTGAGCCGGGCCGTCCTGTACCAGACGCCCGCCGAGGCGACCTCGCCCGTGCTCGCGGATTTCGATGGCGACGGGGACCTCGACTGCGCCGTCGCCATCGCAAGCGACGACAGCATCTGGATCTTCATCAATGACGGCGCCGGCAATTTCACAGTCGGCGAGCCCATGCCCGCGGGCGATGAACCGCGCAGCCTGGTCGCGGAGGATTTCGATGGCGACGGGCTCGCGGACCTCGCCGTGCTCAACACGACCAGCGCGGATATCACGATCCTTCTGAATCGCGGCAACGCGATTTTCGATCTCAGCGCCACGATCCCCGTGCCCGATCTGACCCCGCGAGGCGAGCCCAACCCGACCTTCCCGATTCCGGGTCCGTTCTTCGACGCGGGCGACATCGATGGCGACGGGGATCTGGACCTGGCGATCCCGGCGACGAGATCCGTCCGTCTGCTCATCAACGACGGCGAGGGCGGGTTCGTGCTGGCCCCGGACGATCTTGGGAGTGTCCAGCCGCTGGTGTACGCGCTGGAGTTCGGCGACCTCGACGGCGACGGCGACCCCGACCTCGCCGGTACTGTGTTCTGTAGGTGCTCGCGCCTGGTGGTCTGGATCAACGAGGGTGGAGAGTTCGGCGAGCCGGCAATCTACGAGTCCGGCTTCAATGGTATTCTCTACGCAAACACGTCGATCGCGCTGGGCGATATCGATCAGGACGGCGACCTCGACGCCGCGCTCGCCAGCCAATATCACCAGATCCAGTTCCTGCACCGCAACAACGGCGACGGCACGTTCGCACCGGTCGAAGAGCACCGAATTGAAAGGGGTCCTTGGGTCGTGGATCTCGAGGACATGAACGCAGACGGGCTGGTGGACTTCGTCGGCACACTGGGAGACTTCGCCATCGGGCCGCTCGTCGTCACCAAGCTCAGCGACGGCGAGGGCGGGTTCTTCACCAGCGAGGGGCTGGAGCCCGATGAGAAGCGCCACGCCAACTATGATGCGATGGATGTTGGCGATCTTGACCTCGACGGCGATGTCGACATCGTTCTGTTTAATACGGCCGCCACCACACCCAACCAGGTCCGCATCATGGACAACGATGGCTCGGGTCTATACCAACAGGTCTTTGCATTCTCGATCGGCCCACAGGCTGTCCCTTGGATAACGGACATCGCATTGGCAGACCTCGACCAGAACGGATTTCTTGATGTCGTCGTTGCGGTGATCGACGATCGCCAACGCTTCGATCTGCCGGGATCCCTGTTCGTCGCCTTCGGACGCGGCGACTCGACATTCGAAGATCCCGTGCGGTATCCGCTCGCCGGCACCCGCCCCGCGAGCATCGCAATCTTGGATATCGACGGGGACGGCGACCTGGATCTGAGCGTAGTCGTTGTGGAGGTTCTTGGCGAGCCCGGTGACCTGCTCGATCGTCGCGTGCATTTTATGATCAACGATGGAGCTGGAGGGTTTTCGAGTTCGTATCAACTCCTGATCCATAGGAATCCGGGCAACGGAACTCTTGGCGGCATCGCTCCGGTAGATATCGATCTCGATGGCGACTTGGACCTGTTGGTCAGTGTCGGGCAGTTTCGCGAGCCCTCCACTCTGTACACCGTAGTCAATGACGGTACCGGAGTTTTCGAGATCGGCCAGGCCATCGTGCTCACCATGAATGGTCATACTGTAGGCGTAGGTGACTTTGACGCCGACGGCTACCCCGACGCCGCCATTGCACACTGGGTTGAGACTCTTGGCGGACCCTATCTCACCATCCTGAGTAACGACGGGTCTGGCCACTTGGCCATCAGCGAGACCCACCACGAGCCCAATATCAGGTTGTCGCGCACGATTCTGATCGACGACGTAAATGCTGACGGCGCGCCAGACATTTTCGTCGCCCCCGATACCGGCGGGGCCGTCGTGCACCTCAACGACGGGCACGGCTCGTTCACAAATCTCGCCTGGTATCACACCCACTCGGCAATGACCGACATGGCCTTGTTCGATCTCGACGACGACGGCGATAAGGACCTCATCGGCGCGGGATTCCAGGGCGGGCTGGATCCGCTGTTCGTCCTGCGCCAGGTCGGATGTAACTGCCGCGCGGACCTCTCGGGCGACGGCGAGCTGAGCCCCGAGGACTTCTTCCTGTACCTCGAACTGTTCGCCCAGGGCGACGATCGCGCGGACATCACCGGCGACGGAACACTCGACTCCGACGACTTCTTCGGATTCCTGGATCTCTACGCCCAGGGGTGTGAGGGGTGAGCCTGGGGCTCGCCATCGCACAGGTTCTCGTCGCTTCGAGCGTGGCCTTTCTTTCAACACCTCCCGACAGAAACGGCGACAGCCACCCGCTCTTCGGCGTGCTCGCCCAAAAGGCGGGCAACGAGCTTGTCGGCGACGACATCCCCTACGCACATGACGCCACCGGCGTCGCCTACGGGGATCTGGATGGCGATGGCGATCTCGACGCCGTGACGACGACGGGCACGACCACGGGCACGCTCGGCGTGCTGTTCAACGACGGCGATGGCCTTCTGAGCAGGCCCATCGAGTACCAGACACCCGCCGAGGCGACCTCGCCCGTACTCGCGGATTTCGATGGCGACGGTGATCTCGACTGCGCCGTCGCCATCGCCAGCGATGACAGCGTCTGGATCTTTATGAATGACGGTGCCGGCACCTTCGGCGTCGGCGAGCCCATGCCCGCGGGCGATGAGCCGCGCAGCCTGGTCGCTGACGATCTCGATGGCGACGGGCTCGCGGATCTCGCCGTGCTCAACACGACCAGCGCGGACATCACGATCCTTCTGAATCGCGGCAACGCGATCTTTGATCTCAGCGCCACGATCCCCGTGCCCGATCTGACCCCGCGAGGCGACCCCAACCCGAACTTCCCGATCCCAGGTCCGTTCTTCGACGCGGGTGACATCGATGGCGACGGGGATCTGGACCTGGCGATTCCGGCGACGAGGACCGTTCGTCTGCTGATCAACGACGGCGAGGGCGGGTTCGTGCTGGCCCCGGACGATCTTGGGAGTGTCCAGCCGCTGGTCTATGCGCTGGAGTTCGCCGACCTCGACGGCGACGGCGACCCCGACCTCGCCGGTACTGTGTTCTGCCGGTGCTCACGGATGGCGGTCTGGATCAACGAGGGTGGAGAGCTCGGCGAGCCGGTCGTCTACGCGTCCGGCTTCAATGGTATTCTCTACGCAAACACGTCGATCGCCTTGGGCGATATCGATCAGGACGGCGACCTCGACGCAGTGCTCGGCAACCAGTTCCATCAGGACCAGTTCCTGCACCGCAACAACGGTGACGGCACGTTCGCACCGGTTGAAGAGCACCGCATCGCGCGAGGGCCGTGGCTCGTGGATTTGGTGGACATGAACGCCGACGAGCTGGTCGATTTCGCGGGCGTGCTCGGCTACTTCACCACGGATTCGCTCATCGTCACAAAACTCAACAACGGCATAGGTGGATTCTTCACCTCCGAGGGGTTGGAACCGAAGATCAAGCAACGCATCAGTTACAACACATTGGCCGCCGGCGATCTCGACGCCGACCATGATCAGGACATTGTGCTCAGCGTGCTATCGACCAACAGGCCGAACCAGGTCCGCGTGATGGTGAATGACGGTTCCGGTCAGTACGCCGAGGCGTATGAGTTCTCAATCGGACCGCAGCAGGTTGCAATGGCCGGTGGTCTTGCGCTTGCAGGCCTGGACGGTGATAACGCGCTTGACCTCGCCATTTCCGTCAGTGATCGAACGGGAGAGTTGGCGGGATCGGTCGCGATCGCACATGGAATCGGCGACGGAACGTTTGGCGATCCTGTACACTATCCTCTGGACGACACGAGCCCGTGGGGCATCGCAACCGCGGATCTCGATGCCGACGGCGACCAGGATCTGCTCACAGGAGTCGTCGAGATCTTTGATCGCGACGATGACCTCTTCGATCGGGCCCTGCATGTCCGGCTCAACGACGGATCGGGCGGATTCGCGGATTCGTACGATGTGCTGCTGGTGGAAACACGGAGCGCACTCTCATTGATCGCGGTCGATGCGGCCGATTTCGACGGAGATGGTGATACCGATGCGATCGTCACGACCGGCCCGAGACTCGACCCGGGCTGGGCGTTTGTACTCGTCAATGACGGAGCAGGCAACCTGTCATTGGATCAGACCATCGACCTGACCGCAGCGCCGTTTGGCGTCGCGATCGGCGACTTCGACGCCGACGGGTATCCCGACGCCGCGGTCACCCACAACAACAACATCGACGACAATCCCTACCTGACCATCCTGCGCAACGACGGGACGGGGCACCTCGCGATCGCCCAGACCTTCGCGGACACCAACCTCCTGCTCACCGACGCGGTCGCCGTCGAAGACGTGAACGACGATGGCGCGCCCGACATCATCTGCTCCGCAGACGCCGGCGGTGTCGTCATCCACCTGAACGATGGCGCGGGGACCTTCACGGGGGCGGCATGGTACCACGCGCATGGGCGGACCGACGGGCTCGCGCTGTTCGATCTGGACGGCGATGGTGACAAGGATCTCATCGGCGCGAGCAGCAGCGGTCGCGACGACCTGTTCTTCGTCCTGTACAACATCGGACGCTCCTGCCGCGCGGACCTCTCGGGCGACGGCGAGCTGAGCCCCGAGGACTTCTTCCTGTACCTCGAACTGTTCGCCCAGGGCGACGATCGCGCGGACATCACCGGCGACGGAACACTCGACTCCGACGACTTCTTCGGATTCCTGGATCTCTACGCCCAGGGGTGTGAGGGGTAGCCCCTCACCCGCAGCGCCGTCGGTCGTCTACCCCGCGCGCACCATCCGCAGGATCGTCTCGGGGCTCTCGTTCTGCCCGGTCGTGGCGCTGAGCAACGCCGCCTGCCCCAGCGCCAGCACCGACGCGACCTCGACCGGCCGGCTCTCCGATGGATGGTCGCTCAGCAGCGCGCCGATCGCGTCGGCGATCACTCCGGCCCCGCCATCGCCCGAACCCGCGGCGTGCTTGATCTCGGGCCTCACCGAGTCCACGATCTGGCCGTCGATCCCGACCCACTCCAGGCCATCATCGCTCACACGCATCTGGCCGCCCTCGCCGACGATCGTCAGATCACGCGACCAGTACGACCCGCGATCGCTCGCCAGCAGCGTCACCCCTCGACCATCGGTTGCGCGCAGATGCGCAGTCAGCCCGCCGTGCAGATCGTGCAGCGTGTCGCCCGCCATCGGGCGAAGCGTCCCCAGCGGGCCGGGCGGGTGATACGCCGCGTCGACCGACTCGAACTCTCCCAGCAGCGCGTGGGCAAGCTGCATCGCCGCGAACATATGCCCCCCGAGCGATCCGTCGCCCGCCCGAGACACCATCTCGATCGACATCGACGAGATGCGCCCAAAGTCGCTCAGGCGCTCGCGGAGCGCAACGAATCCACGACCCGACCTCGCCAGGGGCGCGAACCGCACGCAGTCGACCGGCGTCACGCCCTGGCGTGCGCGCAGCCATGTGCCGGCGTGGAGATCCATCGCCGACGCCGGCAGGGGCGCGAGTGAGACGACGCGCACGTTGCGGGCCTTGGCATCGAGCAGGGCATTCAGATCGGCCTGCAAGACCTCGTCGCCCAGCCCGCTCGCCGACGCCAGCAAGATCACGTCACATGTCGCGCTCGCGAGCACGCCGCGAAGATCATCCTGGACCGCCGCTCCGAGTGTCTGGGCGAGTTCGCCGGCCCTGCGCGGATCCGAAGATCCGACTCCCACCAACTCTCCGCCCAGGCGGTCCGACACCCGGCGCACCAGGTCCGCCTGATCGCCATCCAGCCACGCGATGATCGTCGGCCCCGCCGCCATTGATGACGATGCTATCCGCAGACGACAACCCGATCAGAACTCGACAGCGAGAACCATGTAGTAGCTCAGATCGTTGCGTTTGGACCTCCCCACGGCGGTCGCGTCGTACCGCTCCTCGCCGCCGATCCGCAGGCTCAGGTTGGACTCAGGATCGATCAGGAACTCCCACCCGGCCCTGGCGTTGACGCGAAACTCGTCGAAATCGGCGACATTGGGCAGAAAGTCGATCGTGCCGGTGATCTTCTGGCGCTCATCGATCTGGTGCGACACGTCCATCCCGAGGATCGCCTCGGTCCGAATGTCGTCGTTGAACCCGCCAATATCCTGCGCCAGGCTCATGCCGCCGCGGGCCAGCACGCTCGTGTCGTCCTCGCCAACCGCCTGGAACCCGAACCCGCCGCCAGAGGTCCAGCGATGGTCCCAGTCGCGGAATCGATCGGCCTCGTACGACCCGGTCGCGAAATACCGCCAGCGGGACTCGACCATCAGCCTGTCATATCGCCCGGCGGCGTTGAATCGGTCCTGGGTCGTCCGCGAATCGCTCGTCGCAAACTGGTAGGTCCCGTCGATGGCGACCTCGTTGAGCCCCTCTTTCTTGGTGGCCCGGATGGTGCTCCGAAAGCTCCCCGATTGGGTGTTGCCGTCGGTGCCCGTTGCGCCGAGTTCGACCCTGCGGACCCATCCATCCAGCAACGACGCCCACATGCCGCCTTCGCCAGTTGCCTCGGATCCTTCCAGCGGTTCGCCGGGCGGCGCGTCGGGCACGACCGGGTTTGCGCCGGGCGACGCCAGCGCCGCTGGAACATTTTGCGCGTTCTTATCGGGCTCACTTGGCGGTTCGATGGGCGGCTCGAGAGGCGGCATCGCCAGCGCGCTCGCCGCCAGCCCCAAGCCAACGCCCGCCCCAAGCCAACGCTTCTGTGTTCGGTTCGCAAACTCATGGCGATTCATCATGTCTGACGGCTCCAACGGTGATCTCTGTGATCTGATACGATCCACAATACGCCCTCCACGCACGCAAGCGAACGGGGACAAGATGACGATGGATGGACCCATGGAACGAATCCCCTTCGACCGCCTGACCCGACGCGACGCTATCCGGGCGATGGGCTTGGTCATCGGCGCTGCCGGCCTCGGCGCATGCACAGGAAAGACCGAGACCCCCGCGCTCGGCGGCATCGGCGACCCGATCCCGGGCGTCGATTCGCCGGTGCTTGGCACCGAGCACGCCGAGAGATCCGGATCTTCCGCCCAGGACGCCCTCGCAGAATGGCGCAACCGGAGGCGCACGGGCTCGGGCGAGTCGCTCACGAGCAGCCTTCCCCGGGGCGTCATCGCCCGAAGCAAGTGGACCGCCGCCAGGCCGATCATGTCGCGCAGCGATCCGATGGGGCGAATCACCCGAATAACGATCCACCACGAGGGAAGCACGCCGTTCTCTTCGACCAGAGTTGGCGATGTGCGCCAGCGTCTCGACCAGGTCCGGCGAGCCCACCTCTCTCGCGGCTGGGCCGACATCGGCTACCACTACGTCATCGATCCTGCGGGTCGGGTCTTCCAGGGTCGCCCGGTCCATATCCAGGGCGCCCATGTGAAGTACAACAACGAGCAGAACCTGGGCATCATGCTCCTGGGCAACTTCGAGGAGCAGTCGCCCACGCCCCAGGCGCTGGCGTCACTCCAGAGGTTTGTCGGCTCCCAAATGGTGCGGTATCGCGTGCCGCTCCGCTCTGTGTACACGCATCAGGAAATTCGCCCCACACTCTGCCCGGGGCGAAACCTACAGGGCAAGCTGGTCGCGATGCGCCGCACAGATGGCGAGCTGGCCCGGGTCTAGATGCTGCAGGTCTCTGAGGCGGTTCGCGCCACGCCAAGGCGCGATGCGTGGTCCGTTCGCCTCGCCAGATGCTCCAAAAAAACACCGCCGCCCGCAAGCGGGCGGCGGTGACTAAATACTGCGAACTCTGCAACCGGACAGAGGCGATCAGCGACGACGGCGCATGCCGACGACACCCGCGAGGCCCAGCAGGGCAAGGCTGCCCGAGGCAGGAACAATGTTGACCGTCACGGTATCCGTCCTTCCGCCAGGTCCGGTCAGTATCGTCACATACGAGCCAACGTCAAAACCGAGTGCCGCGAAAGACGAACCGAGCTTGGCTGCGTTCGCTGACAGGGGTGTTCCTGTAACATATCCAATCGGAATGCCCAGCGCCGGATTGGAGAACATGTGGAATGGGTCGCCGCTTGAGGTGTCCCAGTTTCCGAAGGTGCCGGGTCCGAATGGGGTCCAATTCACGTCAATGTTGAACCACTCGCTCGTGGCGGAGTTCATAGCGATATTGCCTTGAAAGGCCTGATAGCCGTTGAAACCGCCGGAGGTTCCTCCCAAGCTTCCCAAGGCATCCGTATTCAAGCTGCCAGACAACGTGGCTTCCACATTGCCTCCATTCTCAATAACATTGATCGTCACATCCGCGCTCGCTTGATGAACGAACGCCAATGTGGCGCAAACCAGCAACTTCCTCTTCATCTTCGTCTCCCCTTCATGTACACAATCTTCAGATACAAGAGCTAGGGTAGTGGTTCCTCAGGGTGGCATGTGCGAGATTCCGGGACATTGCCACCATTTCTGAAGAATACATTTGAACACGTCCTATAACGGAAAGCCGCTCGCACCAGAGGGACTGCGCACCTTAGGAGGACTGGGCACTCTAGGAATGCTTTCGTGGGCTAGGATCGCCTGCTGGAGGAGCGTTCCCGCCGACGCCTCTGTTCGCGTCAGCTTCGCCAAGCCAGCTCCCGGCGATGGCGGCGAACAGCCATCAGGCCGCCGATCTCGCCACTTACTACGTCCACGACTCTACCCACGAAGATTCCCAAGCAGAACCCGAGCACATTGGCGGCTGCCCTAACCCTCTCGATCCCCGAAGATCGCGCTACCGACGCGGATCAGGTTCGCCCCCTCCTCGATCGCGACCTCGAAGTCGTGGGTCATGCCCATCGAGAGGATGTTGCAGCGCTTCTCGCACGCGCTGATTCTGTGCATCTCCTCCATCAGGTCTCGGCAGCGACCGAAGACCGCCCGCGACTGCTCCGGGTCCTCGGCGTGCGGGGCCATCGTCATCAGCCCGCGCAATCGCACGTTGGCCATCGTCCCGATCTGCTCGGCCAGCGGGATCACCGCCGGCGACGGGCACCCGGACTTGCTCGCTTCGCCCGAACAATCGACCTGGATCAGGACCTCGACGACGCAATCGTGCTGGAGCCCCGCCGCCTGGACCTCCTCGGCGATCCGCAGCGAATCGATCGAGTGGATCAGGCGACAGACATCCACCACCCGCTTGACCTTGTTGCGCTGCAGGTGCCCGATCATGTGCCAGCGGGCTGTGTCCGGCGGCGAAACCTCGCCCATGATCGCCTCGCTCGCGTCCTCACGGGCGTGCTTCTCGATCGTCCCTTTCAGCACCCGCAGGCGATCCAGGTACTCGTCGATGATCGCCGCCCGCTGGGCGAGCTGCTGCACCTGGTTTTCCGCGAAGTCGCGATGCCCGTGCTCGAGCATGGCCTTGATCTGATCGACCTCGGCGTACTTGGTCACGGCGATCAGGATCACCTCTGATCCCGAGCGGTCGGCCCGCGCCGCCGCCGCGTCGATCCGCTCGCGAACCTCTCCCAGCCTGTCGGTTACCGATGTTGTCACGGTCATGGGGCCTCCTGCTCCCTGGGCCGAATCGAGAATCCGGCTCCCGGCGACTCCGCGCCGTCGCCGTAGGATACCGCAGAACGTGAACCAATAGCAAACGCCCCCCACGCGGGGCACAAAGGAACCGAGAATGACCAACGAGCACCTGGCCCCAAGAGAGACCGTTATCGGCGCAGGCGAGACCGCCCCGGACTTCACGCTCTCCGATCAGGACCGCAACGAGTGGAAGCTGAATAGCGAACTCGACGACGCCGCCAAGGGCGTCGTCCTCTGCTTCTTCCCCTTGGCCTTCACCGGGGTCTGCGGCACCGAGATGGAGTGCATCAACAGCGAACTCGCCCGCTGGCACGACGCCGGGTACGAGGTCGTGGGTGTCTCCTGCGACTCGTTCGCCGCCCACAAGGCCTGGGCCGACCAACTCGGGCTGGAGCAGACCCTGCTCGCCGACATGCACCGCAGCGTCTGCAAGGCCTACGGCTTCTATTGGCCCGAGCTGAACATCGCCAGCCGGGGCACTGTTGTGATCGAGAAGACCGAGAGCGGGGGCGAGGTCACGGGGACGGTCAAGTGGGTGCAGGCCCGCGAGCCGGGGAACGCGATGGATGTGGATGAGGTGCTTGGGCAGATGGCCTAGCCTGAGCCATGGACCCCCCCACCAACACCCCCCTCGTCCTCATCATCCGCGACGGCTGGGGCCGAAACCCCCACGCCGAGCACGACGCCTTCAACGCGATCAAGCTCGCCGACACGCTCGTCGCCGATGCGCTCGAACGCGACTGGCCCACCACACTCATCAAGACGTCCGGCCTCGACGTCGGCCTGCCCGAGGGCACCATGGGCAACTCCGAAGTCGGCCACCAGAACATCGGTGCCGGGCGCATCGTCGACCAGGAATCGGTCCGCATCACCAAGGCATGCCGCGACGGCGAGCTTGTCGAGAACGGACCACTCATCTCCGCGATCATCAACGCACGCGACACGGGCAACGCCGTCCACCTCATGGGCATCTGCTCGGACGCCGGCGTCCACGGCCTGCTCGAACACCTCTACGCCCTGCTCGAGCTGTGCAAGCACCTCGCGGCCCCGCGTGTGTTCATCCACCTGTTCACCGACGGGCGCGACACCGGCCCGTTCACGGCCAAGGCCTACGCCCAGCAGGTCGACGACGCCTGCCGCCAGATCGGCATCGGGCGCATCGCCAGCGTCGTGGGGCGTTACTGGGCGATGGACCGCGACAACCGCTGGGAACGCGTCCAGCGCGCCTACCGCCTGCTGACCGAGGGCAACTTCGACCCCAGCGTCGGAAACTATGAATCAGCGGGTGCCGCCATCCAGGACTACTACGACAATCCCGATCCCGGCCTCGTCGGCGACGAGTTCATCGCCCCGCGCACCGTGGCACAAGCCGGCGACCCCAGCGACAGCCGCATCACCGAAGGCGACGCCGTCATCTTCTACAACTATCGCGGCGACCGCCCCCGCGAGATCTGCAGCGCCTTCCTCCTGCCCGAGTTTCACGGCGCAGACGAAGTAAAACCCAGCCCCGACTCGGGCGCTCGCGGCTTCGACCGTGGCCCCAAGCTCGACCTCCGCTTCGTGCTCATGACCGCCTACTCCGAGCGCCTGGCCCAGCTCGCACCCGTCGCGTTCCCCAGGCCGGCGGGTCTGGGCGACATCGCCGGCGAGTATCTTTCAAGCCTCGGACTCACCCAGTTCCGCTGCGCCGAGACCGAAAAATATCCCCACGTCACCTTCTTCTTCAACGACTACCGCGACGAGCCGTTCGAGGGCGAGCGCCGCGAGATCATCCAGAGCCCCAAGGTCGCGACCTACGACCTGCAGCCGCAGATGAGCGCCCGCGGCGTGTGCGACGCCGTGCTCGGGCGGCTTCGCGCAGACGACTGCGAAGCGGTCATCGTTGTCAACCTCGCCAACGCCGACATGGTGGGCCACACCGGCAATCTCGACGCCGCGATCAAAGCCTGCCAAACTGCTGACGCCTGCGTCGGCGAGATCCTGGATGCCACACTCGCACGCGCCGGCTCGCTCATCGTCACCGCCGACCACGGCAACGCCGAGCAGATGTTCGATCCCTCGACGGGCAGTCCTCACACCGCCCACACGATCTACGACGTGCCCCTCATCGTCGTTGGCGAGGCGTTCAAGGGGCGGACATTGCGCGAGGGCGGGCGTCTGGGCGACATCCTCCCTACGGCGCTGGACATGATGGGTGTGGACAAGCCCGAGGCGATGACCGGCACCAGCCTGCTCGCCTGAGTGTCAACCCGGCCCGCTCTTATCGAGCCCATCGGGTTCTTCCTCGAAGGGCAGATCGAGCAATCCGTCCAGCCGCCCTTCCATGCGAGCGAGGCGGGCCGCGAGGTTGTCGATTCGCTCGAGCAGGATCCGGGTCAGCTCGGTGAGCTGCTCGACGTCCCGCTGAAGGAACATCTGCTGCTCCTCGATCCGGATTTGATTGGGTGCCTGCTCGCTCATAGCGCCGTCAAGATACCCTCTGGGCCATGAGTACCGATCCAAGTCTGGCCCAAACGCTCCGCAGATTCTCCATCGTCGCCGCCCTCGCCGGCGTGGCCCACGCCCAGCAGTTCGACTGGTCGGCGCGCGTTGCCAGCTTTGTGCAGCCCGAGGCCGAGGCAGATGCCCTCGCCGTAGACGACTTTCAGGGCGACTTGCCGATCGAGTTCGGCCTCGAGGGCGGGCGGTGGCTCACCTTCGGTGGCGGCGCCGCCACCGACTTCGTGGACGCCCAGGACGCCTACGGCTACATCCAGTACAGCCGGTTTCTCGCCGACGACTTCGAGTGGGCCGTCGAGCTCGGCGGCTGGGCCCTCGACGAACCGAGCGACTATGCGCCGGGCGTCAGCGCAAGCTCGTTCTTCCGCTGGCACTTCTATCGCGACGAGACCTGGACCACCTTCGCCGATATCGGCATGGGGGTCCTGCTCGCGGGCGACAAGGTCCCCGAGGGCGGCACCAACTTCAACTTCCTGCCACGCGTCGGCGTCGGCGCAACCTACCGCCTGGGCGAATCCAACGCCCGACTCATCGGCGGCGTCCGCTGGCACCACATCTCCAACGCCCGCATCCTCGGCAACGACTCCAACCCCGGACGCGACTCGGCGATGTTCTATCTCGGCGTCTCGATCCCGTTCTAACGCTGCTCAAGAGCTGTCTTCATCCGGTCCAGCACGAAGGACCACGCGTTGTCGAAATACGCGTAGGTCTCGTCCCACGCCTCGCCCTGACCAAACCCCAGATGCGTCAATCGCACACGCGTCTGCGCGTCGCCGACCGCCTCGAACTCGACGACAACCCAGGTCCTCTTCGTCCGCGTCTGGGCCTGCGTCGGCGGCGAGTTCCACGAAAAACTCAGCATCCGGTCCGGGATATAGCTCAACACCTGGCACCCGTTCGATCCAAGCACGCCGTCGAACAGCCACTCATACCGCCCGCCGATGGCGAGTTCGATGTTGGCCCGAGTCTCCGGGCGGTCTGGCGCATACACGCCCAGCCAGCCGTCGGCGGTCGCCCACGCGTCGAACACCCCCGAGAGGGGCGCGTCGATGACCACCTGCTTCTCGAACGATCGCAGGTCCTTGCCGCCCGACACAAATAGCTCTGCGTCGATGGGGTAGCTCATGCGATCGCCCTCCAGAGCAAGCTCTCCATTCCATTGAGTGATCGTTCAACTGTGGAGCCAATGGATCTTGAACGATCAGTCAAATCACTTTCTTGAGATTCTCCACCGCCTCCAGGACCTCCTCGGCGTGCCCGGGCACTTTCACCTTGTCCCAGCGCCGAGCGACCTTGGCGTCCGGACCGATCAGGTACGTCGCCCGCTGGATGCCCATGTACCGCCTGGCGTACATGGACTTCTCGATCCACACGCCGAACTTGCCCGCGACGACGGGGTCGGGCTTGCCATCCGCTCCCAGCCGATTATCTGCAAGCAACGGATAGTCCAGCCCCTCCTTAATCCGCGAACCTCCGCTTGCTCTTTGAGTCCAGGATGGAGATGCCGAGGATCGTGGCGTTGGCCTTCTTGAACCCGGGCATGAGATCGCGGAACCGGCATGCCTCCGCCGTGCAGCCGCTGGTCATGTCCTTGGGATAGAAGAACAGCACGACGGGCCTGTCGGCGTAATCGCTGAGCTTGTGGGCAATCCCGTCCTGATCCTTGAGCGTGAACGCGGGGGCCTTCTTGCCGACCTCGATGAGCGCCATGTGGGGTCTCCTGAAATGGAAACCCCGATGGTACGGCGTCGCTGTTGAGCGTCATGGAAGCAGACACCGGGTGCTTCGACGAGGCGGATTCAGCCGGCGAGCCAGCGCACTAAGAGCATCAGCCACAGCCCGGCGATCCCAAGCGACATGGCAATGAGCAGCAGGACCTGGCGGGCGTCTCTTTCGCGTCCGGGCACGCGGATCAGGCTCAGGCGCTGCTCGACGTTGTAGCCAATCCCCTCGCCGGTGCGTGCGCCATCCTGCACGATCGCGATGATCAGGTTGGTGTCAAAGTCGCGCAGGCCCAGGTGTTGGCCCTCGCGGATCAGTCGGCGGCGTTTCTCGGGGCTCAGCATCGCCTGACGCCCACCCTCGATCGCCTGCCCGACGCGGATGGCCAGCACCCAGCGGGCGTCCCTGGCGTCCAGCTTGGCGGCTGACCGATTCTCTTGGGCGATCCGGTGCCCGGAGTTCTCGGTCGTGACGCGTGCGGACGCAGCTCCGCCGTGGACAAGACGAAGTGTCGGCGGCATGGCTTGGTGGCGACCCATCACAACGAATGTACCGCCTGTACGGATCGCGGCAAGGCAGCGGGCCAAGGAAACCGCCCTATTCTCACCTCTCCGACCGATAGACTCCGCGAGCGGAGCCCCTGATTGTCAGATCATCCCGATAACTCGACCAAGGGCCTGCGAGTCGTCTCAGAGCTGCCCCATGTGCGCACGAAGCTGGACATGCGCGCGGTGCATGAGGTTCTGGACACCGCCGCCCGCCGCGGCAAGCTCGCCGGGTACGAGAAGACGGGCCAGAACAAGTTCTCGCTCGACGCCTTCGGCACGCCGTTTGATTTTGACCTCAGCGCCCGCGGGCAACGGACCAATGAGATCACCGCGATCCGCTTCTCGACGCGCATGCGCCGCGGCATGCCGGCGATCTTCGCGGTTGTCCTCCTGCTCACGGTCGAACCCGGGCGCTACTTCACCGACCAGCTGATCCCCGGCAGCTGGGGGTGGATCAACACGATGTACTGGTACTACCCGATCACGATCCTGCCGCTCCCGTTCGTGTGGCCCAAGCTCATGCGTAAGAGCCGCGAGTCCGCGCTCAAGCACGCCCGCGAGCAGATCGAGAAGGTCGCCAAGCTCTGCGACGGGCGCATCGAGAAGCCCGGGACGTAGCAGTACCGCGTCACAACGAAAGAACCGCCCGCGACTGATGCCGCGGGCGGTTGAATCGCTGGTCTCAGCGTCGGATCACTCGTCCTCTTCGACGTCCTTGCCCTCGATGACATCGATGATGGGCGGCGCCTCGTGCTCCTCGGCGTCGAACTCGCCGGCCTTGAGCTTGCGCATGTACGCGTGGTACGCGCCCATGGCGGTCGCGCCGAAGATGAGCATGATCGGGATGTTGGCCCAGAGCATCACCCCGGTGCCCAGCGCCGTGAGCGCGTCGAGCTGCGCATCGGTCTTGATGAACCCCCACGCGGCGACGACGATCATCGCGCAATAGATCATCTTGTAGGGGAACACAGCCTTGTCGCCGAAGAGATAGACCACGCCCTGCTCGCCGTAATAGCTCCAGGAGATCATGGTGGACAGCGCAAACAGCCAGGCCGCCAGTGTGACCAGGTACTTGCCGAGGCCCGGGATTGCTCGATCAAAGGCGTGCCCGGTGAGCGACGGGCCGGGATACTCGACAAAGATGTCGGCCCCATTGACCGGAACGGGTGGGGTATTCGCCGGGAAACTATCCCACTCAATTCGTCGGCGCTTCGTGTCGCCATTCACGTCAATGACGAACTTGCCGGCCATCCGGTGCAGAGCCAGCCCTGTGTTCTTGTTGTCGTCGGCTTCGACGATGACGAACATGTCTTCGCCACCCCGGAACGCCCCGGAGACTTCTCTGGGCACGGCAAGGCGAGCCAGCGGGAGTTCGGGGCCGTGGTCCCAGACAAGCTTGTCCTGGTCGTCCTTGTCCTGCTTGCCATCGCCGTTGGCATCAACGGGAGTCTCGCAAGCCACCCAAATCACGTTGCCCTGGGCGTCGAGGTCCGGGTTGCCGTCGCCGTCCGCGTCAACGGTGACCTCCGAGCGAAGTGTCCAAAGCGGCTTTCGTCCGGACTTAAACAGCTTCTGGTCCTCTAGGTCCTGGCCGGGCTCACCGTCGTTGTCGACGGGAATCACGACAATCCGCGCTGTGTCCGGCAGTTGCACCTCAGAGCCTCGGTTGAACGCGCCCGTCGAGAGAATTACCAGCGCCGTGAGCGTGCAGACCACAATCGTGTCAATAAACGGCTCGAGCCCCGCGACAACACCCTCGCGAACCGGCTCATCGGTCTTGGCCGCCGAGTGTGCGATCGGGCTCGATCCCTGGCCCGCCTCAGAACTGAACAGCGCCCGCTTCATGCCCCAGAGCAAGGCGTAGCCCGCGGTCCCGCCGAGGAATGCGCCCTCGGCCTCCGACGGGTTGAACGCCTCGGTCACGATGAGAATGAGCATGTCGGGGATCTTGCCGATGTACATGATCAGGACCACGACGGCCGCGATCAGGTACATGCCGCACATGAGCGGCACGATGCGCCCCGCGACGGCCCCGATACGCTTGATGCCGCCGATGATGACCGCTGCGACGAGAACCGCCAGGATGATCCCCGAGACCATGGATGGAACGTCGAAGTAGTTTTCTGTGATCTCACCGACGCTCCAGGCCTGGAACATGTTGCCGCCGGTGATCGTCGAGATCAGCAGCGTGACGACGAAGATCCCACCGACGACCTTGCCGACTCTGGCATAGCCCATCTTCTTGAAGCCCTTGTCGGCGACGAACATGGGCCCGCCGTGCGGGTTGTCGGGATCATGGGTGTTGCGAAAGAGCATGGAGAGTGTGACCTCGGTGGTCTTGATCGCCATCCCGAAGATGCCGACCATCCACATCCAGAAGATCGCTCCCGGCCCGCCCAACGCGACCGCGACGCCGACGCCGGCGATATTGCCCAGACCGACGGTGGCCGAAAGCGCCGCGCTCAGCGCCTGGAAGTGGTTGATCGCCCCCGGGTCACTCGGATCGTCGTACTTGCCCCGAACGACCTTTGTGCCGTGGGTGAGGGCCTTGAACTGGCTGAACCCGCTCCAGACCGTGAACAAGATGCCGACACCCAGCACGATGTAGAGAACATACTTGTGCCAGATGACGCCGTTGACAACGTCGAGAATGTCCATGATTGCTTGCATGATCTTTGGTTCTCCGCTTGTGCGCCCGATCGCGTGGCCCGACCCTGGCGGTATACCCGCACCCCGCAGGGCGAGTAGCGTATCGCAAAGCGCGTGCTCGTGCCACGCGAGGGGGTGCAGTTGTCATGTACGGTATTTGGTCCATCCCTGAGATCACCCAGGCGATCGCCCGATCGCTCGAGGGTCTTGCCCAGGACCTGGACGATGAGCACGCCGTCCGCGGGCTTGACGCTCT
This sequence comes from uncultured Phycisphaerales bacterium, assembly GCA_965371965.1. Classification (GTDB taxonomy): domain Bacteria; phylum Planctomycetota; class Phycisphaerae; order Phycisphaerales; family UBA1924; genus S146-42. Next base: position 17,541 of record CBDVAM010000064.1, read on the forward strand.
CAGCGAGGTTGACCTTCATCCTGTCATCGCCTCGGGGCTTGAGCGGCTGGACGTCGGCGTGTGGCGCGAGTGGCCCTATCCGAGCTTCGTGTCGCCCGAGGGGAACTCCCCCCGCCCGTTGCCCAGAGATCGCGAGCGCTGCGATCTGGTGCTCTCACCCGCGGGCCTGGGGCCACCGGCAGACCCGATCGCTCTTGAGAACGAACGCCGGGACGCCGCCGGGAGTCTCTTTCAGAGCCAGGCTTTGGGAGACCTTGGCGCATCCGATGCCCCCGAGCCCGAGGACGTGTTCTGGCTCGAAGTCAAAGTCGTCGGCCAGTTCGTCATTGTCGATGGCGCAGAACGGGCAAACTCTCAGTATTCCTCCGAGCTGGTGCAGGCGGGGCGCGACCTTGAGAAGCTCGCGAGCGATCCGCGCATCGCCCTCGGCGGACTCGCGCTGGTCCACTTCACCGCCGACAAGCCCACCAGCGAGCACGATCAGGGCGTGGTGCTCAATCGCTGGCTCGATCGCGGCTGGCCCGTGCGTTCGCCCGAGGTCGAGGGTTTCAAGATCACCGACCGCATCGGCAACCACTGGTGCAGCGTCATGCTCACGCCGGTGAGGTAGGTTCGGGATCGCTCGCCTCGGGATCGCTCGCCTCAAGCCCAAGCTTCTGTCCGATCGCGTCGGCGGCCGAGCGCCCGGCGCTGCGACCCTCGAATGGCTCGCAGATCGCGGCGAGCGCTCGCTGCTGTCTCGAATACAGCGCCTCATCGCAAAGCAGCGATTCGGCGGCATCGACGATCGCTGTCGAATCGCCGAAATGCGGCACGAACTCGGGCACGATCTCTCGCCCGGCGATCAGGTTCGGCAACGTCAAGAACTCCGCCTCGATCAGCCATCGCCCAAGCAGCGAGTACATGATCGGATTCGCGCGGTAGAAGATGACCATCGGGCGCTGGAGCCTCGCGACCTGGAGCGTCACGGTGCCGCTGGCGACCAGGCAGACCTGGCTCCAATGGATCGCGGCGTCGGTCTGGTCGGCAACGACCGTGAGCCCCTCGGGCCAGCCGCCACTGCTGACCGCGTGATCGCGCAGCCATTGGGCGGCCCGCTCGTCCGCCGCGGCCATGAGCCCGACGAGGTCCTCGTGCTTTTCTTTGAGTCGCTCGAACGCCTCGATCAGCAGTGGTGCGTTCTGGCGCAGCTCGCCGGGACGTGAGCCGGGCAACAGGCAGACACGGGTCTCACCGGATGCGAAGGTCGACGCCACCTCGCCCAGCGCATCGAGATCGCGTTCGGTGTCGAACAAGGGGTGCCCGATGAACGTCGCGGGCACGTCC
>CBDVAM010000065.1:0-18174 GCA_965371965.1 uncultured Phycisphaerales bacterium
GAGCGACGCAGGAAGCGTCGAACAGGGTGCGGCGATTGGTGTGCTCCATGGTGGAGCGAGAATAGCGGATCGGCAAGATCGCGGCGGCTCGCGCCATGATCGACAGCCGGCCCAGTGGATTCGCGGATCGAATCCCCGCTAGGACGCTTCCTTGGTGATTCTGAGGATCTCCTGGACGCTGGTGTCGCCGCGAGCGACCTTCTGCATCCCGTCGTCACGCAGAGAGATCATGCCGCGCTCCAGGCACAGGCGCCTGAACTCGGCGACGTTCGGATTGCGGGCGATGATGTCGCGCAGGGCGTCGTCGACGACCAGGAGCTCGTAGATGCCCACGCGTCCGGAGTAGCCGGTGTTGCGGCACTTATCGCAGCCGCGCGCTTCCCACAGATGCTCGACCGCCAGGCCCTGCATCTCGAAGTACTCGAGCATCTCCTGGGTACCCTCGCCCTGCTCCTTGCACTTGGAGCACAGCCGGCGAGCGAGACGCTGGGCGAGCACGCCGTTGATCGCCGCACCGAGCAGGAACGGCTCGAGGCCGATATTGACCAAGCGCGTGATCGAGCTGGGCGCATCGTTGGTGTGCAGCGTGCTGAGCACGAGGTGGCCGGTGAGCGCGGCCTGGACCGCGATCTGTGCGGACTCGAAGTCGCGGATCTCGCCCAGCATGATGATGTCGGGATCCTGACGCAGCATGGCGCGCAGGGCCGCGGCAAACGTCATGCCGATCTTCTCGTGCGTCTGGGTCTGGGTGACGCCGTCGAGCGAATACTCGACCGGATCCTCGACGGTCGAGATGTTGAGCTTGTTCTTATCGAGCTGGCGCAGCGAGGAGTAGAGCGTGGTGGTCTTGCCCGAGCCCGTCGGCCCGGTGACCAGGACGATGCCGTGGGGCGTGCGGATCTGCTGCTTCCAGAGTTCGAGGGTCTGCTCCCCGAAGCCGAGGTCCTCGAGCTGGACGTTGATGCTCTTGGTGTCGAGGATACGCATGACGGTCTTCTCGCCGTGCGCCGTCGGAAGAGTGGACACGCGCAGGTCGAGCTTGCGTCCCTGGACGACACACTTGATGCGCCCGTCCTGGGGGATGCGGCGTTCGGAGATATCGAGGTTCGCCATGATCTTGAGGCGGCTGATGATCGCGGCGCTCATGCCCGGTGGGGGGTTCATCATCTCGAACAGCGTGCCGTCGATGCGGTAGCGCACGCGCAGCTTCTTCTCGCCCGGCTCGACATGGATGTCGCTGGCGCCCTCCCTGATGGCGGTCTGGATGATGTAGTTGACGTAGCGGATGACCGGGCTCTCGCCGGCGCGGGCCTCGAGATTGTGGTCGTCTTCGCTGTCCTTGCTGAGCTCGACATCGATTTCCTGTACGTCGGCGAGGATGTCGTCGAGATCCTCGCTTGTGTCGTCCTCGCCGTCGTCCATGAGCTCGATCGCGCCGCGGACATCAGCCGGCGCAACGAGCACAAGCTTAACGCTCGGCACGCCCAGCGACCGCTTGATCTCATCGAGCAGGAACACGTCGTTGGGGCGGGTTGCGCCGATGACCACCCGCCGCCCATCGCGACGGATCGGCAGCACCAGATGGCGCTTGCAGAACTCCAGCCCCAGACGCTGCACCAGGCCCCCGTCGAAGGCGTCCATGCCGTTCTCATACTCGATCCGCTCGAACGGCACGCGGGCCAGCTCTGCGACGGCGCGCTGGATCTCGACCTCGTCTGCGCCCTTCTCGATCAGGATCTGCGCGAGCGCCGAGCCCGGGGTCTGCTTGAGCACCTGCTGGGCGATGGTCATCTGCTCGCGCGTGACCACCTCGCGGTGCAGAAGCAGCTCGCTCAGGGCCATCTGCTCGGAGCTGTCCTCCTGGGCGGGATCGTATATCTCGTTGACCGTGGCGCCAACGATCTCGCCAGCGCCGCCGGGCACCGTGGCGATGCCCGATTCGCCGGCGACAACCGGCAGGTTCGAGCGCGGGCGCACGATCGCCTTGTCATCCGGGCTCGGCTTGCGCCCCTCGGGCAGGCTCTTGGGCTTGTCGCCCTTGTCAGGATCTACGCCCAGCCGATCCAGGATGTCATCGATGCTGTACTTTGCCAAAGCTCTCTCCGCTCTCCGGGCGGCCCCTATCGCCGGGTGCCGGGCCCGTGGGTCTGTGGCGTGATCGTGTATCGCACGCCGTCGGCCTCGAGAATCACTGCCTGGGCCTGGATCTCGACGATGGTGAAGAACTCTGCGAGCTCGTCACCGATGCCGTAGATGCGGCTGTCGATCGACACCTTGGGATCGCTGGAGAACAGGATCGTGCCCAATCGCAGGTTCGCGGCCTTGTCCACGATCTGCTTCTGGCGGTCCGCGTCGGCACGAAGCTGCTCGTCAAGGAGCCGCTCCCTCTCTTTCGCGGCACGCGCCTCGGCCTCGGCGGCACCGGTGTCCTCCTGGACGATTCCGATGAAGAACGGATTGGTTCCCGAGTCGGCTGCGGCGATCTGCACGCGCGCGTCGCTCTGCTCCAAGTCGCGCAGCACGTCCTGGAATCGATCGTGATCCGCGGGCGTGTACTGGCTCTCGAAGGCGATAGGCTCGGAGTTGAAGTCCATGCCGGACTTCATGCCCGTCTGACGCATCCAGTAGATCGACCCGCCGCCGACCACCAGCACGAGAGCGACGGTCACCTGCGTTGTCACATGCCTGGACTTCTTGGGTCGGCCGATCTCGGCGGCGTCACTGTGATCGCCCAGATCGCGGAACATCGCGTGCGAGGGGATCTGCTCGCCCGAGGTCGGATCCTGATTGGCCAGTTGGTCCTCGCTCATGAAACGCTCCCGTCCTGGAAGTAGATGCTCAGCGTGAAGTCGATCTCGAACTCGCCGTCGTTCTTCGAGTCCCTCTTCAGCGTCATCGAGGGGATCCTCGTCTTACGCGGCAGATTCTCGACCGCGAGCAGGAACTCGTAGAACCCGCTGTCACGCCACTTGCCCGACGTCTTCATCTCCAGCGGCTGCTCGTAGTACAGGCCCGCCGGCACCGGATCCGCGCTCTTGAGCGAAGGGGCCGAGAGGCCCGAATCGACCGCGAGGTCCGAGACCCGCCGGACGATCGAGTCCACACCCTTATTGCTGGGAAGCTGGGCCTCGACCTCGGCGATCCGCTCCTCGAACTGGGTGATCGCCCGCTCGAGATCGTCGGTCCGCGCCGTCTGCTCCTTCAGCTTTTCGAGCGTCAACTGCTTGTGCTCGATTTCCTTCTTCGCCCGCTCGATGGCCAGGTTCTGCGGCTTGAACACCAGGAACAGGCTCGCCACCGGGATTGCCAGCAGCACGATCAGCAGCACCAGCTCGCGCATTCCAAACTTCATGGCTCAGTCCTCCTTGTCACCGAAGGCCGCGAAGATCGATCGCAGCGTCATTCCGCCCTCGCCATCGTCGGCGACCTCATCACCATCCGCGTCGACGCCCGCCGTCTCCTGGCCGTCGGCCCGGTAGCGGGCGAGGTCTAGCACGCCCGAGTCGACGTTCTCAACGAGCTTGGCGACGATCTCGAACTTGCGAAAAGTCTCCTTCTCGATCACCGTCTCCTCGATCGTCTTCAGCTCGACATCCTCCAGCAGCGGGCACTCGACCAGCGACGCGAGATAATCGGTGATCGACGCGTTGTCCTTGCTCACACCCACGAGCTTGAGCGTGTGCACATAGCGTGGCGGCTCAACCCGCGGACGGCTCTGGGCGTCGGCCTGGTTCTTGTCGTTCACCGAGGCGGACCGCGAGAGGTTGCGGACCTGGCTCTTGGCCTGCCCTCGCGGATCTCCGCTGGCCGTCTTCTGACGCTTGCCCTCGAGCTTGATCTCGAGAATGTCCAGGTCGTCGTTGGGGCGCCGGGTGTTGATCTCGGCCAGCAGCACCGAACGCCCGTAGGTCTCGTGCAGCGCGTTAACGATCTCGGCCTTCTCGGCGATCTCGGCCTGGCGATTCTCCAACTCGTGGAGCTGCTGGATCTTGCCGGCCTCACGCTCGTAGGCCAACGTGATCTGCTCATCCTGGGCCCGCACCTCCTGCCAGCGACGGTTGGTCACCAGGAACGCCGTGACCACGCCGGCCATGATGACCATGAACAGCACGACCGAGAGGAAGTTGGCGCGATGCTCGGCCCTGGCCTTGACGTATTCCGTCGGCAGGAACGAGCCGCCCGTCGATGGGCCTGATGGCTTCAGCATCCGTGTGCCTCCTTAGAGATCCGTCGGGCTCAGGCACGCGCCAAGCACTGCGGTCCAGCCCGGGCGGGCCGACTTGAAATCAATACCCCGCAGCGGCTCCTTGCCGGTGCGCGCGACACGCGCCATCGGGTCGGCGGCGTGTCCGGGAAGACGAACGACGCGCGCGATATGCTCGCACAGCGCACGATGGCGGGCCTCCCCGCCGACGAACATCACACGGGCGACCGCGCAGGTGGGAAACACCGAAGCGTGGTACCGCAGGGACATGCTGATCTCGTCGGTCAGCATCTCCAGCGGCTCGGCGAGATCGACGCCACCGGCGGCCTGCGCCGTCGCCGTCCCGCCCCCAGAATCCATCGCCGCATCGAGCGCGGCGATTCCGGTCGCCGAGGCTGGCACCGACACGTCGGGAATGAGCGTTTCGAGCGACCGGCGATACTCGCCCGCCTTCTCGAGGTTGAACCCCAGGCGGTCGCGGACGACCTCGTCCAGTTGGCGTCCGCCCATATCGATCGCACGGGCGAAGACGATGTCCGTGCCGTGGGCGATCACCACGCGGGTCGCCGACCACCCAAGATCGATGTACATCGTCGGCTCAGACTCGGCGAGTCCAACGCCGGAGAATGCACGAAGCAGCGCCAGCAACTCCGGATGCAGCCCCACGACTTCGAGCTTGGCCGCCGTGAGGCTCTGCACGATCCGCCGGACCAGCTCGCGGGGTGTCGCCAGACAAATCAGCTCGGTCTTCCCGCCGGCGTTCTTGGGCGCGAGCGAGACCTCGTGCGAGCGGATGATCAACGCCTCGGCGGGGCAGTTGAGCTCCGCGGGAATCGCCGACTCCAGAACGGCTTGCACATTCACGCCCTCACCCAGCGCCACCTGCATGTGCTTGCAGAACGTGCTCGAGGAGGGGATCAGGCAGGCGACCCGGCGCCCCTTGAACCCGCCCTTCTCGATCAGCATCGGGAGCTGCTCGAGCTGAAACTCCAGGCGCTTGGACGTGTTGAACAGGAGCTCATCGGGCGTGGGTTGGGCCACCGCCGCAACCAGCGCGGGCGGATCGCCCGGCCCGACTTGGAGGATCTTCAGGGAACGCACGCCGAAATCGACGGCGATCGGGCGCGCTCCGTTCACCCGTCCTAGAACCTTCTGCTTCCCTTTGCCGCTGAACAACATTTCTCGCCCCGATCTAGAGGCGCACGGGTGCGCGCCTGCTTGGCGGGGTCATCGGCGCTCGATAGCATCGCGTTGAGGGCGCAAGAACCGGCCCCGGGGTCAACGCCCTGCACAGAGTGCTCAGTCCGCACGCGCGTCATGGGCTGCCTCGAAGAGCCGCCCGCGAAGGTCCGCATTGGCGAGAATTCGTTCCAGCCGCGCCAGCGCGCCATCGATATCCCATCGCTGGCGGTCTCGCCGCCCGGTGGTGTTGCTGATGGTCCTGATCTCGGCGAATCGGCACCCGATCCGAAAGGCCGATAACCCGCACGCAGCCCCTTCGCAGGCCTCCGCGATCGCCCCGGTTCGCTCTTGGATTACGTTTGCCTGGCGATCGGTTGCCGAGCAAGTCGAGACCGTCGCGATGGTGCCCTGGGCGTCGGTCAGTTCTGCGAGCACTCCAGCCCATTCACTGGAAGGCTCGATATCGTCTCGCGAGCCGATCAGGGGGAATCCCGCACCTGCGAAGGTCTGAAAGGCCTCGGGCCGCTGGATGCCCTCGTCGGCGAACACGCTTCTTGTAGAGAGGATTGCGGACCCCAGGTCGAGTGCGCCACCGCTTGGCTGGGGCAATAATCCGGCGATTCCGACGTTCAGCACGCCCGCGTGCCGATCTGGGTCCAAGACGCGGGCGACGCCCCCCGCGGCGTTGGCCTTGCCGACGCCTGTCAGCACCACGTCGTATCCGACGGGCGTCTGAAGAAGAACCCACGGTTGCAGGTTCTCAACCGTGACGCGAAGCGGGCGTCGGAGGGCGGAGGCCTCCCTCGGCGTAGCGACGGCGATGAGAATTGTGGACCCGGGCGAGGCTCCTTGCATGGACGCAGCGTATGGAGGCTGGGATGATTGGCCAACATCGAATGTGGTTGGGTGAGGATCGAAACTCGCAACAGCCCAACCGGTAGGGCTTTGTGGGGTTCCTTTTTTTCGAGGTGGCTGGATGGCTCAACGCCAAGGGCATGTGCGTCGCCGACGCGGGTCGGTAAACAAGATCACCATCGCATCGGTGGTCGTGGTAGGTCTGGGCATCGGGGGGCTGCTGCTGACGACCGGCGGGTCGGGCGGCGCGGAGGCTCTGCGGAGCTCGGACCTCGGCGTCATCGAGCTGATGGACTTCGACATCACCGTGACCGCATCCGGCGAGTTGGAGGCCAAGAACCAGCTGGAGATCAGGAACCCATTGAGCACCAACTCGCGGATCGCCGAGCTGATTGATGAGGGAGAGGTCGTGGCCCAGGGCGATCTGCTGATCCGCCTGGACACCGACAACATCGAGCAGCAGATCCGCCAGGAGCGGCTGAACGTCATCACGGCCCGGAACGATTTCGAGCAGGCCAATGCGAATGTTCGCCTGCAGATCAACGAAAACGACAGCGTGCTCCAGGAGGCGGAGCTGCAGGTCCAGCTGGTCAAGCTCGCGCTGGACCGCTGGCGAGAGGGCGAGGTCGCCAAGCGGCGCGAGCAGCTGCGCATCGCCGACGAGAACGCCGAGCGAGAGTTGAGCCGACTGGAAGAGAAGCTGCGTCGCACGCAGATGCTGTTCGAGAACGAGTTCAAGAGCAAGGACGAGCTGGAGCAGGTGGAGATCCGGTATCAGCAGGCGATCGCCGACGACGTGATCGCGAAGCTGGATATCGAGATCTACGAGGGGTACCAGCATCCCGAGGATGAGAAGACCAAGCTCGCCAACGTCGAGAAGGCCGACGCCGCGCTGGAGCGGGCGATCGAGCAGAACGAGATCAACCTGCGTAACAAAGAGGCGATCGTCGAGACGCGGACCGAGCAGTTGCGTATCCGCGAGGAGCGCCTGGCAGAGCTCGAAGAGCAGTTCGAGGCCGCGACCATCCTTGCGCCGCGCGGCGGGCTGGTTGTCTACAGGACGAGCCTTGGGGACCACCGCGGGCGTGGGGAGGAACCGCTCGATGTCGGGTCGGATGTGTACCGGAATCAGACGCTCATGATCCTCCCAGATACCAGCGAGATGGTCGCGTCGGTCAGTGTCCACGAGAGCCTCGCCGGGCGTGTCAAGCCGGACCAGCGTGCGAGCATCTTGGTCGAGGCGGTGGATCGGACGTTCACGGGCACCGTGCTCTCGATCGGCGTGCTCGCCCAGACCGGGGGCTGGCGGGACCCCAATCGGCGCGAGTACAAGGTCAAGATCGCGCTGGATACCCAAGAGGGCATGGAAGACCTCAAGCCGTCGATGCGCTGCGACGCGACGATCTTTCTGGATCATGCCCAGCAGGTTCTTGCGGCACCGATCGAGGCCGTGTTCAGCGAGGGGCCCGTCCAGTTTGTGTACGTCATGGCCGGCAATCGTGTCGTGCGCAAGCCCGTGCGCCTGGGCAAGCGATCGGACCTGTACGCGGCGATCGACAGCGGGCTCAGCGGGGGTGACACGGTTCTCATCCGCGAGCCCAGGCCGGGTGAGATCATCGTCGATCCGTGGAACGACGCCGAGCTGCTCGCAGCGGGCTATCAGATCAACAAGGACGGCGAACCCGTCGCGCCGTGGACGCGGGGCTCGCCGGCCCTGGCAGCGCCGGGCGTGACCGCAGACCGACCCACCGGCAGGCCCGCAAATCGCGGCACTCAGGACACCCGCAGCGGCGGCAGACCGGACGGCGGCTCCACGGCGAATCATGGCAGCCAGCGCGGCGGTGATTGAGCCTACGCCGAGCGTTTGACAGATTGATCGGACTCGCCTGTGGGCCTGATGGCGACCGCCGAGAGATCGAACTCCCTGGGGGTCGCGGGGTTGAAGAGGTCCCCGCTCACGTCCTGCCCTTCTGCGCAGGCGATCGAAAGATCGCGCTGGGCGCGCAGATCGATCGGCGGCGCATCGGACATCTCGTCGGGATCGAAGCTCGTGAGGATCCGCACGCGCGGCCTGCACGGCTCAAGGGGGGTCCACCCGACCACGACCGCCTGATCGCCCGAACTCAGCGTCACGATGGAGCCGGGCGGGAACGGCGGGACCACGTTCATCAGTCCGATCCGCACCAGCGGGTCGATGGTCGAGACATAGGGCGGGTGGGCGAGCATCGAGAGCACGCGCACGACCGGCACCGGTTCGACAAGTGTGTCCCTCTGGTAGCGGAGGCGATCGAACAGGTCCGCCGCCGCGACGATTCTGGCAAACACATGGATGGCCGAGCCGCTTAGCGCCTTTGTCTCGCCCCTGGCATCGCGTCCGCCCGGGAAGCCCGAGCCATCGTAATGCTGGTGGTGATGGAGGACGACCGCCGCCGCCGAGGCATCGACCGAGCCCCGCACGAGGCGGTATCCCAGGTTCACATGCTCCTGGAACTCCGGATCGGTGTCGTCTGCGGTCTGTTGCCAGCGCTGGACGACCTCGTCGTCGAGGCGGAGCATGCCCAGGTCGTGCAGCATGGCCCCCACGCCGAGGCTGGACACGTCGCGGGCCCGATGCGTGGGCAGGCGCGAGCGTTCCTGCATGAGGTAGAAATCCAGGCCCAAGCCGATCAGCATGCTGAGCATGCACACGTTGCTGGCATGGCGCAACACGGGGCGCTTGGCCGAGACGATCTCCATGGCGAAGATCCCCGCGGTCGGGTGCTCGAGCAGGTTCTCGAGCAGTCCCTGCACGGCGTCGCGGTACTGCGTGTAGTCGAGCTTGGGACGCCAGTTGTCCAGCACCTCGCTGAACGCCGCGGATATCTGCGCGGTGACCACGGCGTGCTGCTCCTGGATCTCGGGCCTGACATACTCGCGGATCTCATCCAGGGCGGGGAAGTTGATCCAGATATCCCGGCAGCTGATCTGGCGGAGGCGGTCGATGAGCGTGTCGGTGAGCCTGACCCCGTCGCGCAGCAGGACCGTGTCCGCGCGGTCGGGATGCTGGACCGACATGGCCAGGGTCATGCCCTCTTTGGCTTGCGTGATCGGGACACGGAGCATCCGTTACCTCCGCGTGGTCCATCGGCCAGCGCGGGGTTGGCGTGTTGCCGGAGCGCCGGAAACCCGCACGGAACCCCGGTTCGGGCGAGCCGGTTCGATCTGGGCGGTCTGGGCAGGTGCGATTCTCGGACGCCGCGAAGGATACCGCTCGCTCAGACGATGTAGATCACAACCATATAGACCAGGTAGGTCACGAACAGCAGCGCGCCTTCAAACCTCGATATGCGATGCGACGTGCCGAGGATCGGCAGGCACGCGGCGCTCACGATGAGCATCATCCACGCGTCACGAGTGAGTGTCTCGTGCGGGACATCCAGGCCGCGCACCAGCGACGCCGCGCCCAGCACGCAGAAGAGATTGAAGACGTTGGATCCGAGGATATTTCCGACGGCGAGGTCTGCCTCGCGCTTGAATGTCGCGGTGATGGAGGTGACCAGTTCGGGCAAGGACGTGCCGAACGCGACGACGCTGAGTCCGATGACGGTGCTGGAGACACCCATCGCCGAGGCGAGGCCCTTGGCGCCGCCCACGAGGAGTTCTGCGCCGAAGACCAGCGTGACCAGACCCAGCACGATGCGGATGGCGATGGACTTGCGACGAATCGTGGGGCGGGGCTTTTCTCCTTCGATGGAGTCTGGGGTCGTTAGCGAGGCTTCTTTCTTGCCGGCGTGAAACATGAGCGCGGTGAACACGATGATCCCGAGGATCATCAGTGCGCCCTCGTAGCGCTCCACCCTGCCCCCGAGGAACGCGAGCATGGCCAGCGCTGTGACGACGAGCATGATCGGCACGTCCTTGCGGACGATGCCGGACTCGACGGGCACCGGGCGGAGCAGCGCGGTGAATCCCAGGATGAGACAGACGTTTGCGATGTTGGAACCGACGACGTTGCCGACCGCGAGCGGGCCCTGCCCCGCGAGCGATGCGCGGACCGAGGCCGCAAGCTCTGGGGCGCTGGTCCCGAAGGCCACGACGGTCAGGCCGATGACCAGGGGGCTGACGCCCATGGCCCGCGCCAAGGCCACGGCCCCGGTGACAAGCAACTCGGCACCGATCACCAGCAGCAGCAACCCGCCGATGACCATGGAAAGATCGAACTTCGCGAATGCCCACAGCGCGAGCGCGACCGCTGTTGTGAGGACGATCGCGGCCTGTCTGATCACCTTGGCACGCAAGGACGTATCCGGGAGGGGCTAGGGTTGGAGCAGAGCGAAGCCCGCCGACGGCGACGGGATAAGCACCACCACGACGCGCAGCGGGCTCGAACCAGCAGCATAGGACGAGGCGTTGAGCATCGCCTCGCCCAGGGTCGGGCGAAGGCTCGGGCCGGTGAGGGGAAACTCCACGCGATCATCGGGCACGGGCGGGTCCGCGATGGCCTCGTCGGTAGATTCGTCCGGCGGTTTGTTCCCGGATTGTGGCGCGAGTTCGCCCCAATCCACCCGGGGCGACTCGCCCACAAGGATGATCGCGTCGGTGCCCCCGGCGAGCACCGAGAGCATCAGGCGATCGAAGACCATCCCCCGATCGACCGCCGCCGGCCTGCGATCCTGCTCGATCTGGAGGGGCGAGCGCCGCGCGAGCGGCTCTGCGTGTTGAGGCACCAGCTCGATCCGCACCCGCGAGACAACCCGCCTCGTGGCGTCCTCACCGGACTCGATAATCGGTTCGATCCACGATCTCGCGAGCAGGCGGATCTGGCCCGGGCCCACCTCGAGCAGCCCGCTATCGAGGCGCAGCACATGGTCGGCGAGGTCCGGGCCTGTCGCGATGGGCGTCCAGCCCGTCGCCTCGCCAAGCTCGCGGATTTCCGATGGCCCGCCCGAGGGCAAGCGCGCACGCAGGGCCGCGATCTGATCCAAGGGAATCGCGAGCACGCGCAGGCCGTTGGCACGCCAGAGCGCCACGGACTCGCCATCGATCCACGGCGGCGGAGTATCGATCTGCGCCAGGGCAGCCGCGAGTGAGTTGTCGCGATCGCGGATCACCCATGACTCGACAGTGAGCCCGATCCGATCGTGGGTGATTTCGTTGGCGCGCCCCTCGCTATTGGCGACGCGCGTCGCGCACCCCAGTGGCGCTAGAAGCGCGATCGCGACACCCAGGCTCAACGCCCAGCGATTCATGCCGGCTCGCATTCGTTGATGGCATCGATCAGCTTGCGGACGATGCCGTACTTGTAGCGAGTGTGGGTAAACGCGAGTCTCGGCAGGTCGAGATTCTCGTCTTCTACGTCGTACGGTCCGCGCTGGCTGAAGCCGTCCCGCTTGATGAGCACACGAAACTCCTCTTCGAGGCGTTCAACGTCGTCATCGCGCAGGCGGTTCTTCAGGCGGATAACCAGATCGTCTCGGACGTAGCGCGAGGAGTGATAGTTGCGGTAGAACCGATCGATGTGGTCGGCGGCGTCGGCCGACGAGCTCGCGATGTAATATAGCGAGCGATCCTCGGGATTGATCAGCCCCCTCGAGAGCAAGCGCGTGCAGGCGAACTCGTCCCACTGCTCCCAGTAGTCGCTGCCCTCACCCTCGAGCATCACGATCGGGAACATGCTGGCCTTGCCGGTCTGCACCAGCGTCAGCGTTTCGTACGCCTCGTCCATGGTGCCGAAGCCGCCCGGGAACAGCACGACCGCGTCGGCCTGGCTCAGGAACATCAGCTTGCGCGTGAAGAAGTACCGAAAATGGATCAGCTTCTCGTCGCCCGCGATCACCTCGTTGGCTGTGGTCTCGAACGGCAGGCGGATCGCCACGCCGAAGCTCGCCTCGCGCCCCGGGCCCTCGTGCCCGGCCTTCATGATCCCATCGCCGGCGCCGGTGATGACCATCCACTCGCGCCGGGCCATCAGGCGCGAGAACTCGACCGCCATGATGTAATCCGGATGGTCGCTGGGCGTGCGTGCCGAGCCGAAGATCGAGACCTTGTACCGATCGGGATACTGCCCGAAGACGCGATAGGCGTAGCGAAGCTCTTTGAGGGCCGAGGCCATGAGCTTGAGTTCGCCCGTGCCCCGCCCGTCGGGGATGAGCTTGAGCCCGACGGTCAGCAGCTCGCGGACCAGCCTGCCATCGAAGCTGTCGGGGTCGCCCCCGACCTCACGGATCGTCTGATTGAGCCTCTCGACGATCTCGGGGTGGTCGGCCCGGCGCTGCGAGGGCGACTCCGGAGGCGTGTCGGCCTCGGCGGGGGTCGATGAACTCGTGGCGGGGTTCAGTTCCTGGCGGTGCGGGTCGTGGGTCATGGGTCCGAGAGGCCTCCTGGGATCATCCTACGGCTCGACCCCGCCGACCTCCGCAGTAGCGTCGCTCGAAAGCGCCCGTGCCCGGTCGGTCATCCGAAGCAACCGCGAGCGGCTGCGCTCGGCCTGGCGCTCGACCCGCTCCAGCAGCAGGTCCGCCTCGGTCTGTACGCCCGTCATGCGCCCGATGAGACTGAACGCCCCGCGAAGGGGCTCAGCGGCGAACTGGCGATCCTGGAGCGTGCCGCGCACCCGCGCGGTCATCAGCTCGCGGCTAATGCTCTCGATCAGGGGGCCGACGATGGGGATCGGGCTCGATCGCCTGGGAACAAATCGCAGGTCGAGGGTCATCTCGGGCATGGTCATCGTGCCGAAGCCGAAGATCTCGACGGGGCCTGCGAAGGCGCTGAGGTCCTCGAAGACGATGCGCGGGCCGTCGAAGTAGAACGACGCGATGGCGAGATCGACGACCTCGTTGGAAGGAAGCTGGAGGTTTGCGACGCGCACGAGCTGGAGCAGGAGGGGGATATCCACGACGCGCCCGCCGAAGATCCGCGCGCTGCCCCTGCCGCGTTGGGTCTCCAGGTTGCCGATCTCGCCCGTGAGCGAGAGCTCGCCGACGAGCACGCCGCGATCCGGCTGAGCGGACTCTTCGGCGGTCTGTTCGGCTGTGTCATCGGCCAGGCCCTTGCCGAGGTCTGCCAGGAGCGGCGCGAACTCCACCTCGCCGATGCGCAGGACCAGAGAGTATTTGGGCGGCGCGTCGGTGGCGATCCCCTCGAAGATTGCGCTGCCCGCAAACCGCCCCCCATGGCTGGATGCGCTGAACTCGGGGATCCACAGCGAGCCGCCGTCGCGAGATTGGATCCGCAGGTGCCCGTCGCTCGCCCGGACTCCCTCGACCAGGAATGTCGGCGCGCTGAGGATCGCGCTGACCCTCAGGTCGTCTTGATGGTCTCGCCGGATCGCGTAGTCAGCGGTGATATCCGCTTGCTCGATGTCGACCGCCGCCAAGAGCGAGGCGGATTCGAGGTGAGCCCGCCCGTCGATCGCGAGTTCCGTCAAATCCCCTGCGTCGTCGAACCGTGCATGAATCTGCGTGAGATCGAGCGACCCCGCGCCGCTAGCCACCAGGCCGATCGCCTTTGCCGTCTCGATCGCCCCCTGCGAGAGCGCGCCCAGCACGTCGTCGGTGAGCTCCGGACCCTGGCTGAACAGCTCGCCGTTGATCTCGATTCCGTCGCTGTCGCGCACGAGAGACCCGCGGGCCTCGATTTCCCAGCCCTCGAGCATTGCCCGGAAATCGCGAAGAACAAGCCCCCGCCCGTCGAAATCGATCTCGCCGGTGGTGTCGAGCAGCTTGAGGCGTCGGTCTCCCTTGCGGAACGAGATCCGCTTGGGTCGAAGCGTGCCGCTGGCGATCGCGTCGGTCCCGGGCGTCTTGAAGAGTGTCACACTCGCATCGACGAGCCCCGCGAGCTCGAGCGACTCGACGCGTCTGCGAGAATCTTCATCGAGCCCGCGCCTGATCGCTTCTTTGGCGAGCGCCGCGCCCAGGCGCATGCCGGTCGCCTCGATCGAAAGATCGAAGTTCGGCGTGTCCTCGGACAAATCGAGCGACCCGTCGAGCGTGAGCCTGCCCTGGTCCTTCTGATCGACACTCACGTCTGCGCCGAAGGACGCAAAGACGATCTCCTCACGGGTTGTCCAAGTCGCCGAACCCTCGGTTCGGTCGACCGTCATCCGCCCGAGGGGGTCATCAAACTCCATCTTGCGAGCGTTGGTGATCCGGACATCGACCGTGGGATCGTCCTTGATCGTCTGCATGAGTATCCGGGTCTCGACGTCGGCGATCCCCGATGGATTCCGCTTGGCGCGCAGGGCCTCAACGGTTCTTGCCGGGGTCTTCGCGAAGGCGCCGATGATCTGCTCGACCGCAAGCGAGACGTCCACGCCCGTGGCAATCGTGTGCGAATCGACCCGCGGCACCACGCCCCCGAACTGCAGCAGTGTCTTGGTTTGCACCGGCGCACCACCCGCCAGCCCGCTCGCCTCGATACTGACGTGGAACTCGTCGGCAACGACATGCCCGCGGATGTCGGTCACGCGGAGCTCGCCGGCCTCGGGGAATCCCGTGGGCGTCACTGTCGCGCCCTCGCCCCGCGCGTCGATCTCGTAGCCGATCGAGCCGTCATCACGACGAAGCACCGCAACCTCGGCGTCGAATCGACCGTCGATGCCGAGATCGAGCATCATCCTGCCGGTCCACGGTCGCTCTCGGGTATGGGGAAGGCCCGCCTGTGAGCTGGCGTACATGATCAGAGGCGACGAGCGAACGCCGCGAGCGACGATGTCCAGACGTGGATCAATATCAAACGACCCATCGTCGAGCATGGTGATATCGGCCCGCGCGTTCAACTCGATCTCTTCGCCATCGAGCGATGTAAACCGTCCAGAGCGGAGCTCGACCGAATGGGTCGACACCTCGATCACCACGTCCTCGGCGTAGAACGGTAACGGGAATCTATCGGGGAGAACCCCGGCCTTATCGATCCGCAGTGTCGCGCTCGCCCAGGCCCCGTCCGGACCGGAAACGATGCTGAAGTCCAGATCCACCGACGTGCCCATGACGAACGAGTCAAGCCCATCGATCAACTGCTTGTCATGCAACTCTTGGAGCCTCGCGTTGCTGAAGAGCTCGTCCAGCACGAATCCGCGTTGATCGCCCAACGCATTGCGAAGATGCTCGTCTATCTGCACCCCTTGGAGCGATGCGTTCAGGGTCAACAGGGCATTCTCGTTCAACGGCGAGACCGATCCGAACGCGGTCGCAGTCGCGCCGGAAACGCCGCGGCCGGTAAACCCAACCAACTCTGCACCGCGCGCATCGAATCGGATCTCCCCGCTCACATCCATGAGTTCATAAGGAAACGCGACGTGGCTCGCGCGCATGTCCCGAACCCTGACAACCCCGGATCGCAGCACGATCGACTTGAACTGTCCATCGGGCGTGATGACGCCGGCGATCTCGATGAGCGCGTCCACCTCCCCGGTCGGCTTCGAGAAGTCCGCGAGCGCCCGCTCGATCGCCTTGGGCATATACGGCATCAGGCGCGGATGCTCCTCGAGCAGAAAGTTCTTGGTCGCCAGGGTCAGCGTGAACGCGTCGCCGTCGGGGTCGCCATAGCTCTGGAGCTGGGCGGCGTAGTGCAGGTCCTCGATCGAGCCTTCGATCTCGGCCTTGAGCCCCTTGCGCGAGACCGAGATCGACCCGACAACGCCGGTCATCCGCGCCAGGTCCTTGGGCTGAGCCGAGAACGTGCCGTCGCGCTCGAAGGGCAGATTGAGCGCCACGCCATCGAGTTTGGCGCTGGCGGTGATGCCGTTCTGCTCGGTGTAATCCAGTCGCACAGAGGGGATCTCGCCCTCCAGGTCCATCGAGAGCATGACATCGCGGATGGACGTCGGCATCGCCTCGGGTCCGAATCGCCCCAGCGACATGCCGAACATCTCCAGCGAGGCTCGACTCGGCGTGACCTCACCGGCGATGTGCAGTGGCCCGCGCCGCTCGCTCAAGTCGACGGCGAAGCCCGATCGCCCCACAAGCCGGCGGAGCTGGCCATCGAGCACGAGTTCTTCGAGCAGCTCGAACCCACCCGCATCGTGCTCGCCGAACTCGACTCGCGCCTCGTGCAGCACCACGCCGGGAACATCGAAATCTCCGCCCCCGCCGGATATCGCAAACAATGGCTGGAGATTCAAGTCCCCTGTGTCCCGCGCGATGCTGACCCGCACCAGAGCATCATCCAGGGTGATGTCGCGCACGCGGACCTGGCTGCTGAACAGGGTGCTCCAATCGACATCGATCAGGCAGAGGGGGACCTCAAGAATCGCGCCGGCAGGATGGTCGCGATCGCCCACCCGCAGGTTCTTGATCCGCACGATCCCGTCGACGCCGATGCGCACCGATGCACACGACGCGTCCAGCGGCACACTCTTCTCGATCGCCCGCATGATCGCCCAGCGCGTCAGGGGCGATCGCGTCACGAGCCAGCCCGTGAACACCACCAGCAGCCCGAGCACCAGCACCGTGATGCCCACCCGCTTGGGGCTGCAATGGCACCAACGGGGCAGCCTCCTGCGCTTTGCCTTGGCTTGTTTGCTCAAGTCGCCTCCGGGCTTGCCGTCAAGCGGACCCCGCTGGAACAATCGTACGGCCCGAATCGTCCATCGGATTCAAGCCCGCCCGAGTCCCAAACATCCGACCAATATTCTCGCATACGCTCCGAGCATGGCAAAGCCCAAGGCCCTCTTTCGATGCCGATCCTGCGGCGGAGTCCAATACAAATGGATGGGTAAGTGCCCCGATTGCGGCACCTGGGACGGCCTGGAAGAAGAACTCGTGAGCACCGGCGCGACCCGCGATCGCCAGAAGGGCCTGGTCGAGGGCTGGCGAGCCGGGGGCGAACCTGAGCCCGCCGAGACCATCGCGGCACTGCCGATCCCCGATATCCCGCCGGAGATCGACGACAGCACCCGCCTTCGCTGTGGGCTGTCAGAACTCGACCGCGTGCTCGGGGGCGGGCTGGTCGCGGGCTCGGCGGTCCTCGTCGGGGGCGAGCCGGGCATCGGTAAAAGCACGCTCATGCTCCAACTCGCCGGCGGGCTCGCGCAGGGCGGCTCGCGGGTGCTGTATGTCTCCAGCGAGGAGTCCGCCCAGCAGGTCCGGATGCGGGCCGACCGCCTGGGCGTCGCCGACCTCCCATCCCTGCTCGTGCTCGCCGACACCAATCTCAATCGCATCGTCGAGCAGACCCGCAAAGCCCTTCCCGATGTGCTGGTCGTGGACTCCATCCAGATGGTCTATCGGGGCGACATGGATTCGCCCCCTGGCACCATCACCCAGCTGCGCCGGTGCGCCAGCGACCTGGTCTATCTCGCCAAGGCGAGCGGCATCGCGGTGGTCATGGTCGGGCATGTCACCAAGGACGGGCAGCTCGCCGGGCCGCGCCTGCTCGAGCACGTCGTTGATGCTGTGATCAGCTTTGAGGGTGATCGGGCGCACGCCCATCGCGTCGTGCGCGCCACCAAGAACCGCTACGGCACAACCCTCGAAGTCGGGCTCTTCGAGATGACCGGCACGGGCCTCTCCGAGCGTGACGCCGGGACGCTGATCGAGGCCCGAGGCGAGCCAAGGCCCGGCTCGGTCGTCTGCCCGATCATGACCGGCACCCGCGCCATGATGGTCGAGCTCCAGGCGCTGACGGCGACAGGGTTTCTCGGCGCCGCCAAACGCAAGGCCTCGGGCGTCGATTCCAGCCGCCTTGCCATGCTGGTAGCGATCCTCGAACAGCACGCGGGGATGCGCCTTGCCGATCGAGATTTGTTCGCCAGCGCCGTCGGCGGGGTGCGCGTCAGCGAGCCGGGGGGGGATCTGGCGCTGCTGCTTGCGATCGCGGGTGCCGAGCGCCGCAAGTCCATCCCCCCCACCACTTACCGGTTCATGACCGGAAGCAGGTCCTTCAGAATGAACCGCATCAGCCCTCCCCTCGCCACGCGATACTCCCACACATAGTCCACCTCCAAGATGCAC
>CBDVAM010000066.1:0-17943 GCA_965371965.1 uncultured Phycisphaerales bacterium
GGAGCGAGAGAGCGAGAGAGCGAGAGAGGGGAGGAAGCGACGGAGGGGGAGAGGGCAG
Source organism: uncultured Phycisphaerales bacterium (assembly GCA_965371965.1). Classification (GTDB taxonomy): domain Bacteria; phylum Planctomycetota; class Phycisphaerae; order Phycisphaerales; family UBA1924; genus S146-42. The sequence continues at coordinate 59 of CBDVAM010000066.1, forward strand.
CGAATGAGCGAGAGAGCGAGAGAGGGGGGGGGCGAGGGTGATGGTGGCGAGGAAGCAAAGGGTGAAGATGGCGATCGCGCGGGCGCTCATTGGCGATCTCCGGTGCTCTCGGCCTGTTGGAGGAGTTCGCGCGTGCGATCGATCGGTGGCGGCGTGGGGTCGGGGGCCTCGTCGAAGCGCTCACGCTCGGCCTGGATCAGGAGCGAGGCGAGTTGGGCGCCGGTTTGCTCGGCGAGTCGGTCTTCGGGGGTGAGATCGGCTGGATCGTCCGACTCGTTCAGCTCATGGGCGAGGAGGTCGTGGCATTCCTTGGGTGTGATGGTTTCTTCGTCCTTGTCGAATCGCTCTGCGACGTAGATCCGGATTGCGTTGCGGACACGCTCGAACTCTGTGGCGTCGCTCGACAGTGCGGCGCGGGCGTGCGAGAGGGCACGCTTGCGGCGGTGAGCCGGGGACTGTGTGCGTCGGCGGACGGCGAGCAGCAGGGCGGTTGCGAAGTAGGCCGCGGGCGGGAATGCGATCGCGCCGATGCCGACGGGCGAGCGGAAGAACGCGAGGACACTTGCCGATTCGTCGATGAGCAAGTTTGGCCCTGTGGCGTTGTCGAGGACGCCGGCGTGGAGATCGCGCAGGGTGAGCGGCTCGGCGTCTGCGATCGGCCCCGGTGGGATCGCGCCGATCATCTCGGCGGTGGTGATGGTGTGGGTGGGCTCTACGGAAAGCGGGATTGGGCGGGTCGCGGCGATCGCGAAGCGCTCGGTCCGTGGGTCAAAGAAGGCGAGTTCGATCGCGGGGATCTCGGTGATCGAGGCGTCGCGGGCGCGGATCGTGGTGTGGAAGGTCTTGGTGGTCGCGGTGTACTCGGTCACCTCCCAGCCGGTCGGGTCGAGTTGGAATGACGACCATGCCGCGCTCTGAGCGTCGAGCCTTGGCGGCTTGATACGCTCGACCGGCTCGTTGGCGAGGACGGTCAGATCCAGGCGGATCGGGTCGCCCACCTTGGCGGTCGTCGTGTTGGTCCGGGCGTCGGTGCTGGCGATGCCGACGAGGCCGTTAAAGGTGGCCGGCGCGGCATCGCTCGGCACGGGGACCACGTCGAGGCGCAACGCCGCGGATTGGGCGAACTCGACGCGCCGGGGCGAGCCGATTCGCCGGCTCTGGCGTTGGTACTCGATGGTGATCGGGCCAAGAACCAGCGGCCCGGGCTCGCGGGGGATGACAATCATGTCGAGTGTGAGCTTCTTCTCGTAGACGACACCTTCGTAGATCTGATTGTCGCTGAGGCCTGCGCTGAAGTCGCGCCGCTGGAATCTCATGCGGACGCTCTCGGTGCCGGTTTCTGCTCGCCATCGCGGGCGATGGGGTGACAGCAGATCGATCTTCTCCATGGGCATGGGGCCCTTGAGGCCGGCGCTGCTTGGGGCGTCGGTGTACCAGGTCAGACGGACGGGCACGGGCTCGCCCACAAACACGCGCGTGCGGGGAGCTTCGAGCAGCACGTGCGTGTCCTGGCTGACCTTGGGGCGCTGGGCGATGAAGGTGATCGGTTGGGTTTGATAGGGCTCGCCGCCGACGGTGAGCGTGACCGGCGGGATCGTGTATTCGCCCGGGGCATCGGCGGTGATCAAGTAGTAGATATACAGACGCTTGATCAGGAGTTCTTCAGATCGTCCGTCCACCTCGACATTCGCCGAGAACTCCTTGCGCTCGACGTCGTCGTATCGCGAGCGGATGCCGGGAACCTCCGGCAGATCGGGTCCGACCGCCCAGTGGCTTCCGGTCACAACGATGGTGTACCGGACCGGTGAGCCAACGTACGGGCGGTCGTCGGCGAGCATCGCATCGACGCGTATCCCCTGGGCGAGCGACTGCGAGGCGAGCAGCGCGAACAGGATGGCGAACCAGCGGCGCATCACCAGTCCCTCGCCGGGCCTCGGCGCCCTCGCATGATCCGACGCTGAAAGTTTCGACGCATTTCTCTTTCGTCTCGTTCCTTCTCGAGCAGCTGCTGGGCCTGCTCGTCTTCGATCGGATCGTTTCCGCCCGATTGCGGCTCCTGGGTGTCGTCCTGGCGAGGATCCTGCGAGTCTCGCGGCTGGTCGGCCCGCATGCGGTTCGCCTTCTGCTCGGCCATCTCGAGAAGGGACGCGGCTTGCTCCTGGTTGCTTGCCGCCTCGTCAAACCGCTCCTGGTCGAGGTCCTCCGTGGCGTCGTCTTGAGAATCGCGGGCCTCCTCGATCGCGCGGAGCACAGCCTCGACAAAGTCGCGGTCGCCGGCGACTAGGTCATTGTCGATCGCCCGGCGGAGCGTCTCGGCGATGCCCTCGGTCTCGGTACTCAGGTCTTCCTGGGCCTGGGCGAGGCCATCATCGGGAGGGGAGTTCGAGTCGCCGAGCGGCTGGGCATCCGATGGAGTGTCTTCGGATAGTTCGCCCTGCTCGTCTGATTGTTCGGGAGATTGCTCCGGTTGCTCGGGCGGATCCTGGGGCTGCTCGTTTTCCTGCTGGTTCGGTTCGGTAGCGTCCTGCTGGTCTTGCTCTTGCTGTTGATGGGCGTCCTGCGAGGCGTGGGACTGGTCGCGCTGGCGATCGGCGAGTTCTTGCAAACGCTCGGCGAGTTCCAGCTGGTCGCGGACGAGCTGGGCCGCCATGTGCGAGATCTCGACGTGGGAGGCGGCCTCACTATCACCGCGGTCGATGCGAAGCGCGGCCTTGGCGGCCTTGGCGCTGTCATCGAACAGCTCGATGGCACGCCGGGGGTCTTCTTCAGTCAGCGTGCTCGCGGTGACGAACAGCGAGTGGGCGAGGTTGAAACGGGCGCGGGCGCGCAGCTCGTCGCTCTGGGCGAACTCGTCGGCCTTGCGGAACATGCGCTCTGCGAGGCCGCGCTCGTCGGTGGCGGTCAGGGCCGTGCCCCAGTTGTAGAGCGTGAGCGGGTCGTCCGCGCCCAGATCGTCGGCTTCCTCGTACAACGTGATCGCGCGTTGGAGCGAGCCCTCGCGATAGGCGAGATTTGCCCGCTCGATCAGATCGAACGGCGAGTCGGACGAACTCGCGATCGAGGAGGCCGCCAGGGCTGTTCCCGCGAGAACGAGAATCAGTGTCGAGCGAGTGTGCGTGCGGGTTGCCCGTGGCGCAAGAATCATGGATCCAACCCTCCGATGAAAGCCGACGCGATCAGCATCGACAGCGCCAGGCCCAGGAAGACCTGGAAGCGCTCGTCGTATTCGACAACGGTCTCTTCCTGCACGACACTCTTTGCGGCGTCCTTGACCAGGTCGGCATACAGGCGGTCGAGTTCGACGTTGCCGGTGCCGACGTGGACGTAGATCCCGCCGGGTGTGGAGCGGGCCATGGCCTCGAGCGTGTCACGATCGAGGCGCGAGCGGACGACGTTTCCCGAGCGATCCTCGATCAACCCGCCTCGCCGATCGTTGGGATCTCGGATCGTTGTGCCCTGGGTGTCGTTGCCCAGGCCGAAGGCGATGATGCGGACGCCGCGCTCGCCGGCGATGCGTGCGGCTTCGATCGGCCTGCTGCCTTGGTCCTCGCCGTCGGTAAACAGCAGGATGTCGCGGTAGCGTCCCTCGAACTGGTCGAAGATCTCGCCGGTGGCCTTGCGCAGCGCGGTGCCGATCATCGTGCCGCCGTGGCTGACGCTGTCGGTGGCAAGCTCGCTGAGCGCGAGATCGAAGTAGGCATAGTCGAGGGTGAGCGGGCTCTTGACGACCGCGGCACCGGCGAAGGCGACGAGCCCGACGCGGTCGCCGTCGAGGGTGGGGATGACGTCGCGGATCCAGAGCTTGGTGCGCTCGAGGCGGTTTGGCGCGAGGTCGTCGGCGAGCATCGAGCGCGAGACATCGACGATGAAGACGACATCGCGCCCCTCACGCTTGATCGTCCTCTCGGATGTGTCCCAGAGCGGTCGCGAGAGGGCGATGGCGATCAGGCCAAGGCTCGCGCAGACCAGCACGGCCCGGGTGACAAGGCGGAGCGAGCCCACCGGCGAGGCGATCTCATCAAGGAGCTCACGGTCGGCGAACCTCGCAAGCGCCCGGCGTCGGCGCGCGATGGCGATGAGCACGATCAGCAGCGCCAGCGGCGCAAGCCAGATCGCCGCGAGCCATGTGGCGTCTGCAAACTCTCGCACCCCCAGCAATCGCTCCATCGTCATGGCAGCCTCCGCAGCAGCGTGCTGGAGAGCAATAGCGACATCGCCAGGCACACGCCCGAGGCGATCGCGAACGGCTGGAACCGTTCTTCAACCTTGGTGTACTCGACCGTGGCGATGTTGGTCTGTTCGAGCTGTCCCAGCTCGGCGTAGACCTGCCTGAGCGCCTGGGCATCGCGGGCATTCCAGTAGACCCCGCCGGTCATCTCCGCGATCGCGCTGAGCGTGTGCTCATCGACGCGGTCGCGGATCTTCATGCGAGATCCCGGCGTGTTGCCGGGGATGTAGACCATGCCTCCTGAGCCGCCGATACCGATGGTGTAGACCTTGATGCCCCAGTCGCGGGCTTTCTCGGCGGCCTCGAGAGGCAGGGCGTCGCCGCGGTTGTGCTCGCCGTCGGTCAGCAGGATGATGACCTTGCTCTTGATGGTGAACTCGGGCGGCTCGTCGGACCTGTTATTGAGCCTCTGGATCTGCTCCTCGGCGGTCTGGAGGCGTGCGGCGGCGAGGGCGAGCGCGTCGCCGATCGCCGTCCCGCCCTCGGGATTCGACGGCGGCGCGGGCTGGGTGTTGAGGGCGAGGTCGCTGAGCACGGTGTACGAGCGCACGAGCGGGCAGACGGTGTCTGCGAAGCCGGCGAAGACGATCAGACCGATCATGTCGCCCTTGCGACCCTCGAGCGATCCCCCGTCGCCGTTGATGAACTGGGTGAAGACGCGCTTGACGACCTCAAACCGTGTCAGGCGATTCCCCTCGTACATCATCGGGGCGGTCATCGAGGCGCTGCGATCGATGACCATTTCAATCGCAACGCCCTTTGTGGAAATCTTCGTCTGGCCCTCGACGTTCTGCGGACGCGCGACGGCGAGCACGAGCATCGCCATCGAAAGGACCATGAGCGCACCGGGCACAAACGCCAGGCGTCCACGCCAGGATGGTCGCAGCTCCTGCGAGGCGTCCAGGGCGCTGAAGCTGATCACCGGCACGCGGGCCCAGGCCATCCGCGCGATGGGGATGGCGATCACCAGCACCAGCAGCCAGAGCAGATTGGAAGACTCGTAGCGGTCCATCACGTTGGGCTTATCGCCTCCTCAAGGGGATCATCGGCCGCGTCGGCGATCGAGAAGTGAACAAATGCCCGCTCGATCGCGGGCAACAGCTCGATCGCCTCTTGCACGATATCCGATGTCTCTCGCCGATCGGCGACAACTCCGGCGAATCGGGCCTCGTCCAGACGCTTGAACAGGCTCGTAAGGCGGATGTGCTCGTGCGTATCCAACCCGGGCCAACTGGCCATCGATCTGCGGAGCTCGCGCTCGCTCATTCGTGCGGCCCTCGACTCGCCGCGATGGGCGATGCAGCGCCGGATCATCTGGGAGACCTCGCGCAGTGTCCCCTCGCGCTCGCCGGGATCCTCGTGCGTGCGCAGCGCGAGGATCTGCAATCGCTGAAGGGCCTCGGTGACCGGCGATGGGGGAGACGGCTCGAGCTGGAGCTTGCGGGCGATGACGATGATGGCCGCGAGCAGCCCCAGGCCGATGAACCCGCCGATCACCACGCCGGCGACGGGAAACACGAACTCGCTCGTGGGATCGATGACATCGCGCAGCTCGCTGAGGTTGAGTTCTTCGGACTCGAGGACGCTCAGCACGGTCACGAGGATCGGGCGGGTCGTCAGCATTCCGCCGAAGCCGCTCTCTGGGCTGTCGGCGACGGGCGTGTATCCGAAATCCAGGGGCGGGATCTCGTATTCGCCGGGAAGATACGGCTCGATCGTGAGGTCGAGTGACCAGACGACGTTTCCGGCGGCGGTCATGGTCGGGCCGGTGCGCCGAGTCTCGACGACGTCGAACACGCCGAGTTTTTCGTTGATCTCTGGCGTCACGAGGATGTAGCCGGGCTGGATGCTGGCGTCGAAATGGAGTGTGATGGCGCCCACGACGTCGATCTCGATGTCGTCGATCGCCGCGTGCAGCTCGAGGGGCCCATCGTTGAACCACGATTCTTGCGCATAGGTCGGCGGTGCGGGCGGGGGCTCGCTCTTGCCGCACGCGGAAAGAACGACGGCAAGAATCGTTGTGAGGGTCGTCGAGATGGCAAGAGAGCGGGGTCTCACGCCACGACCCTCCCCGAGCGCCTCTGGAAGTGGGCCATGAGCGGTGACATGATCGGGCGATCGGTCCAGACCTCGATCCGATCCGCGCCGGACGCGGCGATCGTGCTCTTGATGGCCTCGGCGCGCTCGCTGCTCGCCTTGGCGAATCGTCCGCGGACCTTGGCGCTGCCGGCGTCGATCGTGATGGTCCTGCCCGACTCGGCGTCGCGCAGGCGCACGAGCCCGGTCTTGGGCAGCTCGCTTTCGCGACGGTCACGCACATGGACCACGGTCAACTCGTGGCGGGCCGACAGCTTGCGGAGGTGGGGGGTCAGCAGCTCGGGCGACTGCTCCGGGGTGATCAGATCAGAGATCACGAAGACGATCGCCCGCCGACGCTGGAGGTCGCCCACATGATCCAGGGCCGCCGCGAGATCCGTGCGCGAGCCGTGGGGGCGATGGGCCACGAGTTCGCGGAGCACGCGCAGGAAGTGCTGGCGTCCCTTGCGGGGCGGCAGAAACAGCTCGGGACGGTCGGCAAACAGCATCAGCCCGACGCGATCCTGGGTGCGTGCCGCGGCGGCGGCAAGCGCGGCGGCGACCTCGATCTCTACCCGGCTCTTGAGCTTGCCCTTGGTGCCGAACCCGCTCGAGGCGCTGACATCGACCGCGAGAATCACGGTGAGCTGGCGTTCCTCGACGAAGAGCTTGATAAACGGCTTGCCGGCGCGAGCGGTGACGTTCCAGTCGATCGCCCGCACATCGTCGCCGGGCACATACTCGCGGACCTCGGCGAACTCGATGCCCTGGCCCTTGAACGCCGAGTGGTAGTTGCCCGCGAACAACGAGTCCACGCGCTTGCGCGTGCGGTACTCCAGGCGGCGTACCTCGCGCATCAACTCCTCGACCTGGAGATCGCGGTTGGTCATTGGATCGGCACGCGGTCGAGGATGCGCTGGACGATGTCGTCGCTGGTGACGCCCTCGGCGTGGGCCTCATAGCTGAGGATGAGCCGGTGGCGCATGATCTCGGGCGCGATCTCCTTGACGTCCGCCGGGGTGACATACGCGCGCCCCGCCAGGAACGCCTGGGCCCGCGAGGCGATCGCCATGTTGATACTCGCGCGCGGGCTTGCGCCGTAGTCGATCAGACGCTCGATATTCAGGTTCAGGCGCGACGGCTCGCGCGAGGCACGGGCGAGCTCGACGATGTAATCCCGCACCTTTGTGTCCAGGTAGATCTTGTCCACGACGGCGCGGGCCTGGGCGACTTCTTCGAGTTCGATCACCGGCTCGACGTGGGTCTTCGGGCGGGTCGTCGCCATGCGATCGACGATCAGTCGCTCCTCATCGCGCTTCGGGTAATCGACCCGAAGCTTGAGCATGAACCGATCGACCTGGGCCTCGGGAAGCTGGTAGGTCCCCTCCTGCTCGATCGGATTCTGCGTCGCCAGCACCAGGAATGGTTGGTCCAGTGGCATGGTCTTGTCGCCGATCGTGACCTGACGCTCCTGCATCGCTTCGAGCAACGCAGACTGGACCTTCGCCGGGGCGCGGTTGATCTCGTCGGCGAGCACGATATTGGCAAAGATCGGACCCCGCCGAACATTGAACGAGTGATCGCGGGGGTCGTAGATCTGCGTACCGAGCAGGTCCGCCGGGAGCAGATCGGGCGTGAACTGGATGCGGCTGAACTTGCCGTGCAGGCTCTCGGCGAGCACGCTGACGGTCAGCGTCTTTGCCAGCCCCGGCACGCCCTCGAGCAGCACATGCCCATTGCTGAGCAGGCCGATCAGCAGCTTCTCGATCATCGGCCTCTGGCCCACGACGACCTGCTCGACCGACTCGATCAGGCGCTGGATCAGGTGGCTGTGGCGATCGACTTCCTGGGCAAGCTCGCTCGTGGGGGCGGATTGGGCGCTCGTGGTCATGCATTCTCCGATTTGGGTCCAGCCGCGTATATGGATGGTATTCGTATGGGGTTGCCGTCACGTTCGCCTAAGAACGTAATCGTCCCACAATCAGGCAGGATTAGCGCCTCTGGCTATCGGGTCTTGGAGTGCAGGGCCATCTCGAGCCAGGAATCCGATCGCCCGGACTCGTCGCGCGCGATGCGGGCCTTGAGGCTCGCCGTGCGCTGGGCGTACCAGAACAGCAGCCTCGCCAATGGCATCGACAAGAGCGGGGGCATGGCCCTGCAAAGCCGCTGGAGCGACTTGGGCGTGTGGCGAGCAAGCAGATCGTCCTCGAGTGAGACGAACGTCTCGGCCCGACCGGGATCGCCCTGACGCCCGGCCCTGCCGAAGAGCTGGCGGTCCACTCGCCGTTCTTCGTTTCGGGCGGTCGAGATCACGACCAGCCCGCCGTGTTCTCGGGTGCGATCATCGAGCAGGATGTCGGTGCCGCGACCGGCCATGTTGGTCGCCACGGTGACGGCCCCTGTCTGGCCCGCACCGGCGATGATCTCGGCTTCCTGGGCCTCGCGCTGGGCGTTGAGGATCTGGCAGGGGACGTTGCGTGCGCCGAGGGCCTCGCCCAGGCGTTCGGATTCGCCCACGCTGCGCGTGCCGATGAGCACGGGGCGACCCTTGGCGTGGTACTCGCCCACGCGGTCTGCGACGAGCCCATCGCGGATATCGCTGGTGCGCAGGATCCGATCGCGTGCCTGCTTGCGGATGACCGGGCGGTGGGTGGGTACCCGCACAACGGTGAGTCCGTAGTGCTGGAACAGCTCGCCGGCGACCTCCCACGCCGTGCCGGTCATGCCGGCAAGGCGTTGGTACTGCTGGAAGAACCGCTGGTAGCTGATGCGCGAGGCGGTGCGCCGGTCGGGGCTGATCTCAAGATCCTCTTTGGCCTCGACGGCCTGGTGGATCCCGAGCTGCCACTGGCGACCTTCCAGGATTCGCCCGGTCGAGCGATCGACGATCACGATCTTGCCTTCCTTCACGATATAGTCGTCGTCGAGCTGGTAGAGCTCGCGTGCCGACAGCGCGAGGGTCAAGAGCTCCTCGCGGCGCATGGGGCCGCGCCAGAAGGGGGGCAGCTCCTCGCGCCAGCCGGTCAGGGTCTCGCGCCCCGCCGTCGTCAGTGTGATCTGGCGTTGGGGGCGATCGACGCGGTAGTCGCGGCTGGGATCCATGCGCTCGCTCATGATCGCCGCGATGCGATAGTGCGCCTGCTGCGACGGGTCTTCCGAGGAATCGACGCCGATGATCGCGGGCGTGACCGCCTCATCGATCAGCACGCTGTCGGCCTCGTCGACGATGGCGCTGAACAGCCCCCGCTGGACGATCCGTCCGCGCCAGGCGCGCTGCTCGCTCAGCGCATCATCCAGTTCCGCGTCGAGCACGCCGGACTCGATCGGCGTCGCCAGGCGATCGCGCAGATAGTCGAAGATGAACTGCTTGTCCGCGGCGTAGGTGACGTCGCACCGATACGCGGCTTTTCGATCATTGTGCGACGTCTGATCCTGGAGCACGCCGACGCTCAGGCCGAGGCGTTTGTAGGCCGGGCGGGTGATCTGGGCATCGCGACGTGCGAGATAGTCGTTGACGGTGTGGAGGTGGACGCCTCTACCGAGCCAGGCGTCGAGCGCGACCGGGAGAATCGCGGTGACGGTCTTGCCCTCGCCGGTCGCCATCTCGGCGCATCTGGCGTCGGCGATCACCAGCCCGCCCATGACCTGCTCGCGATAGAGCGTGAGCCCGACCTCACGCCGGATGGTCTCGCAGATGACCGCCGACGCATCGCCGATGGTCTCGGCGTCCAGGCGGCGCAGACGAACCCGATCGGCGGTGGCCGCGATGCGCTGGTTCAGATCGCTCTCTGAGAGGTCCACGAGTTCCTGAGCGGATCGCACGATTCCGCCTGCGCGAGAGCGCTCCGCGCGATTGACCCGTCGGCGAGAGACCGTGCCCCGCAGGCGCTCGCTGAGCGCATCGAGACCGCGCAGGGGCTTCTTGCGGGGTCCGGGCCTCTCTCGCACCGGCGGCGGAACGACACGCTCGACCCCGCGCTCGACCACTTCGAGCATCGGCGGGTTCGCGGCGCTGCTCATTGCCCGAACCTCCCCGAGAGATACTGACGCGCCTTCCGCCAGAGCTGGGTCGCCAGCGGCGCTGAATCCAGCGGAAACCGCACCTTCGCGCGCAGGCCCGGCTGCCACCAGGGCGGCTGCTCGATGGGCTCGATCTGGAGGGTGAACAGCGGCATGAGCGTCGCCTCGCGCTTCGGGTCGTTCGGATCCATGGCGATCGAACCGCCGGCGGCATTGGACGACGCCGGATCTTCCAGGCGACGGAATCCCGCCTGGGCAAGCGAGACAAGCCTGGCGGGCGTGGATTGGTCGGCGCGTCCTCGCACTCGGACCAGCGCCCGGCGCTCGCGGGCCGTCTCAAGATCCGCATCGGGAAACACATGGGCGAACTCGCGGTCGGACATCTGGGCGGTCAGGCGCAGCTGATCGATGGAAGCGACCATCGCCAGGGCAGTGCCCTTGGACACGAACCTTCCTTCGAGGTTTTCCAGATCAATACCCGTGCCGCTGGGCGCGACGATCCGTCCTGTGATTGTGCACTCCACCTGCATCCGATCTTGGGAGAGCTGTGCCCGATCGAGGCGTCGGAGAGCCGTCTCCAAGCGCCGGCGTGCGATCTCGCGGTATTGGGGCGAGACCTCGGTCGCCCTGTCGAGGTTGATCTGCTCTTCGCGGACCTTGATCCGCGCCATGGCCAGGGCCTGCTCGATCGCCGGGTTCTCCATCTCGATGACCAGGTGGCCTGCGCCGACCTGGTCGCCGGCGCGCACATGGACGGCCTTGATGAACCCGTCCTCACCGGCTCGCAGCAGCTCGCGCTGGGTCGGCTCGAGCACGCCGTGGGCATAACCCGACGCCGGCGCGGGCACGACCCCGATCAGCAGCACCAGAGCGGTCGCCAGCGAGCCGATGATCGACACGGCCCTCGCCCGTCTGCCCAGCAGCTTGGGCGAGGTGAACAGGTACGCCAGCCCCTTCATTACCGGCCAGGCAAACCACATCACCGCCATGACGCCGCCGATGAGCAGCCCGATCGTGAGATACTGACTGGAGATGATGAGCAGGATGCTCACGCCGATGAACAGGCGATAGGGAGGCGCGAGCACGCCGTACACCGCCATGATCCAGAACTCCGCGCGATCGCGCACCGCCGGCTGCTTGATTCGCCCGATCCCGAACCCGTAGCGTTCGATGAGAAACTGCCAGAGGGTGCGGCTGCGCTGGGCGAGGTTGGGGATGCCAGCGACATCGGACAAGATGTAGTAGCCGTCGTAGCGAAGCAGCGGGTTCAGATTGAACACCAGCGTCGTGACGCTGGAGATGACCATCGTGTTGAACGCAAGCGAGTGGACCAGCGGCGCATCGCGCGGATCGACGACAACCCAGATGATCCCCGCGATCGCCGCGAAGAAGAACTCGACAAGCATCCCGCCGGCCGAGACCAGCACGCGCTTGGAAAGCTCGGGGAATCGCCAGGCGCTGGACGCGTCGCAATACGGCAGGGGCAGGATCAGCGCGATCAGGATCAGCCCGATCTCGGTGCAGCGTCCGCCCATGGCCTTGCACGCCGCGGCGTGCCCAAGCTCGTGGATCGCTCGAATAAACAGGAACAAGATGCTCATCCAGATCAGATTCCGCGGATCGAGCAGTCCGTTGAAGGCGCTGCCGAACTCGCGGTACCGCGGCAGCACCATCAAGAGCGAGATTGTGATCGTGACAAGCCAGATGACCAGCCCGGCTCTTGAAAACACCAGATTCCAGAAGCCCTTCGTGCGTTCGAGAAACGGCTCGGGATTGACAAGCGGGATACTGGGAAAGACAAATCGCCCGGCACGCCGATGGAACCGTTGCGAGCGGGCTTCCTGGATGCGCTGTTCGAGCATCTCGCTCGACAGTGGTTGATCGCCAACCAGCAGGCCGTACAGCTGGAGCTGGGCGAGCAGGTTGATGATCTCGCGCTGGCTGGGTGCGGCGTCGCCCAGTTGCACGCAGCACGCCTCCCACGCCTCATCGATCGTCGTTCTGCCGTCGAGCAGGCCGAGGAAGAAGTACGCCGGCTCGCTCAGGCGGTAGTAGTGCCCGCCCGCGGGATCCTCGACAATAAACGTGATGCCCGGCCCGTATCTCTGGCGGATGACCCGCGCGTGCGGGCTCAGGCGTGGGCGCGAATCGATAACCCGGTACCACAGATCGCTGAACGAGGCTTGCACGTCGGGCCTGAGCAAGGGATCACTCCGGGCGCTACCACCACAGGTTGAAGCGGATCTCGTCGATGATCGGGGAGAGGAACGCCCGCATGGGTGTGGTCGTTCCCGCCTCGAGCCGGACCGTTCCGGTCATGCCCGGGCGCAACCACGCCGGGCGCTTTCCTTGTTCTTCGAGCACGATCGCCTCGACGAGGTAGATGTTCGCGCCCTCGACGGGCCTGGCGACCGGGTTGATCCGGGCGACCTCGATGCTCACACGCTCATCGGGCAGCGCCTTGGAAACCAGCCAGCCGCGCTGGCCCACCTCGGTCCTGCCGATGTCGCGTTCGTCCACCTCGACGACGACGACCAAGCGGTCGGTCACGATCTCAAACAGCGCCTGGGTCGAATCGACCGGCGCTCCCACGAAGTCCTCGAGATCGCCCCGGCTGATCGAGCCGTCGATCGGGCTGCGCACCTGAGCCTTCTCGATCTGCCTTTCCAGCAGGTTGATCTGGGTCTGGATTCCGTCGATCTGAGCGTTGAGGCGGGCGACGTCGTTGGCTGTGCCCCGGACCGCGGCGTCGGCGCGCTCGGTGGTCAGCTCACTGCGTTCCGAGACCAGATTCAGACGCTCGAGTTCGATATCCTCGGTGCTCAGGCGTGCCAGGAGCTGGCCCTCGCGGACGTCCTCGCCCGGACGCACGAGCACCTCAGAGAGGATCGCCCGGAACGGCGGGATGATCTTGCGATTGACCGCGGCGCGGATCTCGGCGTCGGCGGTCACCCGCGCCGGGATCGGCACAAAGATCGCCGCGATGATCAGCACGAGCGCAATCAGCCCGATCAGCTTTCCCAGCGTGTGTCGTGGGCCGACGGCCCAGGTCGCCAGGTCGCGCGCACGATCGCGCGAGACCGCGAGCACGCCGCGATCGGCAAGACGCCTCGTGTACAGCGCCGGGCCGATGAACTCTGCGACAAGGCGCACCAGCGGGATCGCCGCGGGGGGGAACGGGTCGTTGGCCTCGCGCTCCAGGACGACCACGCCGACGAGGTCGCCCTCGACCCGCAGGGGCAGACTCAAAATGCTGCTCGGCCCGAACGTCTGGCTCAGCCGCTCGTTCGCTCGCAGCACACGCTTGCCGCCCGGCTCGGATGCGATCTCCTGCGGCGGCGGGAAGATCAGTTCAATGTCCTGGAGCGCGCACTCCTCCATCGCGTCCTCGAGCGCATCGGCCGCCGCGCCCTTGCGGTCGATATCCTCGGTCCCCGAGATCGCGGCCAGGCGGATCCGATCGCTCCCGGGCTGGATCATGCCGATCGAGACCCGCGTGCAGGCGAACCTGCGCGCGAAATCGTTGGCCATGATCGATCCCATGCCCCGCGCCGTCTGGGCCTGCTGGGTCGCGTCGATCAGCTCCAGCGTCTGGCGCAGCAGCGTCTTCTGGCGGGTCTCCGCCATCGCTTGCTGGCGCCATAAGAAGGTCTCGAACGGTGCGCTGCTCAGCGAGAGCTGGGTCAATGCCCGCTCGGCGTCGATCTCTTCGCCGGCGGGCATCACCAGCATCGCAGCGCCCTCGACCTTCCCGCTCGCGCTCAGCGGCGCGACGAGAACAATGTGCGTCTGGCCCGCGCCGTACAGCCCCGATCGATCGGCAATGGTCAAGGACTCGATCCGCCCTCGATCGCCCTCGCCCCCAATCGCCTGAGCCCCGAGCCGCTCGAGCTTGTCCATCGCGACGTCGTCGAGCATGTTGGTGCGCTGCGGCCAGCGCGCAAAGACGCCGGCTCGCCTGTTCGACGAGCCGGCGAGATAAATCACACCCGCCGCCGCCTGCGCGAGGCGGCACTGGGTCTCGAGCACGCGCGTCAGCAGCGTGCGCAGCTCCTCGGCGGTATTCGCAGGGCTCGCCGGCGCTTGGGCCAGCTCGTCTCCCACCGTCGCCTCGGATCGCTGCACGCTCATTCAGCCCGCTCTCGCGAAAATCAGTCCTTGGCCAGCTTCGGCCCGGTCTCGCCATCGCCGCTCGCGGCGGCGCGCTGCAACTGGATCTCGCCGTTACGCTCCTCGTACTGGCGGATCACCTGTCCCAGGTTGATCGCCAGGCGCTTGGAGGCGGCCCAGTTCATAATCACCCGGCTGCCAACGTTGAACACCAGCATCGGCTGATTGTCCGGGCCTTGCATCGGCAGATTCATGCCGAAGTCCAGCACAACCTCATCCTGCGTCGTCGACGTGCGGATGGTGTTCGCGTAGGTGTTGGTCATCTTGGACTCGTCGATCCGCAACTGAATCTGGCGCTGCTGATCGCCGCCGGCATCGGGTGTGGGGGTAGGGGTGTCGGCCATGTCGTCAATCCTCTCTAAGCAAAAACACTGGGTTTCGGACCTGCGTTCTCGTGAACGGTCCCTGTCGTGGACGGGCCAGCCCGTCTGCTTGCCCGCAAATCAAAGTGTCCCCTGGGCATCGAGATCTCCTCGATCCTGCCTGCGGCATTGCCCGGATGGGGACGATAGGCGCTCGTTCGACACAACCGACATCCGCTGGATCCGTGAGAATCCGCAAATCTCGCCGGCCGCCACGCATCGGACACCATCGCGGCGTCCAACGGACCCATTCATCGTGAATGAGCCCCACTTCGGCGTCAGGGCGACGCCGATACGCCAACATCTACGAAGACGACGCTAGAGCGGTTGCCGCAAATCGGGGCCATTCCATACTTCGAGGTCGCCAGTCAAGAGGCAGGTGGGTCGCGTCGGGAATGTGGCCAGCCGACCTCGCGGTCTCATCTAACCCCAACGATGACAACTACGGCATTCAGGACGGCGATGGCGAGGACTTGTTCAGGTACCTCGACCTCTTCGCGGCGGGGTGCTAATGCCTTCCATCGCCGGCGAGGATCATGTAGACTGGACGACTCAGGGGTGGGCGGAGGCTGGCATGATCGATGTGATTCGGGTCATTGGCGGGCGTTGGGCTTGCATTTCGTCGTTAATCATCATCTGTGGGTCCGGATTCGCCCAACCAATCCCGGCCCTGCCCGGTCGTGGGCACCCCCTCTTTCCATACACGGCCCAGCGCGCTGATTTCCGTCAAGAAGGCGTGAGTACGAGCTTCCACATTCCGGCGTTCGCCTCAGGGGATCTAGACGGCGACGGAGATTTGGATCTTGTGTGTGTCGGGGCACCGGCACAGTTTCGTCGCGATGAAGTCTCGTACTTGGTCGTATTGATCGGTCGGGGCAACGGCGTGTTCGAGCCCTCCTTCGGGTACGACGCAGGGCTCGATGCCACGGCGGTCAAGCTCGCCGACATGGACGGCGACGGCAACCTCGACGCCGTCGTTGCCAACGCCTTCGACGACACGGTTTCGGTCTTCCCCGGGCTCGGCGACGGGACGTTCGGCGAGCGCGCCGATATCGCTGTGGGCGACGAGCCGCGCGCGATCATCGTCGCCGACTTCGATGGCGATGGCGACGTAGACGCCGCCACCATCAACACCATGAGCGATGATGCATCGATCCTGCTCAACGATGGCACGGGCGCGCTGACACTGGCCCAGAGTGTTCCGATCGGTGGTATTACGCCGAGGGGCCCCGGCGGCTCCCCCTACCCCGGGCCCTGGCACGCCGTGGGCGATGTCGATGGCGATGGCGACGCCGATCTGGCAATACCGGCCAGCGGGCGCATCAAGTTCATGCTCAATGATGGTGAGGGTGTGTTCGAACTCGCGAGCGAGTCGGTCGTCACGCCGAGCCCGCGTGCCTACGCCCTGGCGCTCGAGGATCTCGATGGTGACGGGGACCTCGACCTCGCAGCGATCGATTCCGGCTTCACTAGATCGACGATGGACACCTGGCGCAACGATGGCACCGGCGCGTTCGAGCACATCGGCTCCTACGACTCGTCCTTCGACCCGATCGGAACCGGCATCGCCTTCGGCGATATCGATCGCGACGGTGACCTCGATGCCGCCATCGCCACAGAGAACGGCGAGGGCGCGGTTATCCATCGGAACAATGGCGATGGCAGCTTCGGGCCAATGGAGGTGTTGCCGAACGAGTGGGGGCCGTGGGCCGTGTTGTTTGCCGATGTCAACGGCGATGCGATCCCCGATCATCTTTCGATCTCTTCGGACCGCCGCGCGACGCTCCACGTCAAGCTCAATGACCGCGATGGCGGGTTTGCCACATTTACCCCGGCGATCGATGATCTGTTCGCGAGCATTCGCCATGGAACCGTCGGCGACATGGACTTGGACGGTGATCCCGATCTGGTCTTCGTCGATATTGGCGGGGCTGATCCACATGTTCGTGTGTTTTCCAACGACGGCACTGGTCAGTTTGAGGTGACGTATACGACTGATTTCGACTTGGGCGGGGATGATCCCAAGCCGGGGGAAGGCGCCCTACTCGATCTTGATCGAGATGGCGATTTGGACCTTGTCGCCACCGTGAATCTCGTCGGTCAGAACAGCGAGAACCCAGGAGCCATGTGGTGGCTCTTGAATGACGGCTCCGGTGTGTTTCAAGAGGAGTTCGTGATTGAGTTCGACGACTTTCTCCCGAAGTCTCTGCACGCGGCGGATCTTAATGGAGACGGGTTCGAGGATATTGCCGTCTGGGGGATGACGCCGCGAGACCCCGATGACACGTTTGCCCCGGTCGCGCGCCGGGTCGTCATCTTGTTGAGCGATGGGAATGGAGGGCTGATCCCCGTGGGGGACTACGCGCTCGCCACGCTGGATCCGGTTCGTCCGCTGGGCGAGGTTGAATCGATAGACCTCGACGGCGACGGAGATCTTGACCTGCTCGCGACAGCTACGGACTTTGAGGACGCGGCGTGGCTCTACCCGCTGGTGAATGATGGCGCCGCGAACTTCACGGTTGGGCCATCGATGCCGGTCGCGCTCGATGCGTACGACATCGAGGTTGGCGACTGGGATGGCGATGGCGACGTCGACGCGGCCACGATGCACTCATCAGAACGGATTGGGCGGCCGTACTTGACCATTTTCGACAATGACGGATCTGGAACACTCTCCAGCAAGCAGCAGCACTTTGATGGCAACGCCAAATCCCTGAATGGCTTCCTTGCCGCCGACGTAAATGGCGACGGTGCGCTGGACCTCTTGCAGTCTTGGAATGGCTACGCTGCGATCCGTGTGAATCTCAACGACGGCCATGGCGACTTCTCTGACGTCGCGAGCTACTCGCTCGCTGTCTGGACCTTTGACATTCTCGCGGCGGACTTTGATCTCGACGGCGACATAGACCTGATCGGCGCCGGCGGCACGCCCAGCCCGTTCCCCCTTATGCTCCTGCGAGGCAAGCCACCGAGTTGCCCCGCCGACCTCACCGGCTCAAGCGACCCGCGCGAACCCTCCTACGGCTTCC
>CBDVAM010000067.1:0-17789 GCA_965371965.1 uncultured Phycisphaerales bacterium
CCGCGATGTCGGGCATGGCATCGCCATCGAAGTCGGCGATCGTCAGCCCGATGTTGAAGTAGAACGGCCCGAGGCCGTCCCACGACGAGTCGTACTCGTCGGCATCGGGGAACGAGCCCTCGCCCGCGTTCAGCCAGACGACCATGCGCGAGGCGCCGCTGGTGGCAATCGACGCCGCGATGTCGAGATCCCCGTCGCCATTGAGATCGGCGAGTTTGACGTTATACACAGCGCGGGTCGGCGATACCGCGTGCTCGGGCGCATCGACGAACCCGCCATTGCCGTCGCCGAAGAGAAGATGGACACGCTGGATCGCCGGGACCGCAAGGTCCATGTGCCCATCTCCGTTCAGGTCTCCCGACGCGAGGAACGGGCCTGGGTATGGAAATGTTCTATTTCCGTTACCACGCGGCGTGACGCCCGCAACGGGGATGCGCACCTGCTCTGCGAGCGTCCCGTCGCCGTTATTCATCAGGATCGAGATATCCGAGCTGAGGGTGTTGAGCACGCCGATATCAACATCGCCGTCGTGGTCGAAGTCCTCGGCGACGAGCGAGCGCGGCTCATCGCCGGCGGGGTATTCGACGTGCGCATCGAGCGTGCCGTCGCCGAGACCCCGCAAGATGCTGATGGTGTCGCCCGAGGCGTTGCAGACCAGCACATCGAGATTCGTGTCGCCGTCCATGTCGGCCAGCGCGACGAAGGCCTCCTCGGGGCCCGCGTCGTAGCGCACGGGCAGGTCGAACACGCCTCCGCCCCGCCCCAACAGCACCGTGATGTAGCTGCGCTGGGGCAGTTCCCGACTTTGCGGCCCGCCGCTGACCACGGCGTCGAGCGAGCCGTCGTTGTTGAGATCGCCGAACGCCACGCTGGTGGGACGTGCGATCGAGAACTCGCCGTCGGTGAACTCCAGATCCGGGCGAATCGAGAGAGCGCCGAACAGCGGATGACGCCCGTCCTCAGAGGGCGGCAGGCAGGGCGGCTGGGCGCACGCGCAGGCCGCGCTCATTGCTCCGCCAAGAGCAGCCATTATCGGAGTCCAGTTGTAACCTGCGGTGCTCATCGGCGGAGTTCTCCGTTCGGTATTGCCTTGGCCCGAGCAACGATGGGGTGAGCTCGGGCGACCATCTCGGATGATACCACAAATCCGCCGATCACCAAGAATGAACTCAAAGTTGAGCCAGATCTAGTTTGAATGACTCAGATTTGTGTCATGAATCCATGAAACTATATGAAAACCCCGAGTTCATCAGTTTGCGCTTGACAACGGCGATCCCGACCTTCATGGTGCTCGTTAGACAACACGACCCGGACTCTTCGTTGCGTGCGGCCGCGTCGGCCAATCGTCGGGTCCGGCGGGCGCCACAGGGGCACCGGCAGGGTTGTGGAAATCATGGTGAAAGGACTGGAATGAAAATGCCAAACAAACGGATTTCAGCTCTCGTGATCTTGGGCCTCGCCGTCGGTGCGCAGGCGGACACCATAACGATTGACGGGAATGGAAGCTCAACAGGCGACTTCAACGTTGCCGTGAACTGGAATCCAGACGTGGTGCCCGACGCGGGTGACCGCATCGTCATCCCCGACGGAAAGACCTGCAATGTCAATGTGGACTCCGAAGCGGACACCGTGGAGATCGAGGATGGAGGCAACCTCACCATCAAGAGCAGTCAGACGCTGACGCTGGACAACGATGACCACAACTTCCACACCTGCACCTTCCCGTCCCAAACGTGCAGTTCCGTCGACGACTCGATCATCGACGGTGAACTCACCATCGCCGGCTCCAGCGGAGGCGATGCGGTCCTCGAGTTCGTGAACGCGACACACAAGATTTCCGGCTCGGGGATGATCTTCGGAGCCCTGGGTCAGGACTTTTCGCAGATCGAAATCGCCACGGACATCAAGCTCGTCAATAGGCTCGCAACCTTCGGCGGCGGCATTCGCGGAGGCATGACGATCACCGGGCTGACCGGCGGATCGAATCGCGGCATCCTCCGCAACGAGGGCATCGTCAGCACCTCAGCGGCCATGGTGTTCGAGACCAACGATGACCTGGTCATCGACGCGGCGATCGAGGACAATACCGACGCGATCTGGGTCACAGACTGCTTGGGGACCATGGAGTTCAAGCACGGCTCGATCAACCTCGTCGGCGAGTTCACAGACGAGTTCACCGGGTACAGCGCATCGAGCGGAAATGACGGCGGGACGTTCAAGTTCCTGGAGGACGTACGCACCTGCGGCACCTACTGGCGCTTTGGCTGCGGGGGAATCGACGTCGAGAGCGCCTCATTCAAGTACGCCAACTTCAAGTCGGGAGGGGGCTGCACCAATCCAGACACCGATGGCCCAAGCGAGGACACGCCGAACAACTGCAGCGAGACCGACGAGTTCTACGAGGTTGATACAGACGTGTCGGCGGATTGCGAGTAAGAACCAGCCAAGTTCTATCTTCTGAGACGCTCAAGAGCCGCCCGATCCTCTTCTTCCTTCGAGAGGATCGGGCTGTCTCATGATCGCCTCGCTCACGCGTGAATCACCCGCTCCTCGCTCGCTCTCGTGCATCGTCGTGGGAGGCTGGTTCATTCGCTCTCAGCACCCCACCGCAAACTCATCCAAATACCCAAAGAAATCATCGGCATCGCAGTCCCCGTCGCCATCGATGTCGCAGACATCGAGATCCCCCGCCGCGAACCCGTCAAGATACAAGAAAAAGTCATCCGCGTCCACATCCCCATCACCATCCAGATCCGCGGCACACCCCGTCTGATACGCCCGCATATCCCGCCCCCCACCGTTGACGATGAGTATCCCACCATCACTCATCGCCGGCCCCGAGGCATCGGCGAACGTCTCATCGCGATACCGCTCGCTCAGGTCTGCGCTCAGCACGAACAGCCCGCCGCTGGTCGTCAAATAAATATCTCCGTTCGCATCAATCGCCATCCGCGGCGTCGGCGCGACGTTGCTCACCGGAAGCACAGCCGACTCATCGACGATCGATCCATCCGCCGGGTCCAGGCGCAGCACGATCAACTCGCCTAGCAACCGCCCCTGGTCGTTCTCCGGCGTGCGATAGGCGTACGCCGAGCCATCCGGCCCGATCCCCATCGTCGCGAACGGCGTGAACCCCGCCGGCAATGCCCAGAGAGTCTCGAACCCGGTTCCGGTATCGCGCACCGCGAAGAACGTGTCGAACTCCTGCTGGAGTTCACCGGGCTGGCCCTGCTGGCCCCGCGGCACAAAGATCGTCCCATCCGGGCCGACCGCCATGCCCAACTGCTGGATTGACCCGCCGCCGAGTTGGTTCACATCGCCCGAGTACAGGAATGCCCCGGTCTCGAGATCGAACGCCGTCAGCCTCGGCCCGGCCTCGAACAGATACACCTTGCCTCCAAAGACATTCACCAGGCACCCGTTGCTCGTCGGGCACGACCGATCGGTCTTCCACACCGTCGCCCCGGTGTCCTTGTCGATCCGGACGACATTGCCGGGAATCTGGTTGCTCGCGCCGGCAACCTGCGACCCGACGATCAGATCACCGTTGGGCGCGAACACGTTGCCCGTTGTCGAGTTGCTAGTAACCAGATCTTCGGAGATCCAGACCACGTCACCGGTCTGGGCATCGAGCGCGTACATGGGTGCCGAGCGCGTGTTGGCGGCCCGCGTCGCGTAGACCATGCCATCGCGAGCCGAACTCACCCGACTCCGCCACTCACCCTCGAAATCGGGATCGCCGGCGCGGTCGTCGTATGGCAGTTGCAGATCCCACAGTTCCGTGCCGGTCTGAAGATCCTGGGCGACAATCCGCGAACCGGTCGGAATCGTGAAGTTGATGATCCGTCCGGTAAAGACCACGCCGTCGGCGATCACCGGCTGGGTCTCCAGGATGTCCACGATGCTCACGCCCTCCCAAAGGATCTCGGCCGCCGAGGGCCCGACGCCCGCGGAGAGGCAATCGCGAGCCGGATTCCCGCCCGGACCGACCGGCCAGTCCTCGCCAATCGCCGAGCCCGCCACCAAAAGGGCTATCGCGCACACACCGCCAAGCATCGATTTCGCATTCATCACAGGCCTCCGCAAAACAGCGTAACCCAACTCGACCCGCGAGGGAAGCCCAATGAGCAAACCGCCTACCCTTGGCAATGCCAAATGCCATCGTGATCCGCACGGCGGGGATCAACTGCGACGCCGAGCTTTGCCGGGCCTTCGAGCTAGCCGGTGCCGACGTGGAACTCGTGCATCTCGGGCACTTGCTCACCAAACCGGACACGCTGGACCGATTCGATCTCATCGGATTCCCCGGCGGGTTCAGCTATGGCGACGATATCGCATCCGGTCGCATCCTCGCCATGCACGTCCGCGAACGCCTGTATTCCAAACTCAAGGACGCCGTCGAACGAGGGGCCTGCATCATCGGCGTCTGCAACGGGTTCCAGGTCCTCGCCCAGGTCGGGCTCCTGCCCGGCCCCGACGACCACCAGGCCTGGCCAGACACCCCGGCGAGCCCGACCATCACGCTGACCGATAACGCCGACGCCAGATTCATCGACGCGTGGACGGGCATGGTCCCCGCCGACGATTCGCCGTGTGTCTGGACACGCAACCTCGCCGGGTTCAGCCCCGAGGTCCTGACATTCCCCAGCGCCCACGGCGAGGGCAGGCTCAGCGCGCCCGACTCCGTGCTCGACGAACTCGAATCCAGCGGGCGGATCGCCCTGCGCTACCGCGAGGATCTCAACGGCTCGGCACGCCGGATCGCGGGAGTGTGCGATCGGTCCGGACGGGTCTTCGGCCTCATGCCCCACCCCGAACGATTCCTCGACTGGAATCGCCATCCGTTCTGGACACGCCTGCCCGCCGAGACTCGCCGGAGCCAGACGCCAGGCCTCACCCTGTTCCGCAACGCGGTCGAAGCGATCCAGACGACGGCGGTCTGACGCAGCACGAAACGCGTGAAAGACGGCTATGCGGCCCGCGGGTGACGCTGCCGGTGTCTGAAGAGATACGCCTCGGCTTCGTCCGGCGGCATCGGCTTGGCAAAGAAATACCCCTGCCCCCAGGTGCATCCGATCGACTGCAACGCTCCGACGATCTCACCGGTCTCGATGCCCTCGGCGACCGTCCGGATACCGAGGTTCTCCGCGAGGCTTGTGATCGACGCCACCACGGCAAGCAGCGAGCGATCCCGATCGAGCACTCGAATGAAGGCCTGGTCGATCTTCAGCTGATCGATCGGCAGCGCATGGAGCGAGCCGAGCGACGACAGCCCGGTCCCGAAATCATCCATGGCAATGGAAAACCCATGCTCGCGAAGGCGAGTCAACAGCGGTACCACATCGCTGCGATCATCGGCGATCGTGCTCTCGGTGATTTCCAGTTCGAGGTCCCCGGCCTGGAGGGCGAAGTCACGCTGGCAGTCGATGACATCATCGAGGAACCCCGGTTCCAGCAGTTGCCGTTTGGAGACGTTGACATTGATCTTGAGCGAGTGCCCCGGGCCGAGCCTCTGCCTCCATTGGGCGTGCTGCGAGGCCGCCGTCCTGAGCACCCATCTGCCGATCGGGAGGATCAGGCCTGTATCCTCTGCGATCGGAATAAAGTCGGCGGGGCTGATGACGCCGCGCTCGGGATGGTCCCAACGTATGAGCGCCTCGAACCCTGTCACCTCGCCGCTTTCCAGCTCGACGATCGGCTGGTACACCAGCCGAAACTGCTCGTCTGACAACGCGACCCGAAGATCCGCTTCGATCGAGAGGCGATCCATGGCGCTCGCGTGCATCGTCTTGTCGAACACGGCGACCTGTGCCCTGCCGTTCGCCTTCGCCTCATACATGGCCGCATCGGCGTCACGGACCATCTCGCCGGGATCCTCGTACGCACGCTCATTGGTCACAAGACCGATGCTGGCGGTGGAGACGATTCGATTCCCCGAGATATCATGAGGATTGGCGAAGACATCGAGCAACCGCCCGGCCTTTAACTCGGCGTCCTCCCACTTGGGCAGGCAGTCCAATAGGGCGACAAACTCATCGCCGCCGAATCTCGCCACCGCGTCGGTCTCGCGCAGCTCCCTGCGGAAGATGCCCGCGATCTTGCGGAGCAGGGCGTCGCCGACCTCGTGCCCCAGGCTGTCGTTGACGACCTTGAACCGATCGAAGTCAAAGAACAGAACGGCAAACCGGCTGCCGTCTCGACGCGACCGCTTCATGGTCTGATCAAGACGATCAAGGAAGATCGCCCGGTTCGCAAGGCCCGTGAGCTTGTCGGTCGACGCAAGTTCTTCGAGCTGGACCATCACGAGCTCCAGATCCGCCGTCGCGACCTGCTCGCGCCCCAACGCACGCACCGCGGCGTCGCGTGAATCCAGCAATGCCGACGTGCGATCCGAGACCGTCTTCTCCAGCCCCGCATTCGTGTCCGCAAGACGCCCGTACGCGCGCAGGAGCAGCTTCATGCTCCCCATCGCGCCAAGCGCAAGGATCAGCACGGCCGCAAACCCCAGCGACCGGCTATGAAGCGTGGCGATCACGCCGCTGCGCGACCAGTAACGCGTGTCTGGGAAGCTGGCCCACAGGTACCATGTCCCGCCGTGATCAATCTTTGTAATCTCGTGGACCTCCGAGTACAAGAGCCGCGAGTCGGGCTCGAGGTCAACACCCGCCGCCCGCGAGACTGCCCACTGTCCCTCCTCGCGAGGGGGCACCACATACTCGTACGCGCTGTTGAATATCGCGTAGTCTCCGTTTGCGAGCAGGCCGCTTAGAGCATGGGAGAGAATGACGCCCGAGACGCACCCACGCAGATCTCCATCTTCACCAAAGAACGGCACGGACAAGACCAACCCCGCGCGATTGTCGTCGTCCGGTGCCGCCAGGACGAACCGTGAGTTGTCGCATGTGACCACGGGCGAGCCGCCCCGCATCGGATAGACGAGCCCGTCGACGTAGTCTTCATTCGGATAGTTCGCGAGCATCCACTGAAGCTGCTCGCGCATCAGGCGATACTCGTATATCTCGATCTCTTCGATCTCTTCGTACTTCCCGCCCGGGTACTCCACGCGATCGCCGGTCGTACGCCCGACGACGAACTCATCAAACGTGGTGAGCGGCTCACGCGGCGCCAGGCCCAGCGGATCCAGCCCGTCGGGATCAAGATCGACCGGCACAATGTACAGCTCGCTCACCGCGACATCCGACACCAGCGAGTTGTATATCTCCTGCACCGTCAGGCGGGTGTTCCCATCGAGCACGGCCCCGCCGCGATCCATCCCGCCGCCGGTCTCGCTCCCGATCTGGCGTACACCTGGGAGCCTCGCGATCGTGCGCAACGCCCGATAGATCTCGTCGAATAAGCTCGACACCCGATCGACTGATCGCCCACTGATGTCCGCACTCTCCGCCCGATACGCCGCCAGCTCAGACCGCAGACCCACCCGCGAGTTCCAATACACCAACGCCAACAGCGTGAGTGCACCGCCCAACAGAATGAAACCCACCGATCGTTGCATATCTCATCCGCTCTGGAGAACTACACATCGAGACAGAAACACATCGCTTGGAGCCCCCGCCAATCGACTTCGCACTTGGACGCAGACCCAACGCCGCCCAGATTCCCTGACATCTGGGTCCGGTTCGCAACTGGCGATCCGGCGTTCGGATCGCGCCGACCGCCTATCGGCACAAACGCCCACCGCTGCAACCCCAATTGAGGGGCTTTCCGAGTTTCTGGTCCCTAATTCTGACGCTCTCCGACGCTGCCTCCCGAGCGGGGCGGAACACCTATGAACCCCCACGGACGCGCCGTGGAGAACCGTTTCCGGGGTCCTCTCCGTCCCTGACAGACGGCTGTTCGCCCTGCAAGTCCTTGTGGTGCAACGCCTTCCTCAGCAACCACCCAAGGCATCGACTCGCAAGGCCGCCTACAGGCCGCGAGCGTTCAAACGGTGCTGGAGAACTGGAAGAATGGGCGCGGAGGGATTCGAACCCCCGTAGGCATTGCCAGCAGATTTACAGTCTGCCCCCGTTGTCCACTTGGGTACACGCCCGGTTTCGGCGAGGAGTGTAGACCCCCCTCACGCGCCGGTGAAGCCGATTCCCTTGGCGAATCCGCGAGATCCTCGCCTGAGATGCCAAGAACTGCCACGCACGGAAGGTCCACAGGCGATCCGGGCTCACTTGAAGATCAACGCCCTCGGCATCGTCAGCACCACCGGCTCGTTGCGGAGCTGGCCCAAGGCCTCGATCTGCCCGCTGATCACCGACCAGGTGCGATCGCCGAGCACCTGGCGAGCCGCGTCGGCGAGTCCCCGGAGCACGAACGAGGGTCGACCCTGTGCGCTCAAGCCGGGTGCTTGCACAAACCCGCCGAACATCTCCTCGATCATCTCGTCGAAGCTCTTGGGTCCGGGGTAGTGCATGACGTCGTAGCGGTCCCAGTCCAGCTCCGCCGCCAGATCCCCGATCGCGGTATCCAGCGATCCGATAGCGTCGGCCATCTTCAGGTCGATCGCCTTGTCGCCGGTGAACACTCGTCCCTCGGCGGTCTTGGCAAGATCAATCCCCTCGCGCCCGTCCTCGACGTGCCCGGTAAACTGCTCGTACGTCGCGACCATCCGCTCTCGAATCAGCGCCCGCTCGCGCTCGGTCCAAGGCTCGACCGAGGACATCAACGCCGCGCGCGGCCCGCGCGAACGCGACTTCACGTTGATGTGCGCCTTGTCGTACAGCCCACCCATCGCGAGCTTACCGCCCACGACGCCGATCGATCCGACGATGCTGTTCTGGTTCACATAGATCTTCTGGCCCCCGACGGCGATGTAATACCCGCCGCTGGCGGCCATCGACCCCACGCTGATCCAGACCGGCTTTTCTTCGCCGACCCGCTGGAGGCCCTGCCAGATGATCTCGCTGGCGATGGCCGAGCCGCCCGGCGAGTTGATCCGCACGATCACGCCGCCGATCTTGTCCTCCTTGAGAACATCCTCGAGGGCATTGCGGATGGTCCTGCTGCCGGTGGTCTTGCCGCCGAACAGTCCGCCGGAGCTGCCGTCGCCAGCGACGATCGCGCCCTCGATGTGCACGATAGCGATGGTGTTCCGCTTGGGACGATGATCGGGGCTCTCTGTGAGCATCCGCATCAACGCGAAGGGATTTCCGAGCAAATCCGCGGATCCCCCGCCGAAGTCCGGCCCGAAGTCCTCGATCCAGTCCACCTCGCCACCCAGCACGCCACTCAGATGATCCTTGATGTTCGGCAGATCGATCGCCGCATCGACAATGCCCAGCTCGATCGCGCGCTCGGCGTCGGCCCACCACAACTCCTCCATCGCCGAATCCAACTCGCTGTCGCTCAGACCCCGCCCGCTGCTCACGCTGGCGCGAAGATTGGCGTACATCGAATCGAGCAGTTGCGAGACGTTCTGCTCCCACGCCTCGCTCGGCCCGGAGTTCATGTACATTTCATTCGCGCCCTTGTAGTCGCCCACCTGCACGAAGTCGGGCTCGATCCCCAGCCACGCGAACGTGTCGGCGAGGTACATCTCTTCCATATACAGCCCGGGGAACGACACCGAACCACCCGACTGGATGATCGCAGAATCCGCGAGCGACCCGAGCAGAATCTCCTGCGTGCCGTAGTTCTCGGCGAACACATGCACGGACTTGCCAGCGCTGCGCACCTGAGAGATCGCCCGCCCGAGCTCCTCGATCTGCGAGGTCGACAGCGCCGCGTCCTTGACGCGGATCAGCACGGCGTCGATATCGCCTTCCTCCGCCGCGGCCTCAAGCAGCGCGACATAGTCGCCCAGGGTCGTCGCCTTGCCCGCCGAGATCAGCCAGTCAAACGGCCCCGCCTGCTCCAGTGGCGTGCCCTCGAGCGTCACCATCGCAACGCCAACATCCGCCTGCGGCGAATCGCCCGCTATCGCGAGCGAAGCAGGGGTCAACAAGGCACCGAACAGCACGACGCGAGTAGTCCTCGACATTGGTTCAACCTCCGTGAAGTGTGGGCGGATATTCCGCCCATATGGTCATTTGGTAAACCCATGTTCGGGTTTCAGTCATATCCCAGCTCTTCCAGATCGTCCTCTTCCAGGCCCATCTCGTGCCCGATCTCGTGCAACAGGGTAATCCAGATCTGCTCGAAAAGCCTCTCGAAGAACCCCGAATCTTCCTCAATCCAGCCCCCGGCCATCCAGATCGTCCCCTCGCGGAAGATATGGATCTGCCCGGGCAACTCTCCAGAGTGCTCCACGCTCTGGTCGGTCCGCATGATGCCCGAGTGAAGCCCGGCGATCTGGCTCGCCTGGCCACTCTCATCATCCAGGTCTCTCAACATCGCCGGCGTCGGGCGATCCAGCACGATCAGCGGAATCTCATCGAGCACGCCACGGATCGATTCCGGCAGGCGGAGCACTGCCTCATCGACGAGGGCATCGAACCGCTCTCGCCGGGCCTGGTCGATCATTCCTCAAACATCCGATCCTGATCGCCAAACGCATGCTCGACGCCCACCGGTGCGTGAGCAATCACCGGCACCAGACGGATCGTGTCCAGAAACACGCCGCCCAGCCCGATCGTGAACAGCAGCGATCCCATCCCAATGAGGATCAGAGAGATCGGCATGAGCAGCCCATGCACGATGTCGGTCGAGAAACTCGCGCCGAGTCCGACCGAGTCGCCGATGGCCACGACGCCCAGGGCCGCCGCGAGCGAATACATCGACTGGCGATCGACCCGTCCGGTCCGGATCACCAGACTCCGGATCGCAAGCGTCCTTGCCATCGGGCGGAGCAGAAGAATGATCGCCACCATCAACGCGATCGAAAAAAGGCGAAACAGATGCGTCTGGCGATCCAGTCCGCCGGTCGTCAGGAACGGGCTCTGATCCAGAGAACTCAGTGTCCCAAGGACCCGATGATGGGCTATTCCCAGGGGCACATAGAGCGCGATGGCGATCATCGCGAACCAGATCCGCTTGGATTCGAGCCCCGCATGCGGGCGCACAAAGACGCCCGCCGCGAGCCCCGAGACCCCCACCAGCCCCACCGAAATCAACATCATCCAGCTCTTCGCTCCGCTCCCAGAGGCGAGCACGAGATGGCTCGCCCATGTGAACAACGCCGCGAGCAACGCCGAGCCCGACCACAACACCAGCCCGCCGGCGACCAGGCGCGGCATCCCAATCGGCTGAAGCTGCTCGGCCCGTGGATCGACCACGCCCAGCACCGTCGCAAGGACGGGCAGGCCGCACTCGGGGCACAGCGCCCGGACACTCAGTCCTCGCTGGTTGTACCCGCAACCGACGCAGGAAAGGTCGCCCGAGAGGTCCCGCGCGACGCGCTCAGCGATCTCATCCTCGCGTGGCGTGGCGTCGGCGACACCCGATCGCACCCGCGACTCGCCCTGATCTTCGTTCTGTCCATCGGGCCTGTCCACCGCGCGGGAGATCCCCTCAAACGTGTCGCTCCAGGCGAGTGCCCAGCCGTTCAGCATACCGTGTAGAGCCTCTGAAGAACAACCCTACACTCCCGCCCGCGATTCCACACCCCGCAACCCCCAGCGACGATCCAACGGACAGCTTTACCATGGACCAGATCAACGCCCTCCGCGACAACATCCGCCAGGTCTTCCTGGGCAACGAGGACGCGGTCGAACAGATCATCCGCTGCCTGCTCGCCCGCGGACACATCCTCATCGAGGACGTCCCGGGCGTCGGCAAGACCGTCCTGGCCACCGCCATCGCCAAGAGCGTCGATTGCCACTTCAGCCGCATCCAGCTCACCCCGGACATGATCCCCGCCGACGTGCTGGGCGTGACGATCTACGATCGCGAGACCGGCGAGTTCGTGCTCAAGAAAGGCCCGATCTTCACCAACATCCTCCTTGCCGACGAGATCAACCGCACCACCCCCAGAACCCAGACCGCCCTGCTCGAGGCGATGAACGAGGCCCAGGTCTCCATCGACGGCACGATCCACATCCTCGAACAGCCGTTCATGGTGCTGGCGACCCAGAATCCCTACGACTTCGAGGGGACATACCTGCTGCCCGAGAACCAACTCGATCGATTTCTGATGCGGATCCGCCTGGGATACCCCGATCCCGAGGCCGAACGCCGCGTGCTGGAGCTTCGCCCGGCCCAGAACATGCTCCAGGCGCTGCGCCCGGTGCTGAGCCGCGAGCAGGTCGTCGAGCTGCAGAGCAAGGTCGACATGGTCAAGCTCGAACGCTCCCTGATGGACTACATCATCGCGTTCGCCAATGCCTCGCGCGAACATCCCAAGATCCGTGTCGGCCTCAGCCCTCGCGGCAGCCTCGCGCTCGCCCAGGCCGCCCGGGCCACGGCGTTCACCAACGCCCGCGACTACGTCATCCCCGAGGACATCCTCGAGAACATCGAGTGCGTCTGCTCGCACCGGGTGATCACCGGCTCGGGCCTGGGTGCCGCGGGCCCCGAAGGCGCGATAGAACTGCTCCATAGCATCCTGGAGACCATTGAGAGCCCGGTCTAGCGATCACGCCCGCACTCTGGACAGATAGGGCACGGAACTCCCGTGCAGTCATAGCCACACTCGCAAACATGTGGCAGCCGTACTCGCGCCCGTCCCACCGCACGAAGGCCAAAACCAGCGCCCGCCACGACGAACCCAACGGTTCCAGACACCATGAGCCAGCCGAGAAAATCGATCCAATCAAACCCCGGAACGGTCCACCCCCAACGAGCGTACAAAGACAAGTAATCTGTGGGCAACTCCGGGCGCGCACGGGCCATTTCGACTGCGGCGCACGTCGCTCGGTCAGCCACGAACTCGGTCTCAATCAGGTCCATGGTGTGCGCCCACACGTCTCGTGGGATCCTCGCGTCGAAACCTGGACGAACCAACGAGCCAGCGGTATCGACTATGCGAACATTGCGAACCACGACGCTGTCCGAACGGCGTCTCGGACCCCATCCACTCCACCGGATCGTCAATGGCCGATCAATCGTGAGAACAAGTGCCCCTGCCTGGATCTCACTCGGCAAGTGCTCCTCTTCATGGAGCGAGTGAATAATCCCTGCATCTTGTACACTCACGATGAGTTCAACTGTCGGCTGACGACCGCAGCCACGGGCACCGCGAATATTGCCCAAGAACACCGCGACAACAACCGCGGTGAGCAAGGCGATCAGCGAGACAGGACTGAACAACCACCTGCGCACGAGAAACTCCTGGATGTCGATACGACGCGATCCATGCGATCGGTTGCATCACGCCAGGTGAACGTCTAACACTTCGACAGAATGCCTCGCATCCCGCGAGATCCCGTTCTGAATCTGGTGACGGCAACTCGTCCCCGATGCGCAGATGATGTCATTCGGCAGGGCCGCACGACACGCCGGCAGCAGCGCCAACTCCCCCACCGCCATCGACACGTCATAGTGCGTGTACCCAAACGCCCCGCCCATGCCGCAACAACCGGCGTCGAGCACGTCCACGCGATCGGGCCAGATCCTGCGCAGCAACGCCGCGCTGCTCTCGGCACCCCAGAGTGCCGTCTGATGACAATGCGCATGCAGCAGAAGACGCCCCGAGATCTCACCAAACTCCGCCCGCTGAGGGTGAGTATCCCAGTATTCGTCCAGAAACTGCTCAACCAGATACGACCGTGCGGCGAGTCGCTCTCGGATCTCTCTCGCCGTCCGTACCCGCAGTTCCAGCCAGTCATCACGCACCGCCGAGAGACACGACGGCTCGATAATCAAGAACGCTGCGATCGACTCGTCCTCGATCATCGGTCCCAAGCGATCCAGGGTCCGATCGATCGAACGGATCGCGCCCTCCAGCAGTCCAAGGCTGATCCGCGCTCGCCCGAAGTCATCGCCGAGAAACAGCTCGACGCGATAGCCAAACGCCTCGAGCAACCGGCGAGCCGCCAGGGCGATGTGCGGCTCGGTGTACGTCGTAAACGTGTCCGAGAGAAGCACGACCCTCGCCCCATCGGGATTCGCGTGCCCCTTCGCCCACTGCCTTGGCAGTGGCTTGCAGAGTTTCGGCACACTCCGCCGTGGATCGATCCCCAGCGCCCGATGCAACAGCCATCGCGACGGCGCGGCGGACCCCATCAGGTTCGCCAGGCGCGGCGCAAGAGCCCCCACTCGATGCAACCTGTCGATCGCACCGATCGCTCGGACCGACCACGGTGCTCCACCTCGCTGGCGATAGCTCTGGGCGAGATACTCGCTCTTGAGCTTGGCGACATCCACGTTGGTCGGACACTCCGCCTTGCACGCCTTGCAGCCCAGGCACAGAGACAAGGTCTCGAGAGTATCGGGATCATCGAATACGGGCTCTCGCGAGTCATTCAGACCCTCGCCGATCTGTCCGCTGATCGCCAGGCGCAGGGCATTAGCCCTGCCGCGGGTCGCGTGGCGTTCATCGCTCGTGGCGCGATAGCTCGGGCACATCGCCCCGCCCGACCGCTTGCGGCAGAACCCGGCACCGTTGCACGCCTCGGCGCCGCCGAGAAAGCCCTCGTCACCAAAGTCGAAGTATGTCTTCACATCAGGGCGACGCGCCAACACCTCTGGCCCGCGCCCGACACGCTCGGGCATCACACGCATGCGCGTGACGATCGAATCGGGACCTCCCGCCTCAACGATGTTGCCCGGATTCAGCAGGCTGTGCGGATCAACGATTGACTTGACCTCGCCGAACGCGCGAACCAACTCCGCCCCGAAGTAACGCTCCAGGAACGGCCCGCGAGCCCGCCCGTCGCCGTGCTCGCCCGACATGACCCCGCCCAACTCCATCGCCAGATCACACACACGCGTCGACATCTCGACCATTCGCTCTCGGTCGCCGGCATCGCGCGGGTCCACCAGCGGGCGCACATGCAATACGCCCACCGAGGCGTGCGCCCAATAGGCAGCCGTGGTTCCCGCGTCCTCGACGATTCCTCGCATCCGCCGGACAAACTCTGGTAGTCGATCGACCGGGATCGCACAGTCCTCGACAAAGCTCACCGGCTTTCGATCCCCTCTCACCGCGTGCAGCAACGGCTCACCCGCCTTTCGCAACGCCCATGCCCGCGCCGCAGTCACCGAATCACCCAGCACCATCACGCGATCGGACCCGCAGATGGAACGCATCCTCGCTAGCGCCTCGTCTATCTCGTCGTGCCCCCGCTCGCTCTGGAACTCGACATAGAGCAGCGCCCCAACTTCAGGATCGCCCGCACCCAGCTCCTCGGCGATCGCCCGGCAAGCAAGATTCCCTCGCGCCAGGCCCAGGACAGTGTCATCGATCAACTCGACCGCCGACGGATGCAGCGTGAGTATCGCCTCAACGGATCCAATCGCGCTCTCGATCGACCCATACCCGATGACCGCCAGCGTACGAGCCGTAGGAACGGGTGTGAGCCTGAGCGTCGCGCCCAGCGTGATCGCCAGGGTGCCCTCGCTGCCACAGAGCAGCCCCGAGAGGTTGATGCCCGCGGCTCGTTCTTGCTCGCTCGCGAGATCACCCATCAAATCGAGTTGCCCAAGCACGCCGTCCAGCGCATACCCGGCGTTGCGCCGCAGGGTCTTGGGGAATCGCTCGCGGATGGGGGTCTCATATCGACGCACGACATCCATCACTCGTTGGTTGATCTCTCGCACGCGTGGATCGCTCGATGCACCCTCGAACAGCACCCGCTCGCCGCTGGCTAACAGCGCGTCAACGCCCAGGACGTGCTCGCTCGTCCGCCCGTACCGCACGCTCCGCGCGCCCGCGGCGTTGTTGCCGATCATGCCGCCGATGCAGCACTGTGCGCCGGACGCGGGATCGGGTGCAAAGAACAGACCAACGTCGGTCGCCCGCACGATCTCCTGATTCAACGCGTCCAGCGTGATACCCGCCTCGACGCGGCAGCGACGGTTCTCGGCGTCGATTTCGAGCACATCCCGGCATCTCACCGAGACATCGATGACGACCGCTCGATTCGTACACTGCCCGGCGAGGCTTGTTCCTCCCCCCCGCGCCAGGACGGGGATCTTGCGATCCAAACACCATCGTGCCGCGATGGCCGCGTCTTCGATGCTCGCCGGGATCACTACGCCGAGGGGCTCGACCTGGTACATCGAGGCGTCGGTGGCGTAGAGCATGCGATCGTGCGATGAGAGTCGGACCTCGCCGGCAATCTCGCCGGCGAGCGCCTGAAGACAGTTGGAAGGCGACTCGCTCACGATGGACGGTAGATCACCTGGTCCGCGACGGACGGGCCTCAGCTCTCGCAGCGTGCGATCCACCCGCCGCCAAGGAGCCAATCGGGGTCTGTGGCGTCGTAAATCACCACTGCCTGGCCCGGGGCGACGGCTCTTTGGGGCTCATCGAAGGCGACCTCGAACGCCGCGCTCCTGCCCGAGGGCGTCGGGGCGTGAAGGTCGCCGATCGTGCGCACGCGAGCCGGGACGGCGGGCGTGTTGTATCGGTACTTAGCGAAGCAGGGCGTCCAGTCGGAGAAGCGGGCCTCGTCGATGAGCCAGTTGGCCTCGCCCGCGATGCACGAGCCAACGAGCAGGTCCTGCTCCAGGCCGATGGTGATGGTGTTGGTCTCGGGGTCCTTGTCGACGACGTAGATCGGATGGCCAAGGGCGACGCCGACGCCACGGCGCTGGCCAATGGTGAACCGGTGCTGCCCGCCATGCTCGCCGACGACGTTGCCGGCGGTATCGAGAATCACGCCCGCCTTTGCGATCCCCACTCGGCGCCGCTCGACGAGGCCCGCGTAGTCGTCATCGGGCACAAAGCAGATCTCCTGGCTGTCGGGCTTATCGAACACGGGCAGGCCGAACTCTCTTGCCAACTCTCGCACGCGGGGCTTTTGGTACTCGCCGATGGGGAGCATCATCTCGCGGAGGCGTTCACGCGGTGCACCGAAGAGGACATAGGACTGATCCTTGGAGGCATCGACGCCTCGGAGCAGGCGCGCCCCGGTGGCGTGGGCCTCCCGCCGATGCGACTCCGAGCACCGACTGCTCAAAGCAGCCGTCGGTGGCACGTTGCCATCCCCTCCGTCGCTTCGTCGCTCCGTCGCTCCGTCGCTAATCCTCGCATAATGCCCGCTGGCGACGAACTCCGCACCCATCTGCCTCGCATACTCATGCAGCTTGCCGAACTTCAGCCAGTCGTTGCAGCGCACGCACGGGTTCGGCGTGCGGCCCATCGCGTACTCATCCACGAAGTAGTCGATGATCCGGTTGAAATCTCGCTTGAAGTTGCAGACATAGAACGGAATCCCAAGCTCGGCGGCGACCAGCCTCGCATCCGCCGCATCGCCCACCGAACAGCAGCCCTTGTGCCCGATGCGCAGCGTCGTGGGCTCGTCGGCGTCGAGTTCGCACGACTCGTCCATCGGCACGATGCCCTCAAGCGCCTCGCCGGGCGAGCCCAGCCGCATGAAACAGCCGACGACCTCGTAGCCCTCGCGCACCAGCAGCGCCGCGGCGACAGAACTGTCAACGCCGCCCGACATCGCAACGAGCACCTTGGGCTTGGATCCGGACACGGACGATGTTAGGAGGATTCACAAGACCACGAGCACGTCCCGCCTTTCGACGAGCCCGAAGCGCAAGCGAGGAGATGGTGTCGCGACACACAGCGAGCGTCAAGGAGTCTCATTAACGTCCCCCCAATCATCCTCGGAAGAGAGCCCCATCGGACGCGTATGGGTAGGTCGTATCGCCGGTTGTGCTAGCGTGCGCGTCATCCCTCGCTCGCGAGGCTATTGCATCAACGGCTCTCTCCTGATGGCTGATCTGGT
>CBDVAM010000068.1:0-17571 GCA_965371965.1 uncultured Phycisphaerales bacterium
AATGGGCAATGGGCAATGGGCAATGGGCAATGGGCAATGGGCAATGGGCAATGGGCAATGGGAAGAGGATATTGGTGCTCGAAGTCGGCCAGATTGGATGGGGAAGTTGGTATGCTGGTCGTTCGGGGTGGGGGGCTGGGAGGCTTGCCTGTGAAACGCTGGTGCATTGCGGTTGTCATTTCCGGTCTGGTGCTCTCGCCGGGGGCGTATGCGCAAGTCGATCGGGGGCACGAGTTCGAGGATGAGGCGCAGGGCCCGCACGAGTCCGGGGCGACCGGCCCGCGCCTGGCGCTGCCCGCCGAACGCTCCGCGGCTGGGTGGGTCGTGCTCGAAGGCTTCACCAGCATCCAGGTCAATCTCGACGAGAACGGGATGAACATCGTCGGCGACGCGGCGAACGAGCCGAGCATCGCGGTGGATCCGACGGCCCCCAATCGAATCGTGGTCGGGTGGCGACAGTTTGATAGCATCCGAAGCTATTTCCGTCAGGCTGGCTACACCTACAGCGACGATGGTGGGAGGACATGGGCACCAGCCGCAGTGATCGAGCCCGGCGTCTTCCATTCCGACCCTGTCATTCGCGCGAACGCAGATGGCCTGTTCTACTACCACGGAATCACCCTGGACCCACTTCACAGCGAGACGTTCATCTCAAGCGATGGCGGCGTAAGTTGGACGAACCCGTTTTCTGGCTTTCGAGCAGACAAGCCCTGGATTGCCGTCGACACGAGAGGAGGACCCGGGCACGGCAACCTCTATCAGGCGTGGAACGCTCAACTGAATCAGCCGAGCTTCAGCCGGTTGCTGAGCGGGAGCGTGCCATGGGACGAACCATCGTACTACTCGACCGACCAGAGCTTTGCACCGATCTTCGGCACGCTTGATGTAGGACCTGAAGGCGGGGTGTTCGTTGTTGGCTGGGATCCTTGTTGCAGGGGGCCTCTCTGGCTCGTGCGCACGATGGATGCTCAGTTTGCAGATGTCGCGCAGCCGACCTTTCAAGCGTTCGAGGTTTCGCCACCTTCGGGATATGTGTTCGCAGGAAGGGTCCCGGCAAACCCTAGCGGATACACACAGGCGTGGCTCGCAACCGACCGCTCCGCCGGTGCACGCCGCGGTCGGATCTACATACTCGCTTCGACGAAGCCAATAGTTGATAGAGGTGTGAGAGGTCCGAAGAAGTTCGGGCTGTACCTGACGTGGAGCGATGATCTGGGCGAGACCTGGGTGGAACCGATTGACGTCACCGGCATTCCCTATGTCATCCGGACGACGTGGTTTGGCACGATGTCCATCGCTCCCAACGGACGCGTCGACATTGTCTTCAACGACAACAGAGAGAATCCAGATCTGACTTTCATGCACACGACCCGCTATACGTCGTCTCGCGATGGTGGAGCCACGTGGACGAACCCCATACCACTCGGGCCTGCTTGGGACTCGTCGGAAGGGTGGGCAGCAACCCAGTACAAGATCGGCGACTACTACGACATGGTCTCCGACGACGTCGGCGCACACCTCATCTACGCCACAACCTACAACGAAGAGCAGGACGTCTACTACCTCCGCATAGGTGACTACGACTGCAACGGCAACGGCGTCGGCGATTTGATCGACATCGCCAACGGCGACGCCCAGGACTGCAACGCCAACGGCATCCCCGACTCCTGCGAGATCGCGGCCGGCGCGGAGATCGACGACGATGGCAATGGCATCCCCGATCGCTGCGAATGCCCCGCAGACCTCGACCGGGACCTCGACATCGACAGCGACGATTTCTTCTTCTACCTCGATCTGTTCGCGGCGGGGGATACCGGGGCCGACGTTGATGGCGACGGGGACGTGGACGCCGACGACTTCGCTGCGTTCATCGCGTTTTTCTCAGATGGCTGCCCGTAGGCCAAACACGGCGAGATCAGTTTGTTCGCCAGCCCGTCAGACCACATTCGTTGCAAATGCCATCGGGCTGTCCGGCACCCTCGTACCCGCATCGCGGACATGAGGTCTCGGGTGGGCGAACGATCCAGCGGCTCAGGGCTTGACTGAGGATTGCCATCGGGATTCCGATGGCCAGGGCCCCCAGGCCGCGGTAGATGCCGTGCTCGGAGCCGATGTCCATCCAGACGCTCCAGGCCTGATCGAGTTTTTTGGCTCCCAAGAACCCGAATGCAAGGCGCGCGATGATCTGGAACGCGCCCCAGGCGATGAGCCAGAGGGCCACGAGGCGGATCACGATCAGAACAATGGTCCGCAGATCCTGCACGCGCATTGGGTCGAGCCGCATCGCCACTCCTCGCTCGCCCGATACTGAGTCGAGCCCTCGACCATTCGCCCGCGACCGCGAGCGGTTGCCAATCGCCGGGTCAACAATCCGCCATGGACCTCGCCGTCAGCCCGTATCACCTGACCCTGCGTGAAGCGCCGGCGATGGCGGCGCTGCTGCTCGGCGAGCGGGTCGTCACGATGCTTCCTGCGCCCGCGTCGATCCGCAGCGCGGGCGATCTGAAGTCCGTTGCGAGGTCTGCCCCTCGCTACCACGACCTGCTCTCATCGTGGGATGAGCTCAGCGCACTGTGGCTCACCGGCGTGGTCGTGCCCGAATATTGCGGCGAGTCGCCGATCCGCGACGTGTTGGACGCGCTGGAGACCATCCGGACCGACCCCCGCTACGAGGCGCTGCGCCGGTTCGTGGATATCGATCGGTTCGCCGGCGACGATTCCTCGATGGAGGCGCTCGCGAGCGATCTGCTCCGGGCCGGGTCCGACCCGGCGATCACTGTGCCGATGGCCAGCGGTCTCGATGCCTTCGCCTCACGCAATGACCTGATCGTCGTGCGCGGCCCGGCGTCTTCGATCGCCCAGCGGGCCGAGCTGAAGCTGGCGAGCGAGCGATTCCGCGTTGCGTTGCCGATGATCGTGCAAAGCGAGGCGGACGCGCTCGAGCGTGCTCGCGAGGCTCTGAGCGAGCAGCGGGCTCTGCTGGGCACAACCATGCGGGCGGCGTTTGATGCTGATTGTTCCGACGCCGTCCGCACCGCGAGCGACGCCTTCGGCTCCGGCTTTGGCGACGTTCAGGCGGACCTGTGCCGCGTTGTGAGATCCGACGACATCTCGGTCCGGGTAGAGACGCTCTCGATCCGTGGCGTGACGCTGCCGGTGGACGCCGTGCTCCGCTCGAGCCTGGTCGCGGCGAGGTCATTCACCAAACGCAACTCAACTGCGACAACGACAGCCCTGGCAACGAGCGTCGATCGAGGCCTAGCCCCCGTCAACGCCCTGATCATCTCGCCCATCGTCCAGCGAGGATGAGCGGCATCCACTCCCTAGGATCCCCCATGGCACCGACCCAGACCGACCACCTGCACACGAATCGTCTGGTGAATGAGACCAGCCCGTACCTGCTCCAACACGCCCACAATCCCGTTGATTGGAACCCGTGGGGTGAAGAAGCCTTCGCCGAGGCCCGCGAGCGGAAGGTGCCGATCTTTCTTTCGATCGGCTATTCGACCTGCTACTGGTGCCACGTCATGGAGCGCGAGAGCTTCGAGAACGAGGCCATCGCCAAGCTCATGAACGACAACTTCGTGTGTATCAAAGTCGATCGCGAGGAGCGCCCCGACGTCGATGAGATCTACATGGCCGCGACCGTGATGATGACCGGTCGCGGCGGGTGGCCCATGAGCTGCTTCCTCGAGCCCGAGAAGCTCCGTCCCTTCTGGTGCGGCACCTACTTCCCCGCTGAACGCAAGCCCGACATGGGCAACATGCCGACGTTCCCCGAGATCCTCGAGGGCATCAGCGGCGTCTGGTCAACCCAGAACCCGCAGGTGCTCCAGCAGGCCGAGCAGGTCGCGGCTGCCGTCCGGGAGCAACTCGCCCAGCGCCGCGACAGCGTGCCCGTCGGTCCGAACGAAGTAGAACGCGCGGTCGCCACGCTGCTGGGCTCGTTCGATCGCGTCCAGGGCGGATTCGGCTCGGCACCGAAGTTCCCCCAGCCGGTCTATCTCGAACTCCTGCTCGCCGCCCGCGAGGGTGCCGACGATTCCACGCGCCTGGCCATCGACGAGGGCGTGCGCACGACGCTCGACAAGATGGCCATCGGCGGTGTCTACGACCAGATCGGCGGCGGCTTCCATCGATACAGCACCGACGCCACCTGGACCGTCCCCCACTTCGAAAAAATGCTCTACGACCAAGGCCAGCTCGCGAGCATCTATGCCCGCGCCGGCGAGGTCTACAACGACGCCTTCTATCGGCGCATCGCCGGCGAGACCTGCGCCTACGTCATCCGCGAGATGTCCGATCCCCAGGGCGGGCTGCTCAGCGCCCAAGACGCCGAGGTCGATCACCGCGAGGGGCTCAACTACCTCTGGACGCCAGAGCAGATCCGTGAAGAGCTCGAGGCCGGCGACGCCGAGTTCGCGATCGCCGTCTTCAGCCTCGACGCCGGGCCGAACTTTCAAGACCCCCACCACCCGAGCGAGCCTCCCCGCAACGTGCTGCGCCTGAGCGATCGCCCCGAGCGCGTCGCAGAGCGCATGGGCATCGCCCCCGAGGCGTTCCACGAGCGTCTCCAGTCGATCTCGCTCGTGCTCTATGAGGCCCGCGCAAAGCGCAAGCAGCCGGGCACCGACGACAAGGTCCTCAGCGCCTGGAACGGCCTGATGATCGCCGGGCTCGCAGACTCTGGACGCGTGCTGGGCGACCCGACGCTGATCGACGCCGCCGAGCGAGCCGCGGCGTTCGTGCTCGGCCCGCTCAGCGATGACAACGACAACCTCATGCGTTCCTGGCGAGATGGGCAAGCCAGGACCCTCGGCTTCTTCGAGGACAGCGCCTTCGTCATCAAGGGCCTGCTCGCGCTGCACGAGGCCACGGGCAAGAATCAGTACGTCGACGACGCGATCCACCTGCTCAAACTCGCCCGCGATGCCTTCGGCGACCCCGCCGGCGGATTCTTCGACACCCGCGCCGACCAGAGCGATCTGTTCGTCCGCACGCGATCGACCCACGACGGGGCCGTGCCCAGCGGCGCAAGCGTCATGCTCAACAACCTTGTGAGGCTCTACCGAATCACCGGCGAGCAGGCCTATCTCGACGCCGCCATCGCCTCGCTGCGATCGCTGAGCCCGGCGATCAAGGAAAACGCCATCGGCACGTCCAACGCGACCCGCGCCCTGCTCCAACTCCTGGACACCGAAGTTGCCAAAACCGATCGCGAGACCTTCGCCCTGGGCGATGGCGCCCCGGTGCAGAATGCGGTCGATCCCGCGGCTCCGCCCGACCCCGGCTTCTCGCCCGTCGAGGTGTTCGCCCAGACCGATCGCGTGCAGGTCGGCGTCGATCAGCCCGCGTCGCTGGAACTCATGATCCGCATCGCCAAGGGCTTTCATATCCTCGCCGCTGATGCGGGGCCCGGCGGTAACGACCTCATCTCCACCCGCGTCCACGTCGTCGGCGGCACGGGCATCAAGGTCTACGCCGAGTATCCCGAGGGCACGCCCTACGGTCAGAACAACGAGCTGCGCGTCCACCACGACCGCCTCGAACTCACCGTCGCCATCGAACGCGAGGGCGAATGGACCGGGCGTCCGCTCATCGCCGTCACCTACCAGGCGTGCACGGACACCGAGTGCCTGGCACCGACAACGGTCGAGCTGGACGTGGCGATCGATCGAATTGATTGAATAGGCGGACTCGTCATCGGAGACCCCGCAGGGGTAAGGGTCTGTAGCCACGGGTGGAGCGGGAACCACTACCCGATCTACCCCTCGCTGTAGTGCAGCTCCAGATACCGCGCCACATAGTCCACGATGCTGCTCGCCTCGGGGATCTCCGGGTTGCTCGTCGGACCGTTGGGCTCAAACCGCATGCCCTTGAAACGCACGATCGCGTCCTGGATGGTCAGCCCATATTGCAGGCTCAGGCTGAACGCCCGGCAGAACGCCTGGCAGAACCCGCTGATAGAACTGCCCTCCTTCGAGATCTTGATGAAGATCTCACCGGGGGTGCCGTCGGGGAACAGGCCGATCGTCAGATACCCCTCGTGGCGGTCGATCGCGAACTTGTGCGTGACCGATTGGCGGGTGCTGGGCAGGGTCTGTCGCTGGGCGACGGCGGTCATACACATCTCCGATTCTGGGCCATCCTGTTCGAGCGCGGCGTTCACCCCGCCGGACGGGCGG
Organism: uncultured Phycisphaerales bacterium; assembly: GCA_965371965.1. Lineage (GTDB taxonomy): Bacteria > Planctomycetota > Phycisphaerae > Phycisphaerales > UBA1924 > S146-42. The sequence continues at coordinate 6,186 of CBDVAM010000068.1, forward strand.
GGTAAAGACCATATCGGACTGGGCGGACAGGTGCGCTGAGAATCCCCAGTTCACAGGTTCTGTGCAGACCGCCCCAAGGCCCGGCGAGTTCGCAGGGCATATTTGCCTTGGCCCCACCCAGGGTCGATACTTCCACGCAATGACCTCAGCGTCCAGACCATCCAGAGCCGTCGGCGAGCGGGGATTCATCCCCCTGGCGCTCCTGCTGACGCTGACCCTGGGACTGGTCGATCCGGCGGGATCGCGCCCGGCGACGCCCAGGGAGCCCGCCCGCTCGCTGTGGAGCGTCGCGCTGTCCAGGGCCGTGGAAGCCCTGGTCGAGGCCGGCGAATGCCCGCCGAACGCGCCGCTGCCCATCGTCGAAGCCGACGGTCCGGTGCCCCAGCCGACCGTGCAGGTGCTGGTCACCAGCCGCTCGATCGCCATCCGGGGCGAGGCCGACCTCCCGCCGCCCGCGAACGCCTGAATAGTGTCCGCGCCGCCAGCGGCGCGATCCCTTGCGGCGCACTCTGCGCCACTCTCGGCGTTCTCACGTTCCAGCCCACCCCGGGCCCCAACCAATCAAAGAGATCCAGCCATGGCCAACCAAGGCATTCCTGTCATCGGCGGCGTGCTCGCCAGGATGTTCGGCACGCGCAACGAGCGATTCGTCAAGCGGTACACCCAGCGCGTCGACGCGATCAACGCGCTCGAAACCAAGACCCGCCAGATGACCGATCAGCAGATCGCCTCGATGCACGCCGAGTTCCGCAAGCGCCACGACGACGGTGCGACCGAGGAGGACCTGCTCATCGAGGTCTTCGCCGTGGCCCGCGAGGGGATGGACCGTGCCGTCGGCATCCGGAGCATCTTCAACCCACTGCACGCCGAGACGTTCGACCCCTCGCGCCTGGACGCCACGGTGCGAGAGCTCTACGAGAAGACCAAGAGCGAGATGGCGGCCCTGGAGCCTCGCGAGCCCGAGGACGATCTGCTGGGCAACGCCGAGCCGATCCCCTCGTGGGTCTGGCACCCGGTCCCCAACGAGGTGTACGAGGGCGTGCGCGAGTTGTATCCCGAGAGCCGCCCGCCGTTCCGCAGCCGCCCGTTCGACGTCCAGCTCATCGGCGCCATGGTGCTTGCGGGAGGCAAGATCGCGGAGATGAAGACCGGCGAGGGCAAGACCATCGTCGCGCCCCTGGCGTGCTATCTGGCCAGCGTGCAGCGCCAGCAGGTCCATGTTGTCACCGTCAACGACTACCTCGTGCAGCGCGACCGCGACTGGGTCTTCCCCTTCTTCCACGCGCTGGGCATGACCGTCGGCGCCATCCACCCGATGCATATCCAGGACGAGGAAGTCAAACGCAAGATGTACCGCTGCGACATCGTCTACGGCACCACCAGCGAGTTCGGCTTCGACTACCTCCGCGACAACATGAAGCGCAGCGTCGAGCAGCAGGTGCAGCGCCAGCGCCAGTTCGCTGTTGTCGATGAGGTCGACTCGATCCTGATCGACGAGGCCCGCACGCCGCTGATTATCTCCGGTGCCGCCCACGATGAGAAGCCCCGCTACGAGATGGCCGACAAGATCGCCCGCCACCTGGTCGATAAGCACCAGGCATGGCAGGCGTGCGAGGACGCTGTCAAGGCGTGCAAGGAGCGCATCAAGGGCCTCGAGGGCGACGTCCGCCAGACACGCGACAAAGCGGCCATCCCCGAGATCCAGAAGCGCCTTGAAGAGGACAAGAAGCAGCTCCCCGAGCTCGAGGCCCAGCGCGATCAGTACACGCAGTACTACGAGGCCAACATGGACCGCAAGAGCGCCCACCTGACCCACGAGGGGATCAGCGAGGCACAGCGGGTCGCCGGGCTCGGCTCGTTCTATATCGAGCAGAACATGGACCTGCCCCACCTGGTCGAGCAGTCCGTCCGCGCCCACGCGGTCTACACGCGCGACAAGGACTACGTCATCATGAACGTGCCCGATCGCATGACCAACAAGAGCGACCAGACCATCGTCATCGTCGACAGCTTCACCGGACGCCCCATGATCGGTCGCCAGTGGTCCGACGGCCTGCACCAGGCCGTCGAGTCCAAAGAGGGCGTCCCGATCAAAGACGAGACCCAGACGGTCGCCACGGTCACCATCCAGAACTTCTTCAAGATGTACAAGCGCCTGGCGGGCATGACCGGCACCGCCGACACCGAGGCCCAGGAGTTCCACGACATCTACAAGCTCGACGTCGTGAGCATCCCCACCAACAAGACCATGATCCGCAGCGACCACCCCGACCGGGTCTACCTGCGCGTCAAGGACAAGTGGGAGCACATCGTCGATGAAATCAAGACCTTCCACGACGTCGGCAGGCCCATCCTCATCGGCACCACAAGCGTCGATACCTCCGAGATGCTCAGCAAGATGCTCACCAAAAAGTACGGCGCACAGCACAGCGTCCTCAACGCCAAGCAGCACGACAAGGAATCCGGAATCATCCAGGACGCCGGCGTCCTCGGCGCGGTCATGATCGCGACCAACATGGCCGGGCGCGGCACCGACATCAAGCTCGGCGTATTCACCCATGAGGAACTCCTCCAGCACTGGCTCAAACGCGGCATCTGCTCGCGCAAGCTCAAGCCGGACGCCAGCGAGATCGAAATCCGGCGCGATGTCTTTCGCAAGATCGCCCCGACCGAACTGGCCATCAACAAACGCGAGGCCGAGGGCATGGACCCCGATGAGCTCGAACTCGACCTCCTGCGCCACTGGACCCGCCAGCTCACGCTCCTGAGCGAGAAGGCGATCGACGACGCGCCGCCAGACGAGCTCCGCGACGCTCTCGACGACACCGGACGCATCCTCATCCACCGCATCCGCTGGTTCGACAACTGCGAAGACCTGGGCGGCCTGCACGTCATCGGCACCGAACGCCACGAATCTCGACGCATCGACAACCAGCTCCGCGGACGCTCCGGGCGTCAGGGCGACAAGGGCTCCAGCCGCTTCTACGTCAGCCTCGAAGACGACCTCATGCAGATGTTCGGCGGCGAGACCATGATGAAGATCCTCCCCAAGCTGGGCCTCAAGGAGGGCGACGCCATCGAGAGCGCCATGCTCACCAAGCGCATCGAGGGCGCCCAGCGCAAGGTCGAGGAACGCAACTTCCAGTGGCGCAAGAACATCCTCGAGTACGACGAGATCATGGAGGTCCAACGCCAGGGCTTCTACGGCCTGCGCCAGCGCGTCCTCGAGGGACGCAACGTCAAGGGGCTCATCATCGACTTCGTGCAAGACTCGGTCGAGGACGCCGCCGAGAAGTTCCTCGACCCCTTCTACGGCGCAGAGTGTGCCGCGGAGTTCGCCAAGGAGCGCCTGGACGTCTCGATCCTGCCCGAGAAGCTGCGCGGGCGCGACCCCGAAGACATGGATATCGCGATCCGTCGCGAGGCCCGCGAAGAGGCCCGCCACATGATCGACGTCACCATGGGCGAGTACATCCCCATGGAGGGCTCGGAGATCAGCGTCGATTTCGATAGCGCGGGCCTCAGCAACTGGGCCGCCAGCACCTTCGGCGTGGATATCGACGCCGGCGAGCTGCGTTCGGGCGGCATCCAGGAACGCCGCCAGGTCTTCGACACCCTCTGCACCGCGGCCTTCGAGAAGATCGACTCGGCGGCCCTCGAGGGCCTCGACGAGTTCGCCCACGCCGACTTCGGACCCAGAAAGCTCAGCGAGTGGGCCAAGGCCCGCTTCGGTATTGACGCCGGGGCCGACGAGATCATGAAGGCCGAGGACGACGACGACACCAGCCCGGTCGCTCTCATCACCGACCGCGCCGCCGAGGTCTACAAGCAGCGCGAGATCAACTACCCCGTCGAGTTCTCGATGGACATGACCATGGCGCTGATGCGCCAGGGCCAGCTCGACGCCACCGACCAGCTCGCGGCATGGGCACGACGACGCTTCGACCTCGATCTCGACGGCCAGAAGCTCAAGGCGATGGCCCCGGCCAAGGTTCGCCAGACCATGCTCGACGCCTCGCGCAACTTCGTCGAGACCGGCCAGCTCCAGAAGGAGATCGACGACGCGCTGGCCAAAGAGACCGACGACGCGCTGGATGAGCATCTGAATACCCGCTTCGCCATCGGCATCACCGAGCGCATGCGCTGGCTCGAGGGCAGGGAGCGTGAGAACGCCGTGCGCGCCCGCGTCGAGAGTATCCTGAGAGCCGAGCTGCTGGATCTGGAACGCACGGTCTTCCTGGGCACGCTCGATCAGGTCTGGAAGGACCACCTCTACGAGATGGACCAGCTCCGCTCAGGCATCAGCTTCCGCGCCTTCAGCCAGCGGGATCCGCGGATCGAGTTCAAACGCGAGGGCTCCAGGCTCTTCGCCATGATGATGGCCAACATCAAGGATCAGGTCACCGAGCAGATCCTGCGCGCGAGGTTCAATCCCGCCGCGATGATGGGCACCGGCCCACAGCGCAAGGCACCGCCAGCGCCGCCGATAGCACAGCGCCCCGCCAGCGGCGCTCTCCCCGCGGCATTGGCCGGCACGCCCATGGGCGCGTCGATCGTTGGCCCTGGTTTCGAGCCGCCCGCGACACCTCCGCCGCCTCCCCCGACCAGCCAGCCGGGTGATGCGCCCTCGCCGAAGGGTGATTCAGACAATGGTGAGCCCGAGACTCCGAGCGCCGATGAGCAGCAGGAAGCGGCCCGCATCGCCCACCAGGCCGACCGCAAGAGCAAGAGAAAGAGATAGGAAGCGACGAAGCGACGAAGATCCTATCGATTCTGTACCAACATGAAATCGAGCGTCCGTCCCATGACCCCGCTCAATCGCTCAATCGCACATCCGCTGATTCGCTCGTCTCTGTCGGCCTCCGCGCAAAGCTGAACAGCAACAGCCCCCCGATCCCCACGATCAAGAACGCGTCGGCGACGTTCGAGACATACGGCCACAGCGGACGCCCGCTCGTGAACGGAATCGTCGCGTGCGGCAGCGGGTGAAGAAAGTCCCGTACGCACGCGAACAACAGCCGGTCGTACAGATTGCCCAGCCCCCCGGCGATCAACAAACCCGAGGAAACATGCACGAGCGTGTCCCGCGCCCGAGTCTGGGTCGCAAACGCCCATGACACAAACGCGATCGCCCCCATCGTAAACACCACGAAGAACCAGCGTGCCCCGGCGCCAAGCCCGAACACCGCGCCGGAGTTCAGCACCAGCGTCAGCTCCAGCACCCCCGGCACGACAACAACCGGCTCATGGCTCGAAATCAGCGTCGACAGATCACTCGCCGCCATGACGTCGGCGCGCCGAATCGTCACAGGCCCATCGCCGATGACATGGAACGCCCAGCTCTTGGTCCCAAGATCGAATCCGGTCCCCAGGATCGCAACGATCACAAAGACCATCCACGCCCGCCGACTCTTCCACGCGGGAAGCTCGCCTTGTCGGACGCCCGCGCTCACGATCCCAACGATCGGCGCTCGATCTGGCGAGCGGCGTCGATCGAGTAGCGAGTCCAGGGCAGTTCCTCAAGACGCTCCTTGTTGATCGCACGCCCCGTCAACTCGCACACGCCAAAGGTCCCCCCGTCGATCCGCCGGATCGCCGCGACAATCTCGCTCAGCAGCCTGCGCTCGGCGGCCACCAGATCCAGCCCGATCGCCTGATCCGCGGCCTCTGAACCCTGGTCATCCACGCCCTGGCTCTTCGTGCGACGCTCCGATGCGCCCCTGCCCATCGTCTCATCCTCGAGCTTGGAGACCTCGCCGCTCAACTCATCGCGCTTCGTCTCCAGGACTTTGCGGAACTTGTTGAGCTCGCGCTTATTGAACGCCGACTTCTTGCGCTTGGTGCCGTCGCCGTCTTTCGCGTCGAGCAATGACGTGTCCTTGGCCGCCGGTCCCGACGGGATCAGCGGCTTGCCCAACGCCGCACTAAAGTTCGCCAGACCGCTGGGCGGCATCCTGAACGTGCCGGGCGGAGGGTTACGAGGGCGCCGAGGCGACTTCTTCGTCACCACCGTGATGCCCTTGCGTGCGCCGGCATCGGCCTTCGGATCGCCCTTGGCGTTGACCGGTGCGCCCTTGGCGCCGCTCGCCGCGCTGGGGGCTTGCTTGGAAACCGCCGCCGGCGCCTTCACCGTCGTCTTCTTCGAGACCACCGGCTTCTTCAAGGCCGCTGGCTTCTTCGAGACCTTGCTCGTTACGGGCTTCTTCGAGACCTTCTTGCCGCCCGATGCCTTGGCAGCCTTGCTCGACGCCGGAGCGGCTTTCTTCGCCGGCGACTTCTTCGGCGCAGGCTTGCTCGACGGTGTCTTCTTCGATGATGCCTTCCTGGTCGCGGGCGTCTTCGGAACAGGCTTCTTCGCCGGAACCTCCTTGACGGTCTTCTTCACCACCGGCTTCTTGGGTGAGGATGCCTTGGGAGCCGCCTTCTTCGTCGGCTTCTTGCTGGCCGACTGCGGTGCAGGCTTTGTCGAGACCGGCTTCTGGGCGGGCTTCTTGCTCGATGAAGCCTTGGATGCCGGGTTCTTCGGCGACCCCGACGCCTTCGCGCTGCGCGAAGCGGCCTTCTTCTTGGTCGGCTTGGAGGGGGTCTTCTTCACCACGCCCGGACGCTCCTCGCAAACTCACTTACCCAAACAATGAGCAAACAAACATCGCGCGCTTGCGTCCACTGAGGGTCGCGGACAATACTCGCGCTTGGTTCGTATGTCAAAGTAGGAGAGCAAGCCCCGTCACCGTCTCGTGCCCAGCCCACTCAACCCTCGGATGTGGGTGAAAGCCCGATAACAACGCTGTCGCTGCCCAGCCATCAAGCGTCGGCGAGTTCCTCGCTCTCGACCGTGACACGCTGCTCGTACACGCCCATCCGCCGAAACCGCTCGTACCGCTGCGCCACGAGCCCGTCGCCATCGATCTTCTTCAGATCATCGAGCTGGCTCACGATCCACGCTTGCAGAGACTTGCCCGCCGCCGCCGGGTCGCGGTGTGCCCCGCCCAGCGGCTCATCCACGATCGCATCGATGATCCCAAGCCTGAGATTGTCGCGTGAAGAGAGCTTCAGGGATTCCGCCGCGGCCTTGTTGGTCTGCTCATTGGCCTGCTTCCAGAGGATCGCCGCACAGCCCTCGGGGCTGATGACCGAGTACCAGGCGTAGGCCATCATCCCGACCCGGTTGGCGACAGCCAGGCCCAGGGCCCCCCCCGAGCCGCCCTCGCCGATGATCACGCTCACGATCGGCACCCGCAGGCGGCTCATCTCCTTGAGGTTGACCGCGATCGCCTCGGCCTGCCCCCGCTCCTCGGCGCCGATGCCAGGATACGCCCCGGGCGTATCCACGAGCGTCACAATCGGCACGCCCAGCTTCTGCGCGAACTTCATCTTTAGCAGGGCCTTGCGATAGCCCTCGGGATGCGCACAACCGAAGTGACACGCGAGCTTCTCTTGGGTCGTTCGCCCCTTCTGATGCCCGATGACCATGCACTTGTGCTTGCCGATGCGCGCCAGGCCCGTGACGATCGCCGGGTCGTCGCCGAAACGCCGGTCGCCGTGCAGCTCGCAGAAGTCCCGGCAGATCATGTCGAGATAATCACGGGTCTGAGGGCGATTCGGATGGCGTGCCACCCGCACGGTCTGCCAGGGATCAAGATCGGCATACACCTCACGGATCGTCGCCTCGCGCTCCTTCTCGAGCTTGTTGATCTCACGCTCGAGCGAGCTGGTGCTCCGGATCGTGTCGGTGCTCTCGGCGAGCACGGGGAACGGCGAGGCCTTGTCATCATCGCCGGCCTCGCGACGACGGCGCAGCGCCTCCAGCGACCGCTTGGCCTCGCCCAGACGCTCCTCGAGCGCCCGCACGTCCTTCTCGAAATCAAGCTGGTAGAACGCCGACATCCGTCGAACACCTCCACAGGGTCCAATGGGAATCTTAGCAGCGGGCTTTCGATCACGCCAACTCCAGATCGCCCCGCCTCGCCGCTGTCCATAGGCTATCGGACATGGAACCGATCCTATTCATCGGCGGGGGCAACATGGCCCGGGCGATCATCGAGGGCGCATCGCGCGTGGGCGTCGTGGACCCGGCGACGGTCGTGGTCGTCGAGCCCGACCCGGACCGCCGAGCGTCGTTCGCCCACGGCGTCGCGGATGTGCGCGCAGGGCTGGATGTGTTGCGAGACCTGGAAGAGACCCCCGCGTGCGGTCGCATCGTGCTCGCGGTCAAGCCGCAGAAGCTCGCGGAGGTCGGCGAAGCCCTGGGACCGCTCATCTCTGGCCAAGCCCGCTGCATCCTCTCCATCCTCGCCGGCACGACCATCGCGCGATTGAATGACGCCATCGGCGAGCAGCACCGATTCGTGCGCACCATGCCCAACACGCCCGCGCGGATCGGGCGGGGCATGAGCGCCATCGCCGGCGGCGACACCGCAACCGCCGACGACCTCGCCTTCGCCCGCGAGCTCTTTGCCAGCCTGGGCCAAGCAATCGAGATCGACGAATCAATGATGGACGCGTTCACGGCGGTCGCGGGCAGCGGCCCGGCCTACGCGTTCGTGCTCGCAGAAGCGATGACCCGCGCCGCCCAAAGCATGGGGTTCAGCGAACAGCAGGCCCGCCTCATGGTCAGCGAGACCATCGCCGGGGCTGGGCTGCTGCTCGCACAGGGCGATCGCGACGCCGAGGCCTTGCGCATCGCGGTCACAAGCCCGGGCGGGACAACCGCGGCGGCGCTCGCGGTGATGAACGACGCGGGGCTCGAAGACGCCATCATGCGGGCGCTCATCGCAGCACGCGATCGCGGCGAAGAGTTAGCAAGAATGTAGTCCCGTATCCGAGAGTGAACGAAACGTCTGCATAGGCCTCTCTCGCGTGCTCACGCACCGGTCTCTGATCGCTTGCACGCCACCACATGAAACACATGCCAGTGCTTGTGGTTGCTCTGCGCATCCTCGCCCTCGTGCTCATCCTCGTTGAACTGTTCGAGAATGAACCCATCGAAGAGCGCGATGGCCTCATCGCGGGTGAAGTGCGTGCGATCCTCGATTGTCGACCACGAATCGCGGTCGCCGAAGAGCTGGCCCGCGAAACGCCCGCCGGGCTTGATCGCGCCAACGATCCGCGCCCACAGATCCGCAAACTCCCCCGGCTTGCAGAACGGCAGCGCAAAGCTCGCGTTCACCAGATCGCACGCGGGGATCGGAGCATCGCCAAACACGCTCTGGTGAACCTCCAGCCGCCCCTCGGTCATCGCCGCCTGCATATCGGCATCGGTGCGCTCCCGCAACCTGCGGACCCCCTCGGGGTGCTCATCGCTGGCGATCACCCGCCAGCCCCGGCGCAACAACTCGGCGGTGTCACGACCATCGCCGCAGCCGAGATCCACCGCGAGCCGATCGGAGCGGGGACACCCCCCGTCGCCGTCCGGCTCTGCCTGGGTCTTTGGGTCGAAGTTGTCCAGGGCGAGCATCAGCGTCGCCCGGGGCTCGCCGTCCTTCACCCGGTCGTAGTACGCGACCCAGTCTCGCCTCTCGGCTGCCTGCCACGCCGGCGCATTTTCCTGTTGTGTCATCGATCGACCCCCCGGCGTGCTCCATCGCCCCTAGGCTGAGATCGTATGTTCCGCGACCTCCACCAGTTCATCGACGCCCTCGACCGCGCCGGCGAGCTGGTGAGCATCAAGTGCCGCGTCAGCCCGGTGCTCGAGATCGCGGCAATCGCCGATCGTGTCAGCAAGTCCGCGGCGCCCAATCCGCCCAGCGATGCCACCAAACGCAACGACCCGCGATTCTTCGGTTCCGGCGGGCCGGCGCTGCTGTTCGAGAACGTCGAGGGCTCGGACATGCCCGTGCTCATCAACGCCTTCGGCAGCTATCGAAGGATGGAGATAGCCCTTGGCGTCGAAGATGGCGGCTTCGAGCGACTCGCGGCGAAGATCGGACAGCTCGTCCAGCCCCAGCCGCCACGCTCGATTACTGAAGCATTCGCCAAGGCAAAGCAGTTTGCCCCGCTGCTGCGGATCGGTCCCAAAGCCGTCAACCGCGCCCCTTGCCAGGAAATCGTCGAGACCGGCGACGACATCGATCTCACCAAGCTGCCGATGATCCGCTGCTGGCCACTGGATGGTGATATCGCGAGCGTGGGCTATCCGCCGGACATCAACAAGGACGTGCCCGGAGCAGGTCATCCAGAGATCACGCCGGAGGAGTGGGATCGGTCCTGGCGGGGGCGCTTCATCACCCTCGCCGGCGTCCACACCATCCATGCCGACGACGCGGGCGAGAAGAAACCCCGCAGCCAAAACATCGGCATGTACCGCGTGCAGCTCTTCGGCAAGCGCACCATGGCGATGCACTGGCACATCCATCACGACGGCGCTGCACACTGGCGGAGCTGGAATACACTGGGCAAGCCCATGCCTGTCGCCATTGCGCTGGGCGGCGAGGCGGTGCTGCCCTACGCCGCCACCGCGCCGCTGCCGCTGGGGCTCAGCGAACTGCTCATGGCGGGGTTTCTCAATGGACGAGGGATTCGCCTGGTGCGGTGCAAGACCGTGCCGCTGCGCGTCCCCGCGAACGCCGAGATCGTGATCGAGGGTTTCGTGAGCGAGCGGGCGGGGGAGATCGGGTTTGATCCGAGAAGCGACGGAGCGACGGAGCGACGGAGCGACGAAGGGGAAAAACTGGGCCCGGGTGCTGTAGTTGAGGGACCATTTGGCGATCACACCGGGTTCTACTCGCTGCCGGATCGATATCCCATCCTGACCGTGACGGCGGTGACGCGCCGAAAGAAGGCCGTGTATCCCACGACGATCGTGGGCTTCCCGCCGCAGGAGGATTACTTCCTGGGCAAGGCGACCGAGCGGATCTTCCTGCCGCTGCTCAGGGTGCTGATCCCGGATATCGAGGACTACGACCTGCCGATGTTCGGCGCGTTCCACAACTGCGTGTTCGTCAAGATCAAGAAGGAGTACCCACTGCACGCGCGCCGCGTGATGCACGCCATCTGGGGCGCGGGACAGATTGCATGGACGAAGATGATCGTGGTCGTCGCCGACGACGTGGACGTGCACGACCACGCCCAGGTGCTGCGGACCATCGCCGAGCGGTGCGATCCAGGAAAGGACATCGAGCGAGTGCGCGGGCCGCTGGACATCCTGGACCACGCCGCGCCGGTGCTGGGGGCGGGCACGAAGATCGGCTTTGATGCGACGGGAAGAGACGAAGAGACGAAGAGACGAGCAGACGAAGGCGGACAGTCAGCGGCCGAAGCGCGTGTTCGTTCTTGCGATCCTCGGTTCGTCGGAGTGGTACAGTCGCTCGAGACCGGTTGGCTGCATGTCGCGTGCGACGCCGATGGCCACGCCGCCGCGAAGTCGCTTGGCAAAGTCGAGAATCTA
>CBDVAM010000069.1:0-17363 GCA_965371965.1 uncultured Phycisphaerales bacterium
CAGAGGGCACAGAGAAAACACTCTTGGATTTCAGGCTCTGTGCTCTCTGTGACTCTGTGGTGAGTTGGTTCATCGGGGTTCTGGGATAGGTTCTAGTGTTTGCACGCCGAGCAACGAGGGCAGGAAGGAATGGGAGGGTTGGTAGACGCCCTCCCTCGGCGTCGGGCCTGTGATTGCTTTGTCAGACGGTCGCGATGACGCCGGGATCGGGGCACAGGCCCAGGCGCGTGCCCTCACCCAGGAGCGTGGTCAGCGCACCTACCCCAACCTCCCCCATGTCCCGTGTCATCTCGCTGACGTACATGTCCAAATAGCGATCGACGAGCGCATCATCGAGCCATTCCGGGCGGCGCTCGGCGTGGAGCCTCAGGAATGCCTTGGTGTCGTCTCGACGCTCCATCGCGCACACGACCGAGCGCTGCAGGATCGCCGAGACATCGCCCAATGAGCCCTCACCAAAGCGTTCATCGAGGTCTCGCCGGATCACGTTGAGACCCAGGGGCAGGATGGAGTCGAATCGCTGCTTCCACAGCGAACCGAGATCGCCCAGTTGCCTCAGCCCGAGATCGGCGAACGAGAGCTGCGCCTCGTGGATGAGCAGGCCCGCGTCGAACTCGCCCGACGCGACCGCGCCGGGGATCTCGCTGAACAACCGCTCCTCAGCGGGCAACTCTCGCCCCAGCAGCACGCACAGCGCAAGGTAGGCGGTCGTGTGCAGGCCCGGGACCGCGAGGCGGGCAGAACCGCCAAAGAGCTGCTCGAGGCTGTCGTGCGGGCTGGCAGTCGGCACGACGAGCTTGGGTCCGTAGCCCTCGCCGAACGACCCGCCGCAGCCGGTGATGGCGTAGCGATCTCGTACATGCGGGTAGGCGTGGGCGGAGATTGCGGTGATGTCGAGATCGCCGACCTCGATCGCCCGCCGGTTGAGTCGCTGGACATCGTCAGGGAGCGGATCGAATCGCCATCGCCCGGTGTCGATCACCGGACGCCCCCGCTCGCCGGCGAGGGGCGAGCCTTCGGGTCCGCGCATGCCGGTGATGGGCCACCACATGGCCATGTCGTCGGCGTCGGGAGAATGGGCGAGTGTCAAGGACATGGGTTCTGGCATCGGGGAATGATTGGCAGGCTGACAGGCACAGAGACGGTGGCGTGGTCTGACGATGCTCTGGGAGGAATGCCACGCGATTGGGGCGTTCATCCTGATGCGCAGAACGTGGCCTGCGCTCGAGGACTCGTTTAGACCACGGCACCATCACCTCGCGCGATAGCGTGCGACAAACGCCGCGTACTGCTCGGGCGTGTCGATCCCGGCCCAGGCGGACTCTGCGAGGTGAACGCCGATGGTGTGCCCGTGCTCGAGGGCGCGGAGCTGTTCGAGACGCTCGGTCTTTTCGAGGGGCGTCGGCGGGAGATCGGCGTACCGCTCCAGGAAGTCGCAGCGATAGACGTACAGGCCGATGTGGCGGAGCGGCGCGTCGCCCAGAGATCTCGGATAAGGGATCGGTGCTCGCGAGAAATACAGCGCCCGTCCTGACCGATCGAGCACGACCTTGACAACGTTCGGGTCCAGATGGTCTTCGCGAGACTGGATGGGTGCCGCCGCGGTCGCCATGTCGCAAGCGCTGGTTTGCAGCATCGCGATCGCGCCGTTGACGACCGAGGGCTCGATCTCGGGCTCATCGCCCTGGATATTCACGACGACGGCGTCGGGCTTCAGGTCGAGGTTCCAGGCGGCCTCGGCGAGCCGGCTGGTGCCGTTGGCATGGCCGGCGCGGGTCATCACCCACTCGCCGGAGAATGCCGCGACGGCGTCGGCGATTCGCTCATCGTCGGTCGCGACAACAACGCGATCGATCGCCTCGCACGCGACGGCGGCCTCGACGACGTGCTGGATCAGGGGCTTGCCGGTATCGTCTGCGAGGGCCTTTGCGGGAAATCGCTCGGAGGCGAAGCGGGCGGGGATGATGGCGATGGCGCCCACTCAGCCCACCTGTCGCTGCTTCAGTTCGCTCACGAGTTTCTTCAACTCGTTGCGCTGGGCCTTGATATCGCGGTAGTTGATCTGCTGGATGGCGATGCCGCTGGCGAGCTTGTCGGCCTCGATTGCGGCGTCGAGGTCGGTCTCCTCGCGGGCCTTTCTCTGGAGTGCGAGCATGAGGCCGTAGCGCAGGTCGAGCCCCGAGGTGTCCTTGGAATCCTCGTGGCCCTCGATAGCTCGCTTGTAGGTATCGATCGCCTCATCGACCCAGTCCTGCCTGAAGAACGACTCGCCGAGCAACGCCAGCGACGTCGAACGAAACTTCGGATCGTGCTGGCTCTCCTGGAAGAGGGCGATCGCCTCGTCGTAGTTGTCGAGCTTGAGTTCCCGCCGACCGAGCTCATACTTGAGGCGCAGGTCTGTCGGATACGCCTCCACCTGGGCTCGCAGCGATTCGACCTCCATCTCGACGAACCTGCGATCCGCCTTCTTGAGGTTCTCCTGAGCAGGCGAGTTGTCCGGATTCTCTTCCGCGGCGTCGCGATACTTCATGAGCGCCCGGCGGGCCTGGCGGAGCTTGATGTCGTCGGCGTCGACCTTGAGCTGGAACTGCTTGGACTCCTCGAACGCCTTCATGAGCAGGCGATAGGCGAGCTTCTCGTCGTCCTCACGCCCGCGCTCCTTGAGCGCTTTGACATACTGGCGAACCGTCGGCAGATCGTCGGGACGCCTGGCATACTCTTCTTCACCAACCCGCACCAGCCGATCCTTGACGTCCTCGGTCTTGACGATGCGCTCGCGTTCCTCGACGATGCGCTGCTGCTCGGCGCCCTTGATGTTGGCCCGGAATCCGCCGGCCTCGCCCGTTTCGGCGTACCCGCCGGTGGACATGGTCGCCTGGGCGGCGAGGTTGCGCGTCGCGGCGGCGAGGTTGGCGTCGGTCGGATCGAGCCGGACCCCCTCGTCGCCCGCCGCGACCGCCAGGTCATAGACCCGGGCCGTCCGGCAGGCGTTCATCAGTTTGACATAATGGTCCTTCTTCGGCTTATCGGACCGGATGATCGCCAGGGCCCGCTCCCCGATCCAGAACATCACCTCGCTCATGTCGAGTGAGCTCTCGGCGTCGATCTTCGCGGCGGCCTCGGCGGCCTTGACGACCGACGACGCGTCGCGGGGCTTGACGCCCCACTGCAACAGCGCGAGCACATATCGATCGACCAGGCGTTTGCCCTCGAGATTCCGGACCGTCTCCTTGCTGACCTTGCCCGAGCCCTGGCCCAGGAACGCCGAGGCGCTCAGGGCAAACTTCTCAAGCGCTCCCAGGTCCGTCGGGTCCCACTTGAGCCCGTCGAGCCAGAGCAGTATGGCAAACTCGAACTGCTGGGAATCGTGGACCGTCTTGGCTCGATCGAAGAACCGCTTGGCCTTCTCAGCAGACTGCTCGACGACGGTGTTCGGGGCCGCGCCATCCTGCTCCTCGTCACCCGATTTCTTCTTGCCGAAGATCGCCAAGGGTCGGCCTTTCTTTGTTCGAATCCGATTGTGTTCCGAGATTTCCACGCAGACCGGCTTCGGTTCCAGGCCCTGGACCCGATCGCGGGGCGATTCTACACCCCTGACCGGCGGACGACGGTCGAATCTCGGGCTCCGTCCCAGACCGAACGGGCGGCGAATCGCAGACCAGCGCTGACGCCGGGATCTACGATGCTCCAATGGTCGTGGATCCGAGCCAGCTTCATATCGTCGAGTTTCCGGACCCCGTGCTCCGGGTCCGGGGCGAGGACGTCGGCGAGGTCAACGCCGAGATCCGAAGCGTGGCCGAGCGGATGGTCGAGCTGATGGACCAGGCCGAGGGGATCGGGCTCGCGGCACCCCAGGTCGGGCTCTCCTGGAGGTTGTTTGTCACCCGCGTCCCCGAACTCGTACCCGACGACGACAGCCCGATCGATCGCGCGACCATCCCGATCGAGATCTTCATCAATCCGGTGCTCGACTCGCCGCAAGGCCCCGTCGAGCAGTTCAACGAGGGCTGTCTGAGCATCCCAGGCATCCGCGGCGACGTGCTCCGCCCCAAGTCCATCACCATCGAGGCACTGGATATCGAGGGCAAGCCCTTCACGCGGACGGCCAGCGGGCTCATCGCTCGCTGCTGGCAGCACGAGTTCGACCACCTCGAGGGTGTGCTCATCCTCGATCGGTTCACTCAGATGTCGCGCTTGCGCAACCGGGCCGCGATCCGGGCCCTCGAGCGAGGCCAATAGATGCGTCTGGTCTTCTTCGGATCCAGCCCGTTCGGGCTCGCGACGCTCGAGTCGCTGATGCGATCGCACGAGGTCGCGGCAATCGTGACCCAGCCGGACCGCCCGGCGGGTCGGGGCGCCAAGCTACGTCCGACGCCCATTGCCGCCTGGGCCGAGAACCACGCACCAGACATCGCGCTGCTCAAGCCCGAGAGCGTCAACGACCCGGAGGTCGCCGGCACCATCCGCGGACTTGACGCAGACGCCTGGGTCGTCATCGCGTTCGGCCAGAAGCTCTCTCAGGGGCTGCTCGACGGTGTCTTTGCGATCAACCTGCACGCGTCGCTCTTGCCGCGCTGGCGGGGAGCCGCGCCGATCCAGGCGGCGGTCCTCGCAGGTGATTCACATACCGGCAACTCGGTGATCACGCTGGCCGATCGGATGGACGCGGGGTTGGTCCTTGCCCAGGGCACAACGCCCATCGGTCCAAGCGACACCAGCGGCGATCTGCACGACCGCCTCGCCAACGACGGCGCTTCGCTCATCGCCGGCGTGCTCGATGCACATCTGGGCGGGACGATCGACGCCACCGAGCAAGATGAATCCGAGGTCACCCTCGCCGCCAAGATCAGGACCGAACACTGCTGGGTGAACTTCACGGACACAGCGGAGCGTTGCCGATGGCGGATCAACGCCCTGAGCCCCAAGCCGGGCGTGCGTGTGCAACTCAGAGATATGGATATCAAGCTGCTCAGATCGCGGGTAGAAACGGCACAGGGCGAGAATCCCAATCAGGAGGCAGGCGAGTTTGTCGATTCGACCATCGGCCTGATCGCCTGCGCCGGAGGCACCATGCTGAGAATCCTTGAGGTCCAACCCGCGGGCAAGAAACCCATGTCCTGGGGCGACTTCGCGCGGGGCCAACGCATCGAGCCCGGCGAGCGGCTGATTGGAGCATGACGTGCTGACGCTCTGGGATCTGTTCAAGCCGCCAAAGCACCGCCCCAGGGCGCGCCCATCGCCACCTCGCCCGCAGGTCGTCGTCGAGCCGCCCCGACCGCCGCAACCGGGCTCGCCCTCGCGCCAGACGATGAGCGAACGCTACGAGCACCTCACCCGCGAGATGCTGCAAAGCTACGGCGTGCGAGTCCGCAAGTGGCGTTCGAGCATGTCCGGCGTCGCGTGGCAGGTGCATTACAAGGACGGAACGGTGAGCCGACTCATCGAGACCCCCAGGCCCAAAGGCCCGATGTCGTGCGCGATCTTCCTGCACGAGATCGGCCATCACGCCATCGGGTTCGACGCGCACCGCCTGCGCTGCGTCGAGGAGTACCACGCCTGGCAATTCGCGATCGACACGATGGAGCGTCTGGAGTTCAACATCACCGAGCGCGTCCGCAAGCGGATGCACGACTCGCTTCGATACGCCGTCCAGAAGGCAAATCGGCGGGGCCTGCGCCAGGTGCCCGAGATCCTTCTCCCGTACGCCGAGCCGCTGGTGCAACGATCGCCGCATGTCGAGCGAATGCCCGTGGAACACGCCGGAACCTGATGCGAGAAAAAAACCCCGCGTCGACACGGGGTCTCGGCGGGGTTCTGCGCGATAGGTTCAGTCCATCGAATCAATAATCCGGCGCGAGCACGACGATCTCGACCCGCCGGCTGTCCTTCTTGCTGCCCTTGGCGCGGGCGGGTCCGAACGCGGCCGAGTAGATCCGTCCATTGCCGATGCCGCCCGAGACCAGCGCCCGTTCCACCGCGAGGGCTCGCTCGGCGCTGAGATGCTCGTTGGATTTCCACCCGCTCTTCTTGATCGGGTCGGTGTCGGTATAGCCCTCGACACGGATGGCGTTGGTCGGGAAGCGCTGGTTCAGCGTGCGGGTAAGGCGGTCGAGGTCGCGCTTTGCGCTGCTCTTGATCGTCGCCTTGCCCGAATCGAACAGCACGTCGCCGGCGACCGTGACCACGACATCGCTGCCTCGGGAGGTCACCGCGAAGCCCGCTGGCAGCTCGCCGAGGCCCCCGGTGCTAAATCCTGCGGGCTGGCTCTCCAACTCGCCCTGGGCATCGCGCAGGGCCTGGGCCAGCTCGTCGGCCTCGCGCCGGGCGGCGACCGCCCGCTCGTCGCTGGCCTCCTTGGCCGATTGCAACGCGACGACCCGCTGGCGGAGTTCCTGGTTTTCCTGGAGTGCGAGGTTGTACTTGGTCCTGCTGCCGCTGCTACAGCCGGCGAGCAGGGTCCCGACCACCGCCAGGGCGATCGCACAACGCGCAAACGTGCTCATGTTTCGATTCATCTGTTATGCCTCCATGCATATCGAGCGATGGCTCGGCTCAGCCGATCCAGCGGTAATGTAGCAGATCCGGGCGGGTCGGGCTGAACCGTCAGGGCAGATTGATCAGATTCGGCGGCACCCTACCGAGCCACGCGTTGATCCCCATCTCGACCCCCACTTTGCCCAGAAATATCAGCAGCGTCGCGATGACCAAGGCCGGCCCAAACGGCATGGCCCTGCGTCCCTCACCCGCCCATACGACACTCACGAAGGTCAGGTACAGGGCCACGAACGCCGCGAGAAAGAACGCCAGGGTGGGGTCTATCCAGCCCAGGCAGGCCCCGACGCCCGCCATCAGGTGGACATCGCCCAGGCCCATGGCCTCTTTGCCGAAGCCGAGCGTGCCGAAGATCCGGACGGCCCAGACGACCCCGCCGCCGACCAGATAACCCATCAGCACGCCGGCCAGGACATCGAGCCAGAGCGGGACCATGTGGGCCGGGATCTGTTGATAGGTTGTCGGATCGGTCTGCCAGGGTCCGGCGAGGCGAGGCACCATCACCCAGCCGATCAGAGCGAGCAGAGCCGGCATGCCGAGGAACGAGAGCTCGAGGAAGGTCTCGCGCCGGGCGTGCGGGTAGGCGAGCCACATGGCCGCCGGGGATTCTGCTTCTGATTCGCTCTTGTCTGAGCCATTCATGTCTGCGGCTGACGAGGGGGCCGATCGCAGGCGTTGAACGACGCCGGCGAGAATCGGCCCGACCAGCAGCCCGACGACGACCCCGCCAAACGCGATGAACCCGAGTGCGTTCGCGACGAAGGCGCCGGCGACACAACTGACTAGAACGATGGCGAACGACACGACGCCGCCAGCGGTGCGCGCCGTGTCCTCGCTTTCCGCAGGCTTCTCTCCTTCGGACCCATCGGAATCCGGCGAAGACTCGTCTGATGAGTTCTCGGTGGTCTCTCCGAGGGCGGGCTCAGCCGCTGGAGGCTCGTCGGCTTTCTCTGCGCTGTCTGACGACGCATTTGCACTACTGCCCTTCGAATCCGTCTCGGTGCCCTTTGCCTCTGCCAGTGCCTTCTCTTCCCACTCGTCGTAGTCCGCGAAGCTTCGCTTGAGAAGACCCAGCTTGAGCATCACCATGCTGACGCCCAGGCCGACGGTTGTGCCGATCGAGCCGCCGACCCACTTCCAACCGGTTTCGCCTGGCGAAGCGATCGCCCATGTCCAGCCGTCGGCCCAGGCAAATGCGCGACCGGTCGATGCCCGGATCGACTCATGCCACGCCGCCGTCGCTGGCAAGACGACGACCGCGACGACCGCGGGGATCCACGTCAGCATCAGCGGGATCATGAATGTGCGCGCATCGATGATCGTCGCGGGCAGCAGGCATCCCAGCAGCACGAGGATGACCAGAAAGATGGGCCAGGAGTGCTCGAGTCCGATGGCGCGACCGGACCACTCGGGCGCGAGCGTTGCCCAGTCGACGCCGAGCCACACCGTTTCCCAGCCGAGCATCTGGAAGTTCAGGATCGAATAGAACAGAAAGAACGGCACGACGAACAGCAGCCCGCCGATGAGCTCGACGATCGGATACTCCGGCGAGATCCGGCACTTGCAATATCGGCACCGCCCGCGAAGCACGAGCCATCCCAGGATCGGGATGTTGTCGTTCCATCGCAGCTTGGTCTGGCACTTGGGGCACCGCGAGCTAGGCGTCACGACGCTCAGCCCCAGCGGCATCCGGTACACCAGCACGTTGGTCAGCGACCCGATGCACGCGCCCAGGCTGAACACGAACAGGAGCTTCACCAGCTCCGACGACAGCATCAGAATCTGATATTGCGGCACAGGGACCCTCGACGCTCAGGAATCGCCTTCATCGGGCCCTTGCCCCCCACCGGTTGAGCCGCCAGTGCCCTCGACCCCACCCTCAAGCAAGTCCAGATCGAGCTTGGCGACCCGCTGCTCCGCCCTTTCCAGGATCGCCCGGCAGCGCCTGAGCAGCCCCGCCCCGGTCTCGTACTCGCGGATCGACTCCTCCAGACCCGCCTCGCCCGATTCGATCCGCTCGATGATCCGCTCGACGCGGTCCATCGCCTCCTCGAAACCGAGATCGGCGCTCTGGTCGTCGCTGGGGGTCGTCGGGTTTGCGGGGGCTTTGGCCATGATGCGGAAGGTAGCCGAGAGATCAGAACAGGTCCATCTGGTCCGCCCCATCGTCGTCGGATTCCTGGCGTCTCGTTGGGGGCTTCGGGGGGGATGTTCGCTTGGGGGCTCTCGCCGGCGGAGCCTCGCCCCGCTCGTTGTCAGGCATCACGGTGGATGTGATCTCGCCCTCCGACACCCGCGTGCGAATCACTTCGCCCGGCGAGACCCTGTCGGCAGATTTCACCAGCCGCCCGTCGCTCGTCGTCGTCCAGGAATACCCGCGATCCAGCACCCGGTGCGGCGAGATCGCCTCCAGCTCTCGACCGCCAGAATCCACCCGCCACCTCCCATCGCCCAACCGCCTGGCCATTGCCCCGTGCAACGCTCGTGTTCGGGCCTCGACCCGCGCCTGGAGACGGGCCTGAACAACCGCCGGCCTGTGAGCATCGAGGCGCACGGCGAGCCGATCGAGGTCGGACCGGGCCGATCGCAGGCGCAGCTCGACCTCACGGCGCAGCGTCTTCAATCTCTCCTCCAGGCGCGCAGAGATCGGATCGAGCAATCGCCTCGGATCGCTCATCCAGGGGCGTCCCTGGGCAACCTCGATCCGGCGGCGCGCGATATCCAGCCTGCGCCGAGCATCCGAAGCCATCCGGCGATGCTGGCTGTCGAGTTGGCGGGCGAGGGCCGCACGATCGGGGATGACCGCGACCGCCGCCTGTGTCGGCGTGGCGCAGCGCAGGTCGGCGACGAGTTCGGCGATGGTGGTGTCGGTCTCGTGTCCGATCGCCGCGACAATCGGGATCGAGCACCCGTGGATTGCCCGCGCAACCTCACGCTCGTTGAACGCCCAGAGGTCTTCCTTGGAGCCCCCGCCACGGGTGAGAATGATGGCGTCGATCGCCAGATCGTCCTTTCTATCACTGAGCAGGTTTACGGCCCGAGCGATCTCCGCCGGTGCCGATTCGCCCTGCACATGGACATCGACGATATCGATTTCGACGCCAGGACAGCGTTTACGGGCGGTGTTGAGCACGTCCTGGAGGGCCGCTCCGGTCTCGCTTGTGATAACAGCGATGCGCCTGGGAAACGCCGGGATCGGACGCCTGACGCCCTCGTCGAACCAGCCGAGGCCCCGCAGCTCGTCGCAGAGTTGGCGGAACGCGAGATCGAGCGCCCCCTCGCCGACGGGCTCCAGCGTGTCGCACAGCAGCGACAGCTTGCCCCCCTTGGCCCAGAACTCGACCCTGCCGCGTGCGACGACCTCCTGCCCGTCGGCCGGACGGATCTTGAGCCTGCGGGCCGAGGACGCGAACACGACGCAACTGACCACCGCCCCGGCGTCCTTGAGATCGAAGTACCAGTGCGTCCGATCGCGGAATCCCGAGATCTCGCCGACCACACGGACCGCCTCGCCCATGCCCCGCTTGAGCGTGCCGTCCACACGCGCGGCCAGCTCGCTGACTGTCAGCGGTCGCGCGGCGCGAGACTTCTTCGCGGCCATCTTTTCTGGATCAAACGGAAGGCGGCCCACGCTCGCAGGATACGCGAGGCGGGCCGCCAAGTCTGAGAAATGCTCTCGAAGAGTCTGCGCGGGCTCAGTTCGCCCGCGAGATGATCGTCACGTTGCTGCTCGGACGCCTGACCACGATGCGTCCGGTGTCGGCCCGCGCGACCACGACCCGCGGTGCCTGGCGACTCTGGACGGCCTCGCCCGCGTTGACCTCGAACCGAGGACGCTTGGGCACCTGGATCGTGATCTTGTTCCAGTTGTACCGGTCCTGGAGACTGTTGGAACTCACATGCCTCGAGGCGTCGTAGCGCCGGTTGCGGAAGACCCGCGTGCCCCCGGTGTACCCCTGCTCGCGGAGCCAGGTCTGGCGTGCCCGCTCGACGCGCTGCACGCTCGAGTTGTCGTTCACGCTGACCCACGGGCTTGCGCCGACGACGACGTTGCCGACGCGTGCGTAGTAGCGCGAGTAGTCGTCCTGGCGAGCGCCGTACGCAGACGGGCCGGGACGACCCCAGTCACGCAATCCGACGGGATGTCCCTTGCGCCAGACCAGCGTGTGATACTCACGCCCGATCTGCGGCACCCACGCGGGCGTGACCGCGACGTTGGTCACATACGGCGCCTGGGTCGCCAGCGTGCGCCCGTCGTCGTTGCCATACCCTTGATACTGAAACTGTGCGGTCGCGCTCAGTGAGATCGCCATTGCTGCTACCAACATGTCCGTTCCTCTCTTTCTTGCTCACCCCGAACTCGCCGCCGAGGCTCTGGTCTCTAGTTTGCCAGCGACCTTGAGCGAACTCAAGCAAAACCCTACGTCCAAGGGTGGATCGTACAGATTGCAACAGTTATAAGCCGTCATCGGTGCCACTATCGGACGGCGCGGTGCCTACCCCTGGAACGGCAGCGGGTCGCTCGCGGTGAGCCACTCGTAGGCGTCGATGATGGACGCGACGTGGGCAGCGCCCTTGCGGCGCTCGCGCACGAACTCCCATGCGCGTGCGCCGGTGTGCGCGGCCTGCCCACGGTCAGCCAGTGCGCCCGCGATCGCCGCCGTCCACGCCTCGGGCGTCGGATCGGCCAGCAGCTTGGCGATGGACGGCTCGTCGAGCACCTCGATCGCCGGATCGCGCGGCGAGATGACGAGCATGCCGTGCCCCATCGCGTCCAGCACGATCGAACGGTTCTCGCCGTCGGGCGAGGGGATCAGCAGGATGTCGCCGGCGAGCACCAGGTCGCGTTCGCCTTCCATGTCTTCGATGATCGACAATCGCTCGAGGAGCCCGAGGTCTCGCGCACGCCGCCACAGGTGCGTCTTGGGTGCAAGCCTCGCGTCGACGAAAACCAGCAACTCTTGATTCGCCGTCGCGTCGGCGAGCCCTTGCAGCATCCGCTCGATCGCGCCCAGGTCGCTCCGCCCGCCGAGGATCATCACGCTCGCGGCCCGATCGGTCGGCAGCATGGCATTGGGCTCGGGTGCGGCGTGGACCCCCCAGGGACCGACCTTGGCCGACTCGCTCAGGCCCGCCTTGACAATGTCGCGGTGGATCGCGGGATCCGACGCCAGGAGCACGGTCGGGACTCTTGCGTGCAGCCCGCCCGCCCGCTCGATCGAGGCGTGCCGCCAGATCTCAACAACCAGCCCTGCGCTCAACTCACGGGCAACGCTCGCCGCGAACGCCCACCAGCGTCGCCCCAGCACATGCACCACGTCGATACTGCCCGTGAGCTCGCCGGGGTACTTTGCCTCGATCTCGCCCAGGAAGTTGCGTGTGCGGCTTCGGGCCGTCCAACCCAGCCGATCCGGCGCGAAGGTGACCACCCGTGCCGCAAGGACCGTGTCCTCACTCCGCCGGCTCTGAGGCAGAACGTGCAGCACCGAGACGCCCTCGCCGGCGAGCCCGACCTCGACGCGCCGGAGCATCGATCGCTCGCGAGCCGCGAACTCCGAATCGATCAGAAGGAGGACGTTCATCTGAGGTACCCACTCAACACCCCGCAGCATACCCGATGCAGCGCTCCCGGCCAACACAAGATCGCCCGAGACACCAGCCAACCAGCCGACAGGCGCGCCGCTTGATCCCAATGTACCAGGTTCTCGGTACCATCACCACCTGCGTGCGGGCACACATTGGCCCGCATGATCCCGCCTTCTCTTTCCTCGTGAGCGGCCCGCCGATCCAAGCGACCGACGGGCCGTTTTCTTGCCCGGCAGTTGCTCTTCCAGCTATCGGGGGCGCGCCCGTTCAATCTCGCGAAGCACACGCTTGACCGAGACCGGGTCGCGCGTGCCCAGTTCCTGCGCAAACAGAGCGATCCGCAGTTCCTCGATCCGCCAACGAAGCGCGGCGATCGATCTCGCAAACCCCGGCGTCGCGTCATCGCTCTTCCGCAGCGCGTCGAACTCGCGCAGCACCTCCGACAGTTCGCCCATGGCGCGATAGTCGCGCTCGAACCCGCCGCGGGCGAGCTTGTTGAGCCTCGCCGACATCCCGCCGAGATACCGCGAGAACTGGCGAAGCGTGTCGAGCGACCTGCCTCGAGCGAATCGCGCCGCCACGAGCGCAACGAACTGGGCCTGCAAATCTAGCATCGAGACCTGCCACGCCCCCGGACGGTCCCGCTCCAGTTCCAGCGCAACCTCCTGGCGTCTCAGAAGGATCTCTCGCAGGATCGGTAGGACCTCTGACCTCGCGACGCTGAAGTTCGCCCAGAGCGACTCGACGCGCGCCCGAAACTCATCGGAAGTCCGCGGCGTGCGATCGGGATCCAATGCCGCCCGCTCCACCAGCAGGCCCATCGCGTCCTCACGAATATCTCGTGCGCCGCCGATCGGCGCGTACAGGACGCCCAGTTCTTCGAGGTCGGGCAGCTTGCGTGTCAGCTTCTCAAGATCCTCGCACGCCACGATCTTGAGCAGCGCAACGACCCCCTCGCGATGGCGGCGCATCGCGTCCTCGGAATCCTCCACGAGCCCCAACGCGACGCGCCCGCCCCGCGCGAGCAGCGCCGGGTGCGCGATCGCTTTCGCGCTGCCCCGCGCGACCTCGACCGATTCTGGCAGGTCGCCGAAGTCCCAGCTCTGCACCCCCTCTCGGTCGAATCGCTCGTCGTACAGATCGCCCGAGCCCTCGCCCCGGTGGCGTCGGATCGCTCTGCGCACGACCGCCGGGTCGCGGCTGACCGCCAGCACGCCGCCGGTCTCATCCACGACGCGATAGTTGATCCGCAGGTGCTGGGCGACGCCCACGGGCATCCACGCCCCATCGGGCACGCGCGTGCCGGTCTGCTCCAAGATGAACGAACTCAGCGACTCGATGATCGCCAGATCCCGCCGAGGCTCGGTCGCGAGAAACGCATCGACAAACTCCGGCGCAGGCCCGATCTGCTTGCGATAGTCCTTGGGCAGCGTCCGGATCAGATCGATCACCTTCTCGCGCACCAGCCCGGGGATCGACCAATCCGAGATCCGAGGCTCCAGCGACGTGAACGCGTCGGCGGGCACCGTCACCGTCACGCCGTCATCGCCCGCGTCGGGATCGAACCGATACCGGACCGCCAGCGTCGAGCCGTTGACGACGATCTTCTCGGGAAACCGGCGGAGCTCGTCGCCGCTGGGTGTCGATGCGAGCACGTCGTCGTCACTCAGGAACAGGATCTCCGGGTCCTTGCGCTCGGCGACCTTCCGCCAATGCTCGAACTCCCCGCCGGTGAACACGTCCTGGGGTAGCACCCGATCGAAGAACTTGAAGCGCTGGGTGCGCTCTGCGAACAAGTCCCGCCGGCGCAGGCGATCCTCCAGGCGCGAGATCTCCTCGATCAACCGCCGGTTGTGGCGCATGAACGGCGCTCGCGTGCGATAGTCATTCTCGACCAGCGCGTTATGGATGAACACCTCGCGCGCGATCTCGGGATTGATCGTCCCGAAGTGGACCTCACGCTTGGGCACGATCTCCAGCCCGTACAGGCTCACCCGCTCGTCGGCCACCACGCGAGCCCTGCGAGAATCCCACCTCGGCGGGCCGTGCGTCTTGGTCACAAGGTCGCCGGCGTACCGCTCGATCCACCTGGGACGGATCTTGGCGCACGTCCGGGCATACAGGCGCGTCGTCCGCACAAGCTCCGCCGCCATCACCCAGTTGGGCTTGTCGTCGAACAGGGTCGAGCCCGGGAACAGGTGAAACCGCGAGCCGTGCGTGCCCTGATACTCGTATCCCTCGTCCACCCGCCCGACGTTGGAAATGAGCCCCGCCAAGAGCGCCCTATGGATCGCCTCGGGCTCTGCCGCCTCGCGATGGGCGTGCAGACCCAGCTCGCCGGCGATCTCTCGCAACTGGCGATGCACGTCCTGCCACTCGCGCATCCGCGCGTGCGAGAGAAAGTTCGTCCGGCACCACGCCGCCAGCTTGCGATGCGAGAGGTGCTTCTTGCGCTCATGAAAAGCTTGCCAGAGGTGCATGTAGGTCAGGAAGTCGGAGTCTTCATCGACGAACGGCTCGTGGGCCGCGTCGGCCTGCTCGCGCTTATCCGCCGGGCGATCGCGAGGATCGTGGATCGACAGGGCGCTAGCGATTACCAGCACCTCCATCACGCAGTCCTCATCGCCCGAGCCAAGGATCATCCGCCCGATCCGCGGGTCGATCGGCAGGCGCGCGAGCTTGCGCCCGATCTCCGTCAACTCGCCCTCTGTATCCACCGCGCCAAGCTCGTGCAGCGTGCGGTACCCCTCGCGGATCATCTTCGGATCCGGCGGCTCCACGAACGGGAACCTCTCGACCCGCCCGAGCCGCAGCGATTTCATCTGCAGGATCACGCCCGCGAGATTCGACCGCAAGATCTCCGGCTGGGTGTACTCCTGGCGGCTCTCGAACTCCTTCTGCTCGTACAGGCGGATGCATGTGCCCGGGGCGACCCGCCCGCACCGCCCGCAGCGCTGGTTCGCGCTGGCCCGGCTGATCGGCTCGATCTCAAGACGCTGCACCTTGGTCCGATGGCTGTACCGGCTCATCCGCGCCGTCCCCGCGTCGACGACATAGCGGATCCCCGGCACCGTCAGGCTCGTCTCGGCGACGTTCGTCGCGATCACGATCCGGCGCCCGCTATGTGCCTGAAAAACCTTCTGCTGCTCCTCCACGCTCAGTCGCGCGTACAACGGCAGAATCTCGATGTGCTGCGACCGGCTTCCCGCCGGTCCGAAATGATGGCGCCGCATCGCGTCGGCCGCCTCGCGGATCTCCCGCTCCCCCGGCAGGAACACCAGCACATCCCCCTCACCCGTCTCGACCAGCTCGTCCACCGCGTGCAGAATCCCCTTGGTCATCCGCTCGCGCTCATCCACGTCGTCGCTCACCGGGCGATACCGCACTTCCACCGGATACGTCCTGCCCGTCACCTCGATGATCGGCGCATTGGCGAAATGCTCGCTGAATCGCTTTGTGTCGATCGTCGCGCTGGTGACGATCACCTTCAGATCGGGGCGACGCCCGAGCAGTTGCCGCAGGTACCCCAACAAGAAGTCAATATTCAGGCTCCGCTCGTGCGCCTCATCGATGATGATCGTGTCGTACCGCGTCAGGTCCCGGTCGCCCTGGGTCTCGGCGAGCAGCATCCCATCGGTCAACACCCGGATGAAATCGTCGTCGCTGGTCTTGTCACTGAATCGGACCTTGTAGCCGACCCCGCGCCCGATCCCCAGGCGCAGCTCCTCGCCGAGCCTGGCGGCGATGCTCCTCGCGGCGATCCGCCTGGGCTGCGTGTGCGCGATCACTCCCCCAACTCCCCGCCCCAGCTCCAGACAGATCTTGGGAAGCTGCGTGCTCTTGCCCGACCCGGTCTCCCCCGCCACCACGACGACCTGGTGCTCGCGGATCGCCTCGCCGATCTCCTCCCGGCGTTCGCTGATGGGCAGATCGGGATATGTGACTTGCGGCCGCATCCGCTCCCGGCGCGCCCGACGAGCGATCGAGGCCTCTATCGCCTCGCCTATCTCCGCCAGCCCCTTGTCAATCGCCAGCCTCTGGCGAGCCCGAGCGCGCAGCGACCGGAGCCGCCGACGCAGGCGAATCTGGTCGGCGCTCATGCAGCGGTCGATTTTCGAAACGATCTGGTCCAGCTCACGATGCACAGGTGATTTCTACGCACGATCAGAGCCCCGGGCGGACGCACGCGGGCATCCCCTCTCCCGCTATCTCTCTCGCCCACTCATCTCATGCCTCAACTGCCCGCACGCCGCGGCGATATCCCGCCCCCGGCTCGCCCGGATATGCACATTCACGCCCCGCTCCCGCAGGATCTCCTGAAACCGGTGCACGTCCCCATGCGTCGGGCGCGAAAAGGCCAGCCCGCCAACCTCGTTGTATCGGATCAGATTCACGTTCGCCCGCAGGCGCTTGGCCACCCCCGCAAGCTGCCCGGCGTGCTCCGCTTTGTCGTTCACGCCGCCCAATAAAATATACTCCAGCGTGATCTCCCGCCCGGTCTTATCAAACCACGCTCTGCACGCCCTGAGCAGCTCCTCGATCGAGGTGTACTCGGCCCAGGGAATCAACTCCCGCCGAAGCTTGTCGTTGGGCGCGTGCAGGCTCAGTGCCAGCGTCACCGGCAACTCCAACTGCTCTCCGAGCCGATCGATCGCCTTGGGCAACCCCACCGTCGAGATCGTGATCCGTCGGGCGCCGATGCCCATGCCCCAATCCGCCGCCAGCGTCCTCACGCTGTGAATCACGCTCGCGAGGTTTGCGAGAGGCTCACCCATGCCCATGAACACGACATTGGTGATACGTGCGTCGGGATCACGATCCATCGCGCCACCCGCGAAGTTCCCCTTGACGAGCTGATCAAGCAGCCACACCTGCTCCACGATCCGCCCCGCCGACAGATTCCCATCCAGCCCGCCCAACCCCGATGCACAAAACCGGCACCCCACCGGGCAGCCCACCTGGCTCGAGATACACGCCGTTCGTCTGAACTTGGTCGGATCCGTACTCGGGATCATCACACACTCGGTCTGGCGCGACGGGTCTCCCTGCTCCCCGCCGCTCCCAAGAATCGGTAGCGAGGACGTCACAGCCGTGTCATCGCCGACCCCGCTCCGATCATCCCCCACTCCGTCTCTCCGTCTCTCCGTCTCTTCCTCTCTTCCTCTCTCCGTCTCTTCGTCACTCCACTACACCAACATCTTCCCAGTCACATCGGTCGCCGCCTG
>CBDVAM010000070.1:0-17203 GCA_965371965.1 uncultured Phycisphaerales bacterium
GTCCGGGTCCGCTGGGGAGGAGGCCGAAGGTGAAGCGGTTGTCGATGCCCTTGAGTTCGCCCATCTCGTCGCTGAGGCCGGTGTCTTCATCGAAGAGTGCCGCGAGATCGTCCTGCTCGTTGGTTTGCTCGATCTCGTCGCTGGGGTAGCGTGTGAAGAAGGCGGCTCCGGTGGCGACGTAGGCCGCGAGCGAGGCGAGAATCACGAAGCCGCAGAGGGTGAGAACGATGTTGCGAGCGGGGGCTGTCAAGGGGCGTTCCTTTCGATCTCGCGCGGGGTCGGCGAGGGAGTTACTGGGTCGAGGCGCTGGCGTCGAAGCTCGCGGCGGTCATGCTCATGTTGCCGGCGGAGCTCGCGTCCAGGAAGTGCATGGTGCCTGTGAGGTTGATCTCGGTTGCGTCTGGGTCCATGGGCGGCTGATCGAAGCGAATGCGCAGGTCGAAGTTCGCCGATCCGTCTATCGGCAGCGCGTGTGAGCCCGAGTATGTGCCGCTAGCGACGGGCAATGGGCCGAAGACCAGCTCGTAATCGATGCTCGCCAGCGTGAGATCGTGGTCGCCGGGATTGACGATGAGGACCTTGAGGATCGCGCCGTTGTCACTGATATTCGTGTCGAGGATTGAGAGTGTGGGGTTGGAGTTGTCGCCCATTCCCCCGCACGCTCCGAGCATCGCCGAGGCGAGGCCAAGACCGAGTCCACCCGCCCATCGAATACTTTGCATTAGATAGCCCCTGAAAGAAGACGTGTTTGCACCTCCGGCAACTGACCGGCGTGGTGGATACACACCCGCCAGGCACGGGGTATTCCCAGCTTACCAAGATTCGGACGAAAAGATCGGGATTTGTTCGCGGCCTTGGCGGTGCAGCGGGTGCGATACTGGCGGTGGCGTTGGCGAGGAATACCCCGGGCAACGGGCGAGCGGTCTCAGCCAATCGCGGCGACGCGGTCGACCTCATCGACGCTTGTTGATCCCTCGCCGACGAGGCGCCAGCCGAACTGGGCGAGGGTCGTGAAGAGGCCCTGCTCGATGACGCCCTTGATGGCCTGGACGCTGGGTTCTTTGAGGATGATGTCGCGCAGTTCGTCGTTGACGTCGAGCAGCTCGAACACGGCGCGGCGACCTCGATATCCGGTGCCGAGGCATTTCTTGCAGCCGACGGCGGCGTAGGAGGAGGTCTTGCCTCCCAGGAACTTGCCCATGCGGGTGATCTGTCCGGGCTTGAGGGGCACCTCGGCCTTGCAGTTGTCGCACAGCACGCGGACGAGGCGTTGGGCGAGGACAAGATCGAGGCTGTTGGCGACGAGGTATTGTTCGACGCCAAGGTCCATGAGGCGGAAGATGCTGGTGACCGAGTCTTTAGAGTGGACGGTGGTGAGGACGACGTGCCCGGTCATCGAGGCCCGCATCGCGGTGCGCGCGGTCATCTCGTCGCGGATCTCGCCCACGAGGATGACGTCGGGGTCCTGGCGGAGGACGCTGCGGAGCAGGTCGCTGAAGCCCTTGCCTTTTTCCTCGTCGACGGGGAGCTGGGTGACGCCCTCGATGGCGTATTCGACGGGGTCCTCGATGGTGACGATGTTGCGGGCGTTGCGGTCGACCTCGCGGAGCATGTTGTAGAGGGTTGTGGTCTTGCCCGAGCCGGTCGGGCCGCAGGAGAGCAGCAGGCCGTGGTCCTGGCGTGCGATCCTGCGGATGCGCTGGTGCATGTAGCTCAGCAGGCCGAGTTCTTCGAGCGAGTGTGGGATATCGCGAAGATCGAGCACGCGGATCACGCCCTTGGCGCCGTGGACGCTGGGGGTG
Source organism: uncultured Phycisphaerales bacterium (assembly GCA_965371965.1). Lineage (GTDB taxonomy): Bacteria > Planctomycetota > Phycisphaerae > Phycisphaerales > UBA1924 > S146-42. The sequence continues at coordinate 1,803 of CBDVAM010000070.1, forward strand.
ATGCTGACGCGGAACTCGGTTCGGCGTTTGTCGAACTTGGCCGAGAAGTGTCCATCCTGTACGGCGTCGCGGGCGGCCTGCTTCATCTGGCAGGTCGCGCGGATGAGACCCAGCGCGAGTTCTCCGACTCTCTCGGGCAGTTCGACGATCCAGACCATCTGGCCGTCGACGCGCATGCGGACGTGGAACAGTTCGAGTTTGGGTTCGATGTGGATGTCGGTCGCCCTGGACTTGCTCGCGACGCGCAGCAGGTAGCGGATGGCGCGCGGGCCGTCGCCGGCGGTCCGCAGGACGTCGGTGGGCGAGCCGTCGGCGTTGATCAGGCTGACGGCCTCGAGCTGGGCCTGCTTGGGGGGCAGGTCCTTGAGCATCCGCTTGAGCTCTAAGGCCCATTCCGGCTGGGGGGCATCGTGACCCTTGGATCTCTTGTCGCCGACCTCATTGGCGAGGGCTCCCTCGGCCTCGACCAGGAACTCGCTCTTGCCGACCTTGAGCAGGTCGCCGGCCTCGAGCGGGGCAAACAGGACCTTCTCGCCATTGACACGGATGCCGTTGCGGGATTTGAGATCCTGGACGATGACGCCGTCGTCGGTCCGTTCGATCCTGCAGTGGAACCGGCTGGCCTTGTCGTCCTTGAGCATGATGGTGTTGTCGGGGTGACGCCCGATGGTGATCGGCTCATCTGCGACCTTGGTGGGGCGGCCTCGCCCGTGGGCCGGTCGGAGGCGCAGGGTGGCGGTGTTGGTCGATGAGTCCGACATCTGGACCAAGTCTCCTCGGCCGGCGAGCCTCAGAGGTCGAGACACACGCGGGTTGCGAACATCATACGGACAGCGGGGGAAAAAACGAAAAACAGCAAATAGCAGAGCAGCAAAGCCGGACTGTCGCTCGGAGTCTCGGGGGCCTTTCTTGGTCGATCCTCCGGGCTCATGGCTCGTTGTTGATCGGGCCTGCCTTTTTCGATTTGCTGGTTCTCGCGTTGCTGGTTTTCGGATTCCCTACACTCCGCCCCATGATCGACCTGAAAGCATTGCGAGACGATCCGGCGCGGTTCCGCGAGGGGGCTCGCCTCAAGAACACGGACGTTGATATCGACCGCCTGCTGGAGCTGGACGCTCGCCATCGCGAGCTTTCTACGCGTCAGCAGGAGCTGCGTGGCGAGCAGAATCGGTTGGGCAAGGAGATGGGCCCGAGGATCGGGCAGCTCATGGGGCGGCTGAAGAAGGCGGAGGGGGAAGAGAAACAAGCGATCCAGGGCGAGGTCGATCAACTCAAGGGCGGGCCACAGGCGATCAAGGAGCAGATCGACCAACTGGACAGGCAGATTTCTACGATTGGGCCGGAGCTTCGCGAGATCTTGCTGGAGGTTCCCCAGCCGCCAGACCCGGACGTGCCGGTTGGTGCATCGAGTGACGACAACGTTGAGATCCGCAGATGGAGTTCGGCGGCGTTCGATCTTGGGCGATCATTCGAAGAGAACAAGGGATTCGCGGCGAAAACGCACATCGAACTCGTGCACGCGCTTGGGCTCGCGGACTTCGAGCGCGGGGTCAAGTTGGGCGGGGCTCGCCACTATGTTCTCAAGGGTCTGGGCGCACGCCTGCACCACGCGGTGCTGCGTTACGCGCTGGATTTCATGGTCGAACAGCACGGCTTCACGCCGATGACCGTGCCGGTGATTGTGCGCGAGGACATGATGGTCGGGACGGGGTTTTTCCCCGGCGGGCGCGACCAGGCATACCACATCGAGGAGACGCGGCGCGGCGCGGGCGAGGACCTGTTCCTGACGGGCACGGGCGAGGTCAGCCTGATGGGTCTGCACCAGGGCGAGATTCTCGATGAGGCGGATCTGCCGCTGAGCTATTGCACGGTGAGCACGTGTTTCAGGCGTGAGGCGGGGGCCGGGGGGAAGGACACGGCGGGGCTGTATCGCATCCATCAGTTCGACAAGGTCGAGCAGGTGGTCATTCTGCCGTCCGACGAGGGCGCGAGCCGCGCGTGGCATCAGAAGATGCTCGGGCTTGTGGAGGCGTTCTTGAAGAGCCTGGAGCTGCCGTATCGCCAACTGCAGTGTTGCACGGGGGATCTGGGTGCGAAGAACGCGGACATGATCGATGTTGAGTGCTGGATGCCCGGGCGAGGTGAGGCGGACGCGAGTGGGCGACCCTGTGGTGACTTCGGCGAGACCCACTCGGCGAGCCGGCTGTATGACTACCAGTGCCGACGGTTGAACATGCGGTATCGCGCGGGCGGCGAGGGCGGCAAGGGACCGACGACGTTCTGCCACAGCCTGAACAACACGGTGGCGGCGAGCCCCCGGATTCTGATCCCCCTGCTGGAGATTCACCAGAATGAGGACGGGAGCGTGACGGTGCCCGAGGTGCTGCGCCGGTACATGGGGGGGGTGGCGCAGATCTGCTGAGGGTCGCGATCACGGGCCTCTACAGCACCTGTGTTCGCTCCCTTACGGTCGCGGCTCGTTGATCCGTCAAACAGAGCCTAGTAAACCGGCCGACTACAAGGTCGAGGTCGGCCCGGACCGGCGGAAGATGGCCAGAACCATGGTCCAGATCGAGACCAGCAAGAACAAGCTCCCGAAGAGAGCGCACACGACGCCGCCGGCCATGAGCCCCCAGCGAAACTCCACTTCGCCGCTGCTGCGATGACCGGTGAGGGGCGCGTGCCCGACCTCCGGCGTGATCATGTGTTCGATCCCCCCGGTGGTCGCCCCTGCGATCAACCACCACGCCAGCTGGCCCAGGATGAGCGCGAGGCCGAGGCACCCGAGCGAGCTCTGCACCAGGGCGCGTCGGTCCGCTCCGATCGAGTGCGAAAACACGCCGATGATCTCACGAAGTTGCATATGTTGTCCTGGCAGGCAACCGCACGACGCCCTCCTTCGGATACGATCCGACGAGATTGTAACCGCCATGCCTGAAACTGACTCTACACCATCGACCTCTCCTCTCAGATCCATGCTCGCCCGCGATGCGGCCCAGTCGAAAAAGGCTCTCGATCAGCCGACGTTCAACCGCCAGGACTACGCCCGCCTGCACAAGATGGCCGGCGGTTCGATCGAGCGCCTGAGGTCTCTCGGGCTGGAGCTGGGCGAGCGCAATCGGCTTGGTCGATGCGAAAGAATCTTCGGCGACCTGCTCGCGCTTGGCGAGGACCCCGAGGCGGAGGTTGTGAGGCCCCGCGAGGGCGAGGTGTACAGCGCGGGATTGGAAACGGGGCAGCTTGCCCAGATCGTCGAGGCCCTCGCACGCCCCGGGACCAAGGCCGGCGAGTTCTGGGGTCCCAAGATTTTGGAGGCGATCGATTCGGGTGCGGACGGCGAGACGCTGCAGGATCGGCGGTTCCGGTTGCAGTTCATCGCGATGTGTGTGAAGGCGGGCATCCGCATCGAGCCGACCGAGAGCGAGCTGGACGCCGAGGCCGATCTCAGCAAGTGGCGCGTCGGCCTGGCCTGCAAGCGGATCGAATCGGGGAATCTGATCGAGGCCGCGGTGTCGACGGCGGCGGGGCGGCTCAAGCGTGCCAAGCTCCCGGGGCTGATCGTGCTGGAGGTCTCGGGCATTGTCTGGCCGGAACGCAGGATCCTCGCGGTCGACAGTGACATGACCGCCGCCCAGGAGATCCATCGGCGGACGGATGCGTTTCTTGTCGAGCAGACCGAGGCGATTGGGGGCATGGTGGACCCGTCGTTCGCGTTCGGTGTTCTGGCGGCGGCGACCATCCCGACGCTGAATGTGACAACCAAGCATGTGGCGTTCAGTTCGAGCTTCCGCATCGCCTCGCTGGTGAGCGATACCGACCCGCGGTATGACCGGCTGGTGGGCTTTGCGAAGAAGTTCGAGGCGCTGGGATAGGGAGTCCTGGGATTCAGTTGTCCCCGCCGTGCTCGGTGCGGCAGGTGAGCACGAGTTCGCCCTCGCGGAGTTCCATCGAGACGATTCGGACGCGTCGCCCGTCGCCCAGGCGAATCACTGGCTCGCGGACGATGGCCTGCTTGCCCGCGAGTCCTCTGGCGAGGCTCGCGAAGCCGGGATCGTCGGCGATGGACTCTGGGGCGATGTTGAACAGGTCGGCTCCGAGCAGCCACCCGGCGGGCAGCGGCAGACGCCCGAGGTACATCCAGCCGACGTCCAGCCAGACGGATCCGTCGTCATCGACTCGGGGCGTGAGTTCCGCTGAGAGCACCCGCTCGCGTTCATCCAGACGCACGCTTGCGCCCAGGCGGATTGATCCGGGCTCGAAGGCGACCTGGATCGATTGGACTTCCGACGGCCATTGAAAATCCTCGAGGCGATTCTCGGCCCATCGCGGCAGGCGGGCGTTGAGCCAGGCGTTGGCCTCGTCGCTGGTCAGGCGGATGACCCAGGTCTCGCTCTGCCAGCCGTCGTCGCCTGAGACGCCCTGGCGGTCGGCTCGCGAGAGATCGCTGGTGAGGGCGTTCTCGACCCGCTCGGCTCGCTCGATCACGGCGGTGTCCTTGGGATCGATCGAGGCCCACCACTGGGGCGTCTGGGTCGTCAGGCGATAGCCGGCGGCGACGACGACGATGAGGGTCATCAGCACGACCGCGAGGACCGCGAGGGCCCATCGCCAGAGTCGTCCCAGCCTGCGTCGTCGTCTGTTGCCCATCCGTAGGTGATCGTCGCGCGATGGTCGGCCCGAGTCCAACGGGGAAGATCGAACCGGGAAAGAAAAACCCGCGTCGAGGCGCGGGCATGTGGGAACACGTTGGAAACGCCTGGACTAGCGCTTGGAGAACTGGAACCGCTTGCGCGCGCCGGGCTGGCCGTACTTCTTGCGTTCGACCTTGCGGGCGTCGCGGGTGAGCATGCCCTTGACGCGAAGGGGGTGCTCGAAGTTGGGGTCGAAGTCGCGCAGGGCCCTGGCGACGCCCAGGCGGACGGCCTGGGCCTGCCCGGTGGGTCCGCCGCCCTTGAGGCGGATGATGACCTCGAACTGATCGGAGGTGTTGGTCAGCTTGAGCGGTGCGTAGCAGTCGTCGCGGTCGCGGATCTCTGAGAAATACTCCTCGATGGTGCGGAATCGCTTGTTCGATGCCTGGATCTTGAGGCCGGCGGCGTCGGGCTTGGCGCTGCGCATCCGCACGCGGGCGACGGCGGTCTTGCGCCTGCCGGTTCCCCACCACCAGCCGTGCTTGTCGGCTGGCTTGGGCTCGCGGCGCAGGGCCGGGGCGTCATCGGGTGCGCCGGGCTCTGCGATGGCGACGCCTATGGCCTCGCCCAGAGATTCGCTAGGTGCCTCGGTCGTCTGCTCGTTGGGTTCGTTCTCAGCCATGGAAACTCGCTTGTGCTCGGTTCGCGTCTGGGTGTTGGGTTCTGGGGTTCGTTCTCACGCGATGTGGATATGACGGTCTCAACCAACGGCCAGCGGCGAGGGCTGCTGGGCCTGGTGGGGGTGTTCGGCGGCGGGATAGACCTTCAGCTTCTTGAGCATGACTCTGCCGAGACGGCTCTTGGGGAGCATGCGCCGGACGGCGTCCTCGATCAGCTTCTCGGGATGGGTCTCGCGGACCTTGCCGAAGGGCTTGACCTTCAGGCCACCGGGATAGCCGGTGTAGTGCATTTGCAGCTTCTGCTCGGCTTTCTTGCCGGTCAGGGCGATGCTGCCTGCGTTGGTGACGATCACGAAATCGCCCGTATCGACGTGGGGTGTGTACTCGGGGCGATGCTTGCCCATGAGCACGACGGCGACATCGGAGGCCAGGCGCCCCAGGGGCACGTCGGTCGCATCGACCAGGTGCCAGGATTTTTCGATATCGCCGGCTTTGGCGAAGTAGGTCTGGCGTCTCATCGCGACACCTCCGAGGCTCGATTGGCGCGTGGGCCAACGAGAACTGGCTCGCCGCCTCCCGGGCGGGACGGGTCGGTGTCGGGCACCGACAGGATTGAGAACTCGGGCTCGAGCCCAGACCAAGCGGCCGGGATCGAGCCCGGTAGGGTAGGGGGCGGGCTCGGGTCGAGTCAATCTGGGCGGATCTGGCTGGGGGCGAATGAGACTCTGAGGTCGGTTTTGGGTGGAGTTGTGCGGTCCAATCCGCCCAATCGGCGTGTCGATGGCGACATTGGGCCTCGCAATGCCGAAGATATGGGCCATGGACTTCCACGAACAGCTTGCAGCCGTCGCCGATGACCTGGCCGCTTCACCCCAACTCGATTCACCGAGGCGGGATCCGGGCACGCCCTTTGCGGCGATGGTCGCGCTGCTCATTGTGATCGGGATCTACGGGATGATCGTGCTGAGCAACATCATCCCCGGCGGGCAGGGCGAGCCTGCGGATGGGCCAAACGAGTGGACGCCGGAGCTGCGAGAGACCCAGTTCAATCAGACTCGGCGCGACCAAGTGGCGGTCGTTTCGCGGATTCTCATGTACCTGGACGGGCGGCCGTGGCTGCCCGACGGTTTCGTCGAGTCCCAGATGCCCCGGGAAGACGATGTCAAGGGCGCGGGCCTGCTCTATCGGGTCGTCATGCTTGGAGAGTTCTTGGGCGCCGAGCAAGCCCTCAAGGGTCTCGAAGACATCGACCAACAGATCCCGGACCCTGAGGGCGAGGGCGACGCGCCCAAGCTCCCTGGCGAAGCCGGCGCGGGCGAGTATCTTCGGCGTGTCTACTCGGGCACGCTCGACGACGCGCCCTTGAGTCCCGAACTGCTGGACGCCCAGGACTACCTCGGTTGGTGGGCGAAGCTCGCCCGCCTGCACAACGCCGAGCGTGATGATCCGGCGCGGGTTGAGATGGTCGAGAACGGCAGGCGTGTATTCGTGCTTATTTCTGTGGTCGGGGTCGCGGGGATTCTCGTCGCCATCGGCGCGACAGCGGCGTGCATCTACATTGTTGTTCGCCTGTCTCGGCGGAGCATCAAGGCCCGGATTGTGCCGCCGGTTCCGGGCGGCAGTGTCTACCTTGAGATCTTCGGCGTGTTCCTGTGCGGGTTCTTGGTCATCTCGATCGTCGGCGATATCGTGACCAAGACCAATCCGGGCAATCCTCAGCCGGCGATCTATACGGCGCTCGTGGGGCAATGGGCGCTGATCTTGGTGCCATTGTGGCCGCTAGTTCGCGGGGTGCCGCTGTCGCGTCTGCGTGCGGATCTGGGTCTCCACCGTGGGCAGGGCGTGTTCCGCGAGATCGGAGCGGGCGTCGTTGGGTATCTCGCCGGCTTGCCCCTTCTGGTCGCGGGGTACATTGCGATGGTCGTCCTCATGGTGATCGTGAACTCGTTCAGGCCCGACGGTGACCCCATTGCGCCCAACAACCCCGTCCTCGAGATGGTCCAGAATCCGTCGGTTCTGGTGCTCGTGCTCAGCTTCTCTCTCGCGGTGATCTGGGCGCCGCTGGTCGAGGAAACGGTCTTTCGAGGGGCGCTCCTGCGTCATGTGCGCGGGCGGACGGGGATCATCGGCGGCACGCTGATTACTGCCTTGGTCTTTGCTTTCTTGCATCCATATGGGCCGGTCTTTACGCCACCCTTGATTGCCCTGGGCGTCACCTTTGCGCTGCTTCGCCAGTGGCGCGGCTCTCTGATCGCGCCGATGACAGCACACTTCTTGCACAACGGGACGCTGCTGGCGGTCTTCATCACGGCGATGAGTATTGTGGGATAGCTTGTGGCCGGCGGGTGATTTCCGTCACCGACGGGTGACTTGAAGGGCTCGCACGGGCGGGACGCCCGTGCCACTGGTGTATTCAGCGGCGTGTTCAGCGGGTCATGAGGTAGAGCAGTGTCATGACCGCGACCAGCGCCGTTGCCACGCTCAGGCCGCACATGCTGATCAGCATGTTGGTGACAACCCTGCCGCGCTCGGCGATGGCGTCGATGCGTCGCTCGTGGCCCTGCTCGCGTTCGTCGAGGCGTTCGATCGCCCCGCCGAGGCGGTGGTTGGACATGTTCATTTGTGCGACGGCCCCGCGGAACTCGCCGAGGGCCGCGCCGAGTTCGCGATCGGTGTTCTGGCTCTGCTCGAAGAGCATCTCGATGCGTCCGAGTGAGCCCGCCTGGCGTTCGAGCAGATCGCGCTGGCGGTCGGTCGCGGCCTCGTCCTTGATCCGCCCCTCGCGGGAGGCCTCGCCCAAAGAACGCATCAGCTCGATCTGCTCGCGGTTGAGTTCGCCTTGTTCGCGAGAGAGCTTGATCTGCACGCGGGCGAACTCGCTGTGCTCGTCATGTCCGGCGCGGATCGCCGCGAGATGGTCGATGGCCTCGGGGGTGCGTTCGGCGAGTTCGGTCTGGGCGTTGCGGATGGCTTCGAGGTGGTCGATTGCCTCGGGCGTGCGTTCGCCAAGCTCGACGAGGCGCTGGGATCGGAGTCCCTGCTCGTCGAGGTGAGAATCGACCTTGCGGATCAGATGCACGGCCTCGGCGTAGTTGCGCCTCAGCTCAGCGAGCAGCTCTTGCTTGTTCTTGGGGGCCGTGGGCAGGGTTGCCTGCTCGATGGCGGCCTCGGCCCGCGCGTCCTCGGACTCGTCCAGAATCTGGGAGCCGGCGGACGCTTCAACCTCGATGCAGATCGGGGCGCGAGGGAGTAATGGGGCGATCGAAGCCCGGGGATCATTGCCGATTGCACCGTGCACCAGAGCGGGCGAGCCGCGACCCAGGAACCGTGTGATTCTCTCGAGAACGCTCATGGGGCCTCCTGCCCGGCGTACGCGCTGGATCCGTAGCGCATGCGCCTAGAGAGACCTCATCGACCGGGCGGGGGCAGATTCTCCAACGCTCAGCCGGTGGACTCGCAGGGGGAAACCTGTCCGAGCAATGTCAGGGCTTCGGCGACGACGACCACGAACTGTGCGTCGGTGGGATGGTGGCCCGGTTCCAGGGAGCTACGGTTGCGCTTGAGGTAATGGCGGATCTCGATGTCTGCCTTTCCGTCGCGGCTCAGTTCGACCGCTCGGGAGGCGTAGATCTCGGCGGGCAGCTCCCGGCTTGGCGGGGATTGGTCGCCAAGGAAGAAGGCGTTCGCCTCGGGTTGATTCTCACCGGCGGGATTGGGTGCGAAGCCGGCCAGCCGATAGCCCATCTCTGTGTCTACGAGTTGAGGCGCGTCATCGGCGCAGGCGGCGAGTGCGAGGGATTCGGCGGCTGGGCCTGTCGCGGGTGCATCGGGGCTCGCGATGGCGTTGAAGACCCACGGATTCGTGGCGATCGCGCTGGCACCGGCCAGGATGACGCCAGCCGCGACTGGGATGATCTTGAAGATGATTGATCGTGGCATGGGTGCCTCCAATAGGAAAGAGGATGCGCCATGGCGCGTGTCCTGTCAGCGATGTTCGATCTCGCAGAATCGCCCTATCGTCTGCCATGAGAGCGATTGTCTGCGAGCGTCAGGGCTGCCCGGTTGCGCCCAACATCCGATATCGCGAGGATTGGTCGGACCAGAGCCCGGTGGGGGCGGGCGAGGTCGCCATCCGGACCCTCGCGTCGGCATTCAACCACATGGACCTGTGGGTGGGGATGGGCGTGCCGGGGGTTGATCTGGAGTATCCGCGGGTCTCGGGCTGCGATGCCTGCGGCGAGGTCGTCGGCGTCGGTGAGGGCGTCGATGAAGCGTGGATCGGGCGGCGAGTGATCGTCAACGCCGCGGTTCGCCAGGCGGAGCGGGTGCGCCCGGGCGATCCGCCTGGCTCGTCGCTCACGCCGATCTATGAGCTGATCGGCGAGCACTGCAACGGCATGTTCTGCGAGCGATTCAACGCGCCCGTTGACAACTGCGCCGACGTGGGCGAGACCGACCCGCTCCAGGCTGCGGCATTCGGGCTGACGACGCTCACCGCCTACTCGATGATGGTCACAAAGGGCGGGTTGCGCCCGGGTCAGAGCGTGCTCATCACCGGCATCGGCGGCGGGGTCGCGACCAGCGCGCTGGCCATCTGCAAGTGGATGGGGTGTCGGGTGTGTGTCACCAGCCGCCATCGGTGGAAGCTGGATAAGGCGATGGAACTCGGCGCCGACTTCGGCGTGCTGGATGAGGGGCGCGATTGGTCGCGCGATGTCCGGGGCTGGAGCGGCAAGCGCGGCGTGGACATGGCGGTCGACTCCATCGGCAAGGCGACACACTTGAGTTGCATCAAGAGCCTCACGCGCGGCGGGGCGTATGTGACCCCAGGTTGCACCACCGGCCCGGACGCCACGACCGACCTCGCGCGGATCTTCTGGAACCAGCTCCGCATCCTCGGCAGCACCATGGGATCAAACGACGAGTTCCGTGAGATCGCGGCGTTGCTCCGCGCGGGGCACCTGTCGGCGGTCGTCGATGAGGTGTTCAAGCCCGAGCAGTGCGTGCAGGCGTACGAGCGGCTTGAGGCGCAGGAGCAGTTTGGGAAGATTGTGATTGACTGGCGCTAGACCCAAACCGGGATTGCTGGATTATATCGAAGCACGCGAACTCAGCGGGCTTCTACGATGGGACGCCAGGGCTTGTGCTCCGTCGTCTCAAATAGCTGGATGCAGCATGGATCGACAAGCACCGCATCCAAGAATACGCGATAGTACGAGACCGTCTCTTTTAGCAAATCCATCAACGGCGGAATCAGGATCGTCACTGGCTTTGGGTCATTAGCCATTGAGACATTTGGCTTTCCACCTTGCTCACACATCCACTCAGTGTCGATCACATGTGGAGAGTCTTCCTCGCCTGACGGAGTCCGACAGATGAGCGATGAATGATCTTTCACATAATGGGCCCAATCCGGACCCAAGTCGTCAGCAAATACGTACTGAGGATGGTGCTGCACAAGAATCGCAAGCGAGTGCTTTGCCCAGCAATTTGCCCAAACACTGACACACTTTGGCGGCTTGGCAAGGGTCAACTCCATTAGACCTGCCACGTCACGCAATTGCCCGGCAAACTCTCCAAGTAACATCACATACAGCTTGAAGAACAGGACGGGGTCACCGTCGAACCCGTTTGAGAGTAAGAACAACCCGATCTGATTTGCCTGAGTCTTGAGAGAACAAGGCAGGCTTAGATGACCCTCAACCAACTCGCATGCATCTGCAAGCTCTCGCGACCACGGATTGCGAGGGAATCCTGGGATCGGAACGTGACCAGTCTCGCAACTCCAGTGCTCAGCGAGTTTTTCCCGAGTGACGGACAGCCACGGCGTCCTTCGCATTTGGATCATTCTTTGTTGCTGGGACATTCGTCGCCTCCATGCAGATCTTCCATAGAGACTCTAGCACATTCCGCGGGTCAGTCACGCGTGATCTGCACGGACTTCAGGAATTCCCGGACGCAGCCTCCAATACTGGGCGCAGACTGTGGCACACGTCCTCATCCGCCGCGCATCCGTTCGATGGTCTTGCTCGTGCTGCGTCCCTCGACCGGCGGGATCAGCTCGATCCTTCCGCCGTAGCTTTCGACGAGATCGGCACCGACGACGCCGGCCTTCTCGTAATCGCCGCCCTTGATGAGCATGTCGGGCTTGAGCAGTTCAAGCAGCGGGATGGGCGTGTCCTCGTCATAGATCGTCACGGCGCCGACGCCCTCGAGCGATGCGAGCACGCGGGCTCGGTCGTCCTGGGTGTGCACCGGGCGGGTGTCGCCCTTGAGCCTTCGAACGCTGGCGTCGTCGTTGATCGCGATGATGAGAAAATCGCCGAGGCGGGCCGCCTCTTGCACGAGGTGCACATGCCCGGCGTGCAGGACGTCGAAGCAGCCGTTGGTGAAGACGATTGATTCGCCGCGGGCTCGGCGGGCGCTGACCTCGCGGGCGAGTTCTTCGCGTGAGCGGACTTTGCCGCGCTCTTTGGCGTGGAGGTCGAGCAGGTGCTGGTGGATCGAATCGAGGGCGATGGGTTCGACGCCGAAGATTTCAACTTCGAGCCCGGCGGCGGCGTTGGCGAATCGCGTCGCGTCCAGCCAGGACATGGCGTTGGCCCTGCCCGCGGCGAGGCCGGCGAGCATCATGTCCCCTGCGCCGGTCACGTCGTAGACCTCGCGAACGATCGTCGGCACCGATTGCGGCTGGCCGCCCCGCTCGTGCAGCAAGGCTCCGTGCCGATCGAGGGTGAGTACGACCGCGTCGAGGTCGAGCGATTCCAGGATCGCCCGCGACACTTGCCCGTTGATTTCCAGAGAGCCCTCGGCGTCGGTTGCCATCGCCGTGGCCTGCTGGGCCTCGTTGCGGTTGGGCGTGATGGCCGTGGCCCCGCGGTATCGATCGAACTGACGCATCGCCGGGTCCACCAAGACCTCAACTCCCGATTCTCGTGCGTGCGCGATGATCTGCTCACACAGCGTCGGCGTGCACACGCCCTTGGCGTAATCCTCGATGCACACGACATCGGCCGAGGCGAGCGCCCGCCTGAAGGCGTCGAAGAGTCTGTCCTCGATCTGGCTCGAAACTGGGTCACTTGACTCAAAGTCGACACGGAACATCTTCTGGGGGTGTCGTTGTTGCGCAAGACCGATCAGGCTGCGCTTGACCGTCGTGGGGCGTGAGGGGTCTTCGATCAATCCGGCGACATCGATGCCCTCATCGGCGAGCGCGTCTCGCAGCAGGCCCGCAGGGGCGTCGCTCCCGGTCACGCCGAACGCGACGACCTCGCCACCCATAGCCACGAGGTCGCGGCAGAGATTGCCCGCCCCGCCGGGGCGATGCTCGCGACGCTTGACGTGCAGGATGGGGACGGGGGCATCGGCACTCAGGCGCTCGGCGTCGCCGTACTCGAACTCGTCGAGCATGAAGTCGCCCAGGACGATGGCCCTGAAGTTGCGCCAGGAGGCGAGATGGGAGAGGACGGTGTCCATGTCGGGGGGAGTTTAGGTCTGCAAGGGGATCAACAGAGCCGCGAGCGTGAGCTCGCGATGGGGCTTGGAAGTTCCAAGGGCGTCGATTTCATTCCGCGACGGGAGCAGGAACGCGGTGCGGCGGTCGTCGGGCATCCGAGTTGGTGGTGTTTTGCGAGCTGGGGTGCGACCGGCTGGAAGCCGGTGCTACTACAAACGTGCGGCGCGTTCGCTTGGATTACTCGGGACTACTTGCCCTCGCTGATCTCATCAAAGATCGCGCCGAGGGCTCGGGGTTTGAGCCGCTGGAACTCGTAGGTGTCGCCAAACTCGAACGGGCCGTTGGCGAAGTCGTCGCGGGACGTGCCGGCGTCGATGGCCTTCTTCGCTGCTTCTCGCGCCCGCTGGAAGAACTCAATCTGGCGTTGCACGCCCGTGCGATCGGTGACTTCGCCGTGACCGGGGATGACGATGGTGTCGGCGTCGCAGAGGTCGATCATGTGGCGGCAGGACTCGATCCAGCCGAGGGTGGCCGCGCCCGCCGGGCGATCGATGAACGGAAAGACGCGATGGAAGAGCAGGTCGCCGGCGTGGATGAGGTTGAGCTGGTGCAGGTGCACGATGAGGTCGTTGTCTGTGTGCCCGGGGCCGACGTGGTGCAGCGTGATGTGCAGGGCGTCGAGCTCGTGGTCAGACTTGGCTGTAGCCACGGTCTTGGTGGGCATCCAGCGCGCGATATCCAGTTCGTCCGAGGATTCTGCGAGGGACTCTGCTCGCTTGATCGCCTCGGCGTCGCCGTTGGCGTTGCGGACCGTGTCCGGGCCTTGCTGCACATGGGCCAGATAGTTGGAGTGCTGCGATTCGATGCGGGGCTTGGCGTTGGCGTGGGCGATGTGGGTGAGCCCGTGGAAGGCGACGTTGCCCGAGGTGTGGTCGCCATGGTGGTGGGTGTTGATGAGCATGGCGGTCTTGGTGGAGAGCGATTTCTCAGCCTCGGCGCGGAGCGTCGGGGCCAGGCCCGCGAACTTGGTGTCGACGAACAGGATGGCGTCGCCCTTGGTGACGGCGAGCACGTTGCCGCCGGTGCTCATCGGGCCGGTGACGATTGCGCCCTCGCGGAGCGGCTTCCACTCGAACAGCGGGGCTCGCGACGCCATGAGGCGGGCGAGGTTCGAGTGCCAGGCGAGTGCGGGTGTGGCGGCGAGGGCGAGGCTGCTGAGCATCACGGTTCTTCTGGATAAGAGCATTGCGGAGTTCCTTAGAGGGGCCTAGGACGCCTCGCGGGGCGTCTGTGCGGGGCGGATTCGGGGCTAGATCAGTCGGCGAGGCTATTATGGGCACTCAGAGGGCGAAGCCGGCGGGCATTCTGGCGAGTCTGGCCACCCTCGTGTATACCTAACCAGGGACAGCGGTGCATGAAAGCGAATGAAATCAAACCCGGCGTCGCCGTGAGTATCGACGGACGCCTCATGGTCTGTACCAAGACCGAACACGTCAAGCCCGGCAAGGGCCCGGCGTACCTCCAGGCCAAGCTGCGGGCGGTCGATGGGTCCGGCACCATCGAGAAGCGGTTCAACGGCTCGGACAACGTCGAGGGCGCCACGCTCGATCGGCGGAACATGGAGTTTCTCTTCGCCGACGGCGCGGGCGGGGGCACCTTCATGGACCTCGCGGACTTTGATCAGAGCGAGCTGAACTCCGACACGCTGGGCGATTCGTTGCTCTACCTCGCGCCCAACGCCACGTGTACGGTGCTGTTCCACAACGACAAGGCCATTCTGGTGGAGCTGCCGGCGTCGGTTGATTTGACCATCGCGGACACGCCGCCGGGGATCAAGGGTGCGACGGCGACGAACCAGCTCAAGGAAGCACTCTGCGACACGGGGCTGAAGACCAGGGTCCCGCCGTTCATCGTGAACGGCGAGAAGATCAAGGTCAGCACGGTCGATGGATCGTATATATCGCGCTCGAAGGACTGAATATGGGGTCTGGGGTCTCGGGTCTAGGGTCTGGGGTCCAGGACGGGGACGGCGGCGTTCGGGTGATCCTGATGGGGCTGCGCGGCTCTGGCAAGACCACGCTTGGGCGGCTTGTGGCCGAGAGGATCGGCGGGCGCTTCGTCGATCTGGACGATCGGACAACCGCGATTCTCGGGCACGACTCGTTGCGCGAGGCGTGGGAGAGCGTCGGCGAGGTCGGGTTTCGCGAGGGAGAGGTACGGGCGCTGCGTGAGCAGCTCGGTGCGTGCGACGGTCCGGCGCGGGTGCTCGCCCTGGGAGGCGGGACGCCCACGGCCCCTGGCGCGCCGGACCTGTTGCGAGACTTGACCCGGAACGGCTCGGCGGTGCTCGTGTATTTGCGAGGCTCGCCGGCGACGCTGCGAGATCGTCTGCGGTCGGCAAAGAACATCGACCGCCCCAGCCTCACGGGCATCGGCGTGCTCGAGGAGATCGAGCAGGTGTTCAACGCGCGCGACCAACTCTATCGGGATCTTGCAACCGAGGTCATCGACATCGACGAGCCTGGCGTGGAAGAACTTGTCGATGTGCTTGCCCGGATCGCGGACTCTAAGAGGTCTTAGAGCAGGATCAATAATCGTGTAGCGGGCGTTCGATGGGTTAATCGCAGGCCCGAC
>CBDVAM010000071.1:0-16619 GCA_965371965.1 uncultured Phycisphaerales bacterium
AAGCGCAAGCTAGTGGGCGCTAATGGCGCAATAGCCTCTCGCGCGTCGGGCTCGTGTTTCATGAACTTGGCAAGTTCGCGATCAGCAGATCGATCAGCCGCTCCCCATCGGTCTCGATCACCAGCTTGTCGCGCGTCGTCTGGAACAGAAACCCCCGTGCGACCATCTCATCGAGCATCGCGATCTGAGCATCCCAGAAGCCGGCAGAGTTGAGCATGCCCACGGGGGCGTCGATGAACTTGAGTTGGATGGCGGTCAGCACCTCGAAGAGTTCGTCGAGCGTGCCGATGCCGCCGGGCAGGGCGCAGAATGCGTCGCCAAGGTCCATCAGCTTGATCTTGCGTTCCGCCATGGACTGCACGACGTGCATCTCGGTCGCGCGCGGGTGGGCGAGTTCCTTGGCGACCATCGACTCGGGGATGACGCCGACCACCCGCCCGCCGGCGTCGAGACAGCCGTCGGCGAGCGCGCCCATGAGCCCGAGGCTACCCCCGCCGTAGACGAGGGTGATGTCTCGATTGGCCAGCAGCGTGCCGAAATCTCGGGTGATCTCGATGAGTTCGGCAGAGTCGCCGTCACGGGCGGCGCAGAAGACGCAGAGGGAGGTGGTCATCAGTGCTGCCCAATATTCTGGAGGCTCAAGATAAAGAGCACGACCATGAGCGTCACCGTGAGCAAGGGAATGCCGACAAGAACAGCAACGAGGACGACGAACCTGCGATTAGTGATCTTGAGTCTCGACATCAATCTAACAATACAAGACGATTGAACGACAGTCTAGCAAACCGCCCGCGACCGGCTGGAAGCCGGTGCTACCGAGGGGGTCATGCTCGCGGGCTCAGCCGAACGCCCCCGCCACCTTCAGATCAAAGTCATTGATCCCCTGAATCTCCTCGCTGGACTTATTCTCAAGCAAACTGAATCGATCAATGATCGACGACGCGTCCTCTTGCACCATCTCGCCGAGCATCCGCCACTTCGCCTGGAGCAGATCCGCCAGATCCGCCGACGTGTTTCTTGCGTGCCCCGCGGGGTACATGATGAGCCCCGAGTCGAAATCGTTGTCGTCGGCGTCGGTGATGATAACAGACGTCGGGATGCCGTCGGGATAGCGTTTGTCGTACTCCTCCCCTCCGTGCTCGAACTCGATGCGCGCCATGATCTTGCGGGTCTGTTCGTTGAAGATGGCATCCTTGGCATAGTCGTCCGGCCCGAGCATCAGCTCCTTCCACGTCGGCTTGTGCCCCATCTGGCGGCAGCCCAGGGCCTTACGCAGCAGCGTCGCGATGATGTAGCACATCGAGTGATCGGCGCTCTGGCGGGTGCGCGGGTCGCGCTTGGCGGGGTCGCCGATGATCCCGAACGCCGGCTCGTAGGCGATAATTTTGACCTTCTTGATCCCCCCGCCCAGCGGATCGTCGATCAGGTGCGGCACCTTATCCAGCAGACTCACGATCGCCTGGATCGCGCCCGCGGACTGGTGCTCATACACGCCGATTTTAAAGTGCATGCCCATGACCGCGAAGTCGCTGCCGCGCATGGCCAGGTGCAGATCGAACGGCGAGGCGTCGCCATCCACCACGTTTGCAAAGCCCGCGCCAACGGCCTCGAACATCTGCCCGGGGCCCTCGAAGATCCGAAAGATCGCCTCGGGGTTGCGGAAGATATCGCAAGGCCCTTGAAAACCCGCCATCGAGCGCTTGAGGCTCATGATCGCGGCCTCAGTACTGATCGCGGCGCTCGAACCCTTGGAATCGCTGAGCTGTTTTCCCGCGCGGATCGCGCGAAACGGCACGAAGTGGGCGACGACCATGCCGATCGCACTCTCGATCTGTTCGAGTGTTGCGCCGAGCATCGCGCCGAAGACCGCCGCCGACGCGATCGCCCCGTGCAGCACATGGTCGATCTTGTATGTCTTGAGGCTGAAGACCTCGGCGAGCCTGCCGCGGATCTCATCGAGACAGACCATTGCTTTGAGCGCCGTCGCGCCGTCGCAGCCGAGCATCTGCGCCGCCGCGATGCACACGGGGTAGAAATCGTTGTGCCCGAACTCGCCGGCGGTGTGCCCCAACGCCGGGTTGTAACCGAAGTTCGTGCCGTTGGAATCCCACTCGCGGACCGCCGCACAGTTGGCGACGATCGCCTTCTCGCTCTTGACACGCCTTGGGGAACCGAAGACGGTCGCGCCGTGGTGCTTGGAAATGCCCAGAGGCTCGCCCAGATCGCCCGCGGGGACGGCGTAGTCGAACGCCTCACGCCGCAGGACATTGGGAGCGTTGGTGCCGCGAGCGATGGCGCTGAGGCCGCACAGCGTCGCGTCGGTGTGGAACCAGTTCGTTCGCTCCAGGACCGAGCCGTCGGGCTCGCCGCCGGCCATGAACTGGATCGCGTAGTTGGCGATGCCCAGGGCCTGATTGGTGTCGCGAGCAAGAACGGCGTGCGTGGCGTCGTCGGCCATGAGATCCATCTCCAAAGCGTGATCGCCCCGCCGAATCAGCGGGAACCCCAAGGGTAGGTCAATCGCCGGATCGCGTCAGGGCGAGTGGATGTCACGGCGCAAGGTCGTAGGGATCGGCGTCGTCGCCCTTGGGGGGGATCGCCTCGATCGGCGCAGGATCGGCCAGCGGACCCGGAGCGATGTGCCTGGCCAGCTGCACCGGCTCGGCGGGAATCGCCTCCGACGCCCTTTGAGCGTAACGGTCGGCCTTGTCTCTTTGACGCTGCTCCTTGGCTCTGGCTTCGGCCCAGTTGAGCACCGCCCAGCGGGAGCTGTTCCAGAGCTGAAACAAGCACACAAGAAACACGATCTCGACCAGCAGAAACGTCCCCAGAATGATCGGCATGAGCAGCAGGATGATCGCAAACGGCAGCGCGATGATACCGCCGGTGTTCTGAGCGATCGCCTCGATTCCCTGCCAGCTCATCACGATCATGCCGAGCGATCCGAGGCCCCACGCGGCGAGGCGCAATCGGTCGGCGAGCTCGGTATTCGATGACCAATGCGCGAAGTCCATGAGCAGAATGAGCAGGGCCACCAGCGACGCCATCGCGATGATCGATACCCCCCACGCCGTCCATTGCGCGCCGACCGTCATCCACCCCCCGGGGATCAGGCTCGCCGAGACAAGCAGTCGCAGGCCCATCGCGAGCGTCCAGCCGCCCTGGGTGATGCGGACAATGAGGCGGATGCGCCTCTTCTCGCGATTTGCAACATCGCCTGGGACATGCAGCCGGCGGCGGGGCTCGGTCGTGATAAACACGCCGAGCCACCAGACGAGCGTGCAGGCGATCGCGCCGATCCGAAACCCGTTCTGCCCGGTCGTGCCTGCCATTATCATGCCCACGGTCGTGCCGACGAAGCCCCAGAAGAGCAGGGCAAAGCCGAATCGCAGGCTCTTGAGATATCCGATGGGCGCGTCGGTCAGGTTCTCGCGACCGGTCGCGGTGACATTATGGATCGGCTGCCCGCACTCGGGACAGCGCATCCCGACGCGCAGGCCCTTGAGGCTGTAATCGCAAGCCGAGCACTTGCGATCCTCGATGATCGGCGGGCCTGCCTGGACCGGCGTGATGTCTCTCGGATCGATCGCCATGACGCCAAGAGTCTACCGACTCGGGCGGACCCGGCGACGCGGTTGTGAGAGATCAGCCTTCTTCGCCGGCCTTGATCATCGCGAGGACCGCCGAACCGCTCTGGGGGCCCTCCGCGGTCGACGTGACCTCTCCGCCACTGATTACGACCGAGGTCGGCAGCGATCGCACGGAGAGACCCATCGCCGCCATCAGAGCCACATCATCGGGCTCGTGGTCGATGTTCACATAGACGGGGATCGTGCGATCAGAGAGCGCAGATGCGACATCGCTCTCGCTCAGCGAGCCGCGCTTGTACTGCTGGCATGGCCCGCACCAGTCGGCGGTGAACAGCGCGAACACCGGCTTGCCGGTCTCCTTGGACTGTTCGAGAGCCTCGGCCAACCTGACGTCGCCGGCGAACACGTCGGGCATCGGCGCAGATCGCCCGAACCAGAACTTCGCCCCCAGAAGCCCGGCGACCAACACCCCAAAGAACACAAAGTTTTTCCACGCACCAGCGCCCATCGGGGTTCTCCTGAGGTCCACGATTCCAACCTATTCTCATCGGCGAGTATTCCCTCGTCCACCGTCAACCCGCGTTACCAGGCGAAAAGTTCTCCGGTGAGTGGCTCGACAAGGTCCTTCGGCGTCGCCAGACCCAGGGATTTCCCTTTGGTTTCCACGATGACCATGCGGCTCTCGCTGTCGCGGAGCAGCTCGAGCGCTTCTCGGACGCGTGCATTCGGACGTGTCTTGGGGACCGGCTCGATCACGTCCGCAATCGTGCAACCCGGATCGAGCAGCACTCGCATCGAGTCCAGCGTGCCCAGGACCTCCCCCGATCCGTTCACGACCGGATACCGGCGATGGGGCTGGTCCGCGATGAACCGGACCATCCGCTTCCGGTCCCAGCCCGAGGAAACTGTCACGACACGCGACCATGGGGTCATCTCATTGGCGACGGTCGCCTGCGCGAACACCATCGCCCGGTCGATCAGCTCGCCCTGGTCGATGCTCAGGACTCGATCGTCCTGTTTAAGCATCTCGGCGATGCGCTGCCGCACACCCATCTCCGGCTCGAGGGGAAGGCCCGTGGTGCGACCAGCCGCACGCGCGATCGCCAGCACCAGCGGCAGCACGCCCGTGAGAGTGAAGACGATCCGCATCACCGCCAGCACCGGCGCGCTGACGACCAGAAGCCCGATCGCGTAGCGCCGGTAGAGCTCCTTGGGCAGCGACTCGGCGAAGACCAGGAGTATCGGCGTGATGATCAGGGCGTTGAGGACGATGAGGCCCGCCGGCGCGAGGCCCTGGGCCGTAAGGATGGCGGTGACGCCGAGGGCGCCGAGATAGTTGAAGACGTTGTTGGCGATGAGCAGGGTCGCCAGTGCGCGATCGCTCGCCGAGGCCTCGCGTTCGAGCAATCGAGCCATGCGGTCGCGCGCGTGCCGTGCCCGAAGAGCAAGGGTCGCGCGGTTCATCGCGTAGAGGCCCGTCTCCATGCCCGAGCACACCGCAGAGCCAACGACCCCCAGCAGCGCGATCGACGCCCATATGGCGTACTGGCCCGGCGTCATGGCGAGACCTCCGGGTCGATCACCAGAATGGTCTGTGCAGACACCGCCCCGGCGGACTCGACCCGCAGCACATACCCCCGCCAGCGAACCTCATCGCCGACCCTCGGCACATGCCCGAGCAGGTCCTGGACAACGCCGCCGAGCGTCGTGGCATCGCTCTGGTCAGCTCCGGTGGGCACGGCCGTGGGTCGGTGCGCTGGGAAGAAGTCATCGAACTCTCGCACGCCGAGCCTGGCCGGGACGACCCATGTGCCGATGGCGACGCTCTGGATGTTGTCGCTGGCCCTGGTATTCCCGCGCGTCCAGGGCAGTGCGAGCGTCTCGACAAGCCCCTCGATCTCGAGCAGCCCACTGATGGCTCCGTGCTCATCCACGCACAGCGCGAGATGGTCGCCTCGCTCTCGCAGTTGGCTCAGCGCTCGATCGAGGCGGATGTTCTCGGGGATGAACAGCGCCGTGCGCGTGTGCCGATCGGGCTGCCAGCTCCCGGTCAACTCGGCACGGGCCAAGGCCTGACGCAGGTCGATGATCGAGGGAGTGTCCTGATCGAGCGAGCCGTGGGCGGCGGGGAAGTTGGAGTGCCCGGTCTGGCGCGCCAGCTCGCGGGCGTCCTCGAGACCCTCGTCGAGATCGAGAAAGAGGATGTCCGGGCGTGGCGTCATGATCTCGCGGACCCGCCGAGAACTGAGCAGCACGACCTGCCCCAGGATGCGTTCCTCATCTGGTGCCAGGGTCCCCTGGCTTGCGCCAAGTCCAATGAGGGCGCGGAGTTGCTGGTGGGAGGCCGACGACTCAGGCTCGCGCCCGGGGCGGACCAGGCGGATCGAGCCGTGGACAATCGCCATGACCAGCAGCCGCAGCGGAACCAGCACGCGATGCGTCGCGAGCAGAATCGGCGCTGTAAGCCCCATGAAGCGGACACGCTGGGACCCTGCGATGAGCTTGGCGAGCACCTCGCCGACGAGGATGAGCGCGAGCAGCGAGCCGATGCTGAGTCCGACCTGTACAAACGGATTGGCGGCCTCCATCGCGAGGACCGAGACGATCACGAAGTACAGAACATTGACCACCATGTTGAGCAGCAGCACGGTCACCAGGACCGCGCCGGGGTCCTTGAGCAGAACCGCGACCGCCCGGGCCGACCCCGGATGTGTGCCGCCCATCCGCTCGCGGTCACGCCGGCTCAGGCGGAACAGCGCGGTCTCCGAGCCCGAGCAGATCCCCGAGGCGATCAGGAGGATCGGCAGGACCAGCAGCAACGGGATGAGTTCGGACTCCATGGGTGACCCGCCGGCGGCTATCGGTCGGAATCGGCGGCCTCGCCGACCTGATCAATCAATCGCTCAACATATCGCCAGGCGTTGAGCTGCGTGCGGATCGCGCTGAGCGACTCCGGCGAGGGCGACCGGGCGAGGGCGACAAACATCTGGGTGACGCTCGCGATGAAGGTGTCGCGCCGCTCGCGGGCGGTGGCCAGACCCCGGATAATCGCGTCTGTGTCGCCAGTCTGGCCCGCGACCTCAAGCGACTCGCGCGTCTCCATCATCTCCATAAGGAACCCGTCGGGGAGCGAGGTCTCATCTTCCTTGCTGGGGCCGCCGAGACGGGCGAGCAGGCAGTTTGCCCGCGCCTCCGGGTCCTTGAGAACCTCATAGGCGTCGTTGAGGGCGGCCATCGCGTGCTCGGACTGGCCCGGGGCGGCGTCGGGATGCGCCCTCGCGGCCCGTTTCAGGTACGCTAGTTCGATCTGGTCGTCCTCCAGATCGAACGACGCGGGGACGCCCAGGATGTCGAAAGGGTCTTGCACCGGGCAATCATTGTCCCGGCGTGTTGCACTGAGGCGCTTGTTGAGCGACAATGATGCTCCAAGGGAGTGCCCATGGGTCTGACGCGGCATATCGGGATCGTCGGTGTCAGCCCCGAGGGTGCAGCCCTGTTCTTGCAGCGACTCTCGCGTCTGGCGGCGGCCAACGGGGGCGATCATCCACGCGTCAGCCTGCATAACGAGCCCCTTTCGCACTATCTGGAGGCTATTCGTGCGGACGATTGGCATCGGGTCGCCGACCTGCTGAGGCGGTCCGCGTCAATGCTGGCCGCGTGCGGAGCCGAGGTGTGCCTGACTCCCGACAACGCGGTGCAATACGCGATTCAGCTCGCTGAGCACGAATCCGAGATTCCCTGGCTGTCGATTCCCGAACTGGTTGCCGACGCCCTGACAAGGGAAAACCGCACCAAGGTGGGGTTGCTGGGCACCAAGTGGGTCACCCAGGGCTCCGCGTTCCAGACCACGCTGGGCATGCGGGGGATTCAGGTGCTGTCGCCCGAGGATGACGACGCCGAGCGATTGGACGAGATTATCCTGGACGAGTTGATCTACGGCAAAACACTCCCATCGTCAAACTCCGAGGTCATCTCCATCGCGTTGCGTCTCAAGGAGCGAGGATGTGAGAGCCTGATCGTGGGGAGTTCTGAGGTGCCGTTGGTGCTGAACAGCTCGAACTCGCCTCTGCCGCTGTTCGACTCGGCTGAAATCCTGGCATCGCGGGTGATCTCTCTGGACCCGATTGGGCCAAAATCTTAGGATTCTTACTAGTATTTTGTGTCAGGTAGGCGAACATCCATGTGTCAGGGATGAAAAAATGTGCCTTGCGCGGGTGTGAGTGGCCCCAAAGGTGGGATTGGGACGTATATTCAGTCGTCGCGAGTTGTTCCAGGTTTGGCCGGACAGAGTTTGACGATTCTGGACGGCGGCTGGGATAATCCGCTAGACTACGTTTCAGGCAACGGCCTGAGACGCCCAACGTGAAGCCCGGCGCCGCCAGGCGCTTGCCAGGGCGAAGGAACAGGACCCCTTCTGACGGGTCATCACAGGAATGCAAGAACCCTCGATGTTCGGGGGCGTGCGTGGTGGCCGAGAAGGTGGCAAGGACGGACGAGGATTTCGACCAGGAGCCTGCGATGAGCGGATACTCGAAGCGATCGTTATTCACGATTATTTCTCCTCTGCGGCGGAGCCGTGCGGGTGATGAGAACCTCGAGGTCTCGCGTGCAGCCGGCAAGGCTCAGCGGCGAGACGGCGAGTCGTTTGAGACCCTCGAGCCGCGTGTCCTGCTCGCGGGCGACCATCCGAGCCTGGTTGATTTCCCCTTGGCGAGCGAGATCACCCTGGATGGCGTCACGGGCATGGGAACGATCGGTGGGGAGCTCGAGGTCGTCAACGACGACGATCTGTTCAAGTTCACCGCACCGGCGACGGACTTCGTCACGATCCGGGCCGACGGCATGAACTCGGCCAGGCGGGCCGCCGACGCGACGCCGCTGGACACCCAGATCAAGATCTTCGATGCATCGGGTGCATTGATCGCTCAGAGTTCCGGCGACGGGGAAGTGACCGGCGGCACGCCGACGGACGCGTGGTTCGGATTCGTCGCGACGGCGGGCGAAGAGTACTTCATCAATGTGCTGAGCGATTCGGACCAGGCCGAGGATGGGACGGGTGAGTACATCCTGCGTGTGGACGGCCTGACGACCGCGCTGGCTGTCGACGAGTTCACCGGCGAGGCGGCGACCCAGGATGACCTGGACAACTTCGACCCGCCGACGGGCCTTCCGCTGGTCGCGGGGTCACTCGGGCTCGATGATCTGCACACGATGACGCCCGATGACGAGTTCAGCGGCGATGACATCGTCTACAAGATCACCTCACTGTCCGGTTCGTTCTACGACAGCATTGCCTCGGCGTCGGTCTTCGCAGACGTGATCGATCTTGATACCCGCCTGGAGATATTCGACGCCTCCGGCGAGATCGTGACGGACAACAGCCAGGCGGCCTTCTTGAACGATCCGTTCTTGACGTTCCGATCGGCACCTGACACAACGTACTTCGTGCGTGTCCGCAGCGACGAGTTCCTTGATCCGGCGGCGGTGCCCTCGGCGGGCGAGTTCGAGCTGAAGATCGACCTGGCCGCCGAGGAGATCGTGCTGGATCCGATCTCGCGCAGGGGTCAGGGACCAACCCCGGTGAGAGTTGTCAATCCATTGAATCCGTTCGAGGTGAACGGAACGCCGTTCCTTCGCAACTCAAGTGATTTCAACATCTTCCGGTTCCAGTCCAAGGGCTTCGGGCAGTCCTTCGTGACCGCGACGGCCTTGGTCCCGCATGACTTGCAGTTGACGATTCTCGACTTCGCGGGCAATGAGATCGGCTTCGTGGACGACCTGGTCGGGACAACGCCCGAGCTGCGCGTCGAACTCGACGGCGGGCAGGAGTATTTCCTCGTGGTCGCCGGCTTTGACGACCCCAATGGCGGGTGGATGTTCGAGCCGTACCAGCTCGACGTCGAGGCGCACCACAACATCAACGTGAGCGATGATTTCGCGACCGATGACCATCCCAACTCGCACGATATTCCGGGGAATCTGACCCTCGAGCAGCGGAAGCGATTCTTCGACGATGCGACGGCGCTGAACTTCGGCGATCCGTTTGCGACAACCGATGGCGACGGGAATCCGGTCCGTGATCGCGGCTACCGCCAGGCGGCGTTCATCCAGGGTCGCATCTGGGATGCGAACCCCGTTGACTCGAACCCCAATGACACGAAGAACGGAATCGAAGAGGACACCGATCTGTTCAGTTTCGTGCCGCCGATTGACATGCTCGGCGTGTTCGAGGGCGACAACGACAACGAGGGCGCATCGCTGTTTGTCGGCGGTCAGTTCACGGGTGCCGAGCTGGAGACCCAGCCGGTCCCGGTCAACTCTCCGGGTATCTCGCTCTACGACGCGTTCGACTGGTGGGCGGTCGGCCCGCGCCCGACACTTGCCGCACCTTTCGGCATGCTCGACAACTCAGACACACCCGACACCGACGGCCCGGTGGTCTATTCGCTGGTGGAAACAACGCTCATTCTCCCTAACGGAACGCGACCTGCGCTCGTCATGGGCGGTGATTTTACGGTCGCACTTGAGGACGGCTCGACGGCCGACAATCTGGTTGCCTGGGCCTACAACCCGAACCCGGCTGTCGCCAGACGCGACGAGCAGGGCCTGCTCGGTCGCTATACGTTCTACAACATCGGCTCGCCCAACGGCCCGGTTCGGGCGCTTGCCGAGTTCACTCCTGATCCGACCTTCAACGACGGTGAAGACGACATCATCTTGACGCTGCCGGAGCAGGGTCCGTTCCTGGTCATTGGTGGCGAGTTCACTGATGTGAGCGGAGTGAACGCTTCGGGGCTTGCGCAACACAACATCACGACCCTGGCGCATGAGTTTGCGATCTGGGAGGGCTTTGCGGACATCGACGGGCCGGTGTTCGCGCTGGAGACGTACGACCCGCCGAGCCCCGGCGCGGGACGTGGGCCGCCCACCGGGTTGGCAACACTGGACATCGTTGTCATCAACCGAGACACGCCGCAGTTCGGCGTGAGCGCTCTGCTCAATGAGGACGGAACCGGCCAGACGATCGCCGAACCGTTTGCGTTCGGCCAGAACCTGACCGTCCCCAATGCGGTGGTGGCCGCCGATTTCCTGGGTGGCCCGGGCGGTTCTCAGGACGGGGCCGTGGATCTTGCGGTCCTGGATCCGGTGCTCCGCCAGATCACGATCTTCCAGAACACGGCCGATGGCAACCTCCCTCCGACCCAGATCGCCCCGACGATCAGCCTCGACCTCTCGAACGACCAGGTGCCCCAGGACCTGCTCGCCATGGACGTCTTGGGTGATGACCTTCCGGATCTCATCGTCGTGAGCTCCAGCAGTTCCAGCGACACGGGACGGCTCATCGTCATTGAGAATCTGGGCGGCGGCACCTTCGGCACGCCGGCCTCGTTTGTGATCGCGACGCTCGAGGACAGTGTCCTGAGTATCGACGGCGGCGACCTGCTCGATAACGACGGAGACATCGATCTGGCGATCGGAGATTCCGAACGCGATCTGGTCTACGTCGTGCAGAACAACTCGGTCGACGGCACGGCGATCTTCGCCTTCTCCGAGGTTTCCATCAATGCGTCCTCGACGCCGGTGGACGTCGCCGTGGGCGATCTTGACGGCGACACCGTCCCCGATATCGCAACAGCGAATCAGGGCAACAACACGGTCAAGGTCCTGTTCAACAACGGCAACGGCACGTTCGACAATAGTGTGGGTCCGTTCGCGTCCGGCGGTTCGAGCCCGAGCGGGGTTCAGCTTGCCCCGATGCGTGCGGGCGATGACGCAAACGACATCATCGTGGTGAACGAGGGCAGCAGTTCTGTGTCGATCCTGCGCCACCAGGACGACTTCCTGCAGCGCAGCACGTTCGCGACCAATCCTGATGGGTTGGATGACTCGCCGGGCGATTTGGCTGTCGGCGACATGAACGACGACGGACGCATGGACGTCGTGACCGTGAACAGCCTGACCGATACGGTCAGCGTGATGTTTGGTACCGGTAACCAGACCCTCACCCTGCCCGCCCAGAGGTTCCTCACCGGCGAGGACGGCGTGAACGACGTGCCCGTTGGGATCGCGCTGGTCGATATCGACGTTGATATCGACGGCGTGCTGCTGGAGGTTCCCGCGCCGCCGGATCCGCCAAACTCGCTGTTCGTCGGCGGCTCGTTCACGGTGCCGGTCAACACGTTCTTCGGCGACATCGTCGTCGCGCGGAATATCGCCTCCTGGAACGGCAGAGAATACCGCCCCGCGAGCTTTGGCAGCAGCGAGGTCGATGCTAACAATCCTGATCCGGTGATCCCGCCGTCAGAGACCAACGGCCCGGTGTACGCGCTGGAAGTGCATTCCCCGAGCTTCCTTACCCCTGACGGCGACATCGAACAGCATGCTCCGATCCTGTATATCGGTGGTGATTTCACCGAGGCCGGTGGGATCGAGGCCAACAACATCGTTCGGATGGGGTTCGTGGATGAGAACAACGATCCGAGCCTTCCGGGCTACACGCCGCAGGCTCTGTGGGAGAAGGTTGGCGACAACGGGACCGATGGGCCGGTGTACGCCCTCACGACATGGCTCCCGCCAGAGGTCATCGGGCTGCTTGAAGATGATCTCGTATTTGAGGTGATCATCCTCGGCGGCGACTTCGACACGCTCAACAACGGAGCGGACGACGCCTCCAACGTCGCAATCGTGGGCTTAGCGCTTGGGGGACTCGCGCCGATGAGTCCGGGCTTCGATGCCCCGGTCCGCGCTCTCGCGTCCCTGGATGAGATCCAGGAGCCGTGGATGCAACAGATCGTCGACGAAGCAGCCGCCGACGACCGCCAGGTGGTCTATGCCGGTGGTGATTTCCTGAATCTCGGCACACCCGACGCCCCCGTTGCGGCCGCGGGCCATCTTGCGGTCTATGACGTGGTGAACACCCCGTTCGGTCCGGTGTTCACGTGGATTCCGACCCGCGAGGGCACGGACGATTCGATCTTCGCGGTCGCGGAGTTCGACGATCACAACCCGACATTTGACAACAGCGCCTCGAAGTGGGATCGCCACGATCGCGCGGCGACCCGGGCGTTCCTCATAGCGAGCCCGACGACCGATTCGTTCGCGAACATGTTCGTGACGCTGTACGACTCGGACCTCAACGTCATGTACACCAACGACACCGTGTCGCCGCCGTTCCCGGATCCGTCCGGCGGCTTCGACCCGTCGCTGCGCCAGCCGGCGGCCGCGGGGACGTTCGCGCTGCCGCCGATGAGCGGCGGCGAGATGCACTACCTCGAGATCTCTTCGGTCCGCGGCACGGGCCAGTATTCGTTCACGCTGGTAGTCGACGCGATCCCGCCGGACGATGATGGCAATGGTGTCGTTCAGGACATCAACGCGACCTTCTTCGAGGTGGCCGGAGAATTTGTCAATGCGACGGCCCTCTCGCTCGACCAGTTCGGCGAGGACGTCAACTACAACGCGACGGCGTCATTCCCCTACCCGGCTCACGAGTTCAAGACCTTCAAGCCCAGCCCCTCGCTGCGAGGGTCCATCCAGCATCGGTACGACTTCGGCACGATCTTCAACGTCCAGGACGAGGACTTCTTCGCGTTCACGGCACAGACGACCGGCACCGTCGAGGTCCGACTCAGCACGATCTCGACGCCGGACGAGTTCACGGAACTCCGCCCGGACAACACCTTTACCCGCACCGATACCTATGACAGCCAGCTTGACGGTGCGCTGCGCATCTTCAACAACGACCTCGAACAGATCGCCTACAACAACGACAACGACGTGACGCGTGGCGACCGCACAAGCCACAACCTCGGCACACTGCCCGAGACCGACTACCGTGAGACCGACCCGCGGGTCCTGTTCAACGTCATCGAGGGTGAGCGGTACTTCATCGTCGTCGAGAGCGGACAGCGCTACAGCATTGGTGCTCCGGAGGATCCCGCAGATCGGGTGGAGAACACCGACTTCGAGATCGACAAACGTCGGGCCACCGGCACCTATCGCCTGCTCGTGAACACGCCCAGCACCCAGACGACGCTCAACGGGGCGCACGCGGGCGATGACCACATGTCCAACACGACAGGGTTCGGCGCAACGCCCGTGACCCTCGATGCGTTCGGCAACAGCGCGCTGGGCCTGTTCATCAACGACAACGGCACTCCGGGTGACGAGAGCGACGACTTCAACTACGACGGCAGAATCGGCGACAGGAACGGCGGATCCAGCTTCGACATCGACGTGTTTGAGTACACCGCCCCCGGCGATGGCACCATCACCGTGACCGTCGATCATGCCCAGGGCTCGCCCGCCCTGATCTCCAGGATCACCGTCACCGATCAGAGTGGCGAGGTCCTTGTCGATGGATCCGCAACGAGCGAGACCCCCGCGCAGATCACTCTGCCGGTGACACTCGGTGAGAAGGTCAACTTCGTCGTCAGCTCACTCGGCGGCACCACCGGCGAGTTCACGCTGGACGTGAGCGGGCCGTTCAAGTTCGACGACTTCGCCGACGAGGGCCAATGGGCGTTCGCCCAGCCGATCCAGTTGTTCGATTTCCTGGGTTCGGGCTCGATCGACGCCTCCATCGAGCGTGCCGGCGACAGCGATATCTTCAGCTTCCAGGCTTTCGACTTCCAGCTGATGCGGATCCGCGTCGATCCGGCCGACGGCAGCGCATTCAACCCCCGCCTGCGGGTGTTCGAGATCCAAGAGGACCTTGCCGGCACGCCGTATCGCGTGCTCATCGCCCGGAGCGACGACACCGACAGCAACGGCGACGGGACGATCGACAGCGTCAACTCCGAGGTCACCATTAGCGTCAACACCGACCGCACGGGCATCGATTCAGGCAACACCTATAACGACTACTTCATCGTGGTCGATGGATCGGACGTCGACACGAATGTCGGCAACTACACGGTTTCGATCGCGTTCCCAGAGACCGACGACCACGCCGATCGGTTTGAGTTCGAGGACGAGAACACACGCGATCTTGCGACCCTGCTCGTCATCGACTCGGTGACCGGCCAGGGTTCTCAGACCGGCGTGATCGAGCAGAACGCCGACTCGGACGTCTTCACCTTCATCGCCCCGGCGAGCGGCTCGACCGCCCTGAGCATGAGCGCTCAGATCGGCAGCACCCTTGAGGGCCAGCTGACCATCTATGACGCGGATCTCAACGTGCTGGCGACGTTCGACGGCGACCTGCCGGGCAGCGTCCTGTTCGACGTGTCCCGCGGTCGCCAGTACTTCATCATTGTCGAGCCTTCGGCCTCGGCACCCGAGGGCTTCGACACCGGCGGCTACTTTGTCAACCTCGACGGGCCCGCGATCGACGACCACCCGAATATCGGGGAGTTCGACCTCGCGACCGTCATCGCCTTGGACGATCAGACGGGCAACGGCAATGTGGGCACCGGCGTGCAGGGCGGCAACAACCCGACCCTGAGCCCGACCCGCGATACCGACCTCTTCCAGTTCACCACCATCGCCGATGGGCAGGTCGTCATCGGCCTGATCCCGATCGGGAACTTCGTGACCCTGCGCCCGATGCTCACGGTCTTTGATGCCGACGAGAACGTCGTCGAAACGGTCAGCACGATCGAAGAAGGCGTGCCCGTCTCCATCACCCTCGACGGTGCCGTGAAGGGCGAGAAGTACTTCGTCCTCGTCCAGGACGCCCTGGGCGTGGCCCCGCCGCTGGCCGAGTATTCGATCGCGATCAACGGGCCCGCCGGCGATGTCGATCCACCGGACGATCCAAGCTTCATCGACTTCGACGACGCTGTCGATGTCCCGCTTGACGTTCGCGGCGATGGGCGCAAGAGCGATCTGATCGAGCTGATCGGCGACCGGGACGTGTTCACATTCGTGGCGCCATCCTCGGGGCGTTCGTTCGTGCAGGTCGTCACGCCCAACGGCTCGTTGCTCAACGCCTCGATCACGATCCTGGATGCGGCGGACGAGGATGCGGTCGTTGTCTTCGATGCCGGCGGGATCCCCGGCGCATCGGCCAACGCCGAGTTCATCGCCGACGCAAACCAGCGGTACTACGCGATCGTGGACGGCCTGGGCAACGGCACGGGCAGCTACACCCTGCGTCTGAACCTCGTTGCCCCGCCGATCGAGACGGGGATCGACGAGATCGACGCACTCGGGTTCACCAATCGCATCTTCTATCCCGAGGGCTTTGCGAATAATCGCATCAGCGAGTTCGTCTCGATCGCCAACCCCAATGACACCGTGGCTCACTTCTCGGTGATCCTCCGGTACGAGGTTGGCCAGCGTGACGCGGTGATCGTGAATAATGCGACCATCGACGCCGGTGCCCGCAGCGGCGTGACCCTCACCGATCCGCGCTTCGGGCAGCTCGACGGCGTGCGGAAGAACTCCCCATACTCGATCGAGGTCGTCTCGGACATACCCCTCGGCGCGACGCTCAGCCACTACGACTTTGACATCTCGACCGGCGAGGCCTTCACCGAGACCACCTCCGATAAGTGGATCTTCGCCCGCGTCGAGCGCGTGCCCGGCGTCGTGAATGACTTTGTCATCTTCTATAACCCCAACCCGTTCCA
Organism: uncultured Phycisphaerales bacterium; assembly: GCA_965371965.1. Taxonomy (GTDB): domain Bacteria; phylum Planctomycetota; class Phycisphaerae; order Phycisphaerales; family UBA1924; genus S146-42. Next base: position 16,166 of record CBDVAM010000071.1, read on the forward strand.
GGTCGAGGTGACCATGAGCGCCACGGACGCCAACGGGCAGGCCATCGAGATCACCAAGACCGTCGGCGCGAATCGTCGCGGCGGCTGGAACATCAACAACACGGTCGAACTGCCGACCGGCGTGTTCGGCGTCGAGATGTCCTCGCGGGCGGTCGATGCGGCCAACGACGCCGATTTCATCGGGATCGTCGCCGCACTCAGCCACTTCGACATCGACGGCGAGAGCGGCTTTGGCGTGCTGGGCGACAGCGTCGGCGGTGCCAAGGCCGGTGTGATCACCAACCTCGAGAGCGGGGACGCGGTGACCAGCGAGATCGTGATCTACAACCCGCGGAACACGGCGGCGACGGTCGATCTCGCCGGGCAGTACATCCGGGCCGATCTGCCCGATCTCGCACGCCGGATCTCCGTGCCGGGCAACAGCGTCGTGATCCTCTCGGGCGCAGAACTCGGG
>CBDVAM010000072.1:0-16546 GCA_965371965.1 uncultured Phycisphaerales bacterium
CACCCATCGACCAGCACAAACAGCAGCAGCTTGAACGGCAGGCTGATCAGCACCGGCGGCAGCATCATCATGCTCATCGAGATCAACAGGCTGGCGATCACCATGTCGATCACCAGGAACGGCAGGTACACGCGGAACCCCATCGTGAACGCCGTCTTCAGTTCGCTGAGCATGTACGCCGGGACCAGCTCGACCAGGTCCACGTCGCCCCGCTTGAGCCTCTGGGGCTCCGACGTATCCAGCCTGCCCCGGTAGTTCAGCACCATGTACAGGCTCGACCAGTTGCCCGTCGCCTCGATCTGATCGAACATGAAGTCGCGCATCGGCTGCAGCGACCGATCCCAAAGCTCGTCATAGCTGGAAAGCTCGCCGTTCTGATACGGCACCACCGCCTCGTCCCAGATCCGATCGATCGTCGGGGTCATCACCAGCAAGGTCATAAACAGCGCCAGGGCAGTGATCATCTGCGCGGGCGGGAGCGTCTGCATCCCGATCGCCTGACGTAGCAGGCCCAACACCACCAATATGCGCACGAAGCAGGTGGTCATCAGCATGATCGACGGCGCAAGACTGATCACCGTCAGCACCAGCATGATGCTGATCGCGGCGCTCAATCCGCTCTGGCCGTCCTCGCCACCGGGCAGAGCTTCCCCCGCCGCTGCCAGCACGCTCAGCGGGTTCAGATCTTTGGGACTCTCCAGCCCGAACAGCTCACGCGTGCGCGCGATCCCTCCGGCGCTCTGCGAACCGTCCACCGCGAACGCCGCCGGATCGCTCGGCGGGCCGAGCACCTGCGCCCCCGCGCTCGCACAGAATAGTCCCAGAAACACGATGGCCAGCACGCGCGTCATCGCGCCGCTCGCTCGTTTGGCGCGTGCCGCATCAGCCGCTCCAATCGCCGACGCAGCGGCGAAAACTCCGCTGAAGCCTGTGCCCCGTCATCGGCGAGTTCGTCAAGAATCGACGCCGGCGGCACATCAACCACCGCGTCCTCAACGTCATCCGAATAGCCCTGCAGCAGCTCGTTGAACCGCTTGCTCATCGACTCGCCGCGCTCGTCCTGCGTGCGTACGAGCAGCGACGCGACACTCTCTTCATCAACGATTTCGGTCAGCAGACTCATCGCCCCCGGGCGCCCGCGGAACATCGACCCGCCACTGTGCGAAACCAGCAACACCCTTCGATCGAGTTGGAGCAGGACCAGCGTCATCCCCCCGCCCACGGGAAACCGGGCCAGAACACTGAGCACGCCCGAGGGAGCGTGCCCGCCGGCACCCAGCGCGCAGGATATCCCGCCCCGCGAACGCGAAAAACGCCGGTACACCCACGCCAGCGCGACGATGATCGCCAGCACGCCGACCAGCGGCAACGCCGTGCCCGTGAGCCAGCCCTTCGCGCCCACCGGCGAGACCGGGTCCGCTTTGGTTCCAGGCTGCTCCGTGCCGGGCATGGCGCCGAGCGCCCGCTCGCTCCGTCCGGGCACCCGGGCGTCCGCGCCGTCACTCACGGTCGTTGACGAATCAGCGGCAGCATCGACCGCCCCGCCTGCCTCGGGCATCGGGCCGATCGGCTCGCCCAGCACGGGCGATGCGCACACAATGATAAGTGCCCAAGCGAATCGCAACATCGGCCCTCCATGGCCATCACCGCGTCGATCCTCGACGCCCTACGCGCTCTTGCGCCTGACCTCCGCCTGCTTGCTCGACACCAGCTCGTTGATGCGAACACAGAAGTTGTCGTTGAGCACCAGAACCTCGCCCCGCGCCACCAGCCGATCGTTCACATAGATATCCACCGGATCGCCGGCGAGCTTGTCCAACTCCACCACGCACCCGTTCTTCAGCTTCAGCACGTCCTCGACGAGCATCTGTGTGCGACCGAGCTCGATCTTGACGTTGAGATCAACATCCGAGAGCAGGTCCAACGGGTTGCTGAATGCGCCGGGCTCATCGTCGGTGCTCTCGAGGTCCGGCAGGTCGAAGCCCGACGACTCGCCGTCCTGATTCCCGCCCGCGTCGCTGCCCTGGGCATCGTCTGTCGAGACATCCGGGCTTGGAGTTTCTTCCCCCGCCGGGTCAGATGAATCCGCCGGCTCCGAGGAATCGGAGACCTCCGATGGGTCCGACGATTCCGCGACCTCCGCCGAATCCGCTGGCGTGTTCGCCTGAGGATCTTGCGAGGCGTCCACCTGGCCCGGGTCGCTCGTATCCTGGTTGGCTTGTTCTTCAGACATCTCCCGCTCCCGGAGACCACACGCGATCGCGGGCCTCCGCCCGGTCCAGGCACGATCGCGCGTCACGATCGAGATGGGTCGATCGGGTCTCGGGCGACTCCAAGAGCACTTTTCGCGCCCCCCGCGCAACGCCCGCGCGAAGCCTGCGCCGCAACGCCCTTCTCGCCCAACACGCTCGCCCACCACCCCGCCGACCCTCGCGCACAACCTGCGCGGCCTAGAAGTCCGAGGGGTACCCGTCGCACTTGGGAATCAGCACCCGCTCGACGTACGGCGTGCCATCGGACGGATCGGTCCCGAAGACCTCCAGGATGTACGCGTCCACCTGGCGGCTGATCGATGACAAGCCCGGCTCGCGAAGCTGGGCATGCTGCGCCCGCCGGAAGATCAGGCTCATACCCTCCTGAATCTCTGCCTTGCGCCGTTCCAGGGTCTTCTCCACATGCTCGATGTTCTTCTTGCGGACCTTGAGAAATGCCTCGACCTGCCAATCCCAGACCCGCCCGGTGGACAGGTTCTGGAATCGCCCCTTGAGCAACTCGACCTCCTGGACCAGCTCGCCGCTCTGCTCATCGAGCCCCTCGAGGCCAGCCGCACTCGCCCCGGCCGGTGCCCCGGTCATCGAGACAAAGAGAAAAACCCCCACCCCCTCGAGCAGCATGAGCCCGGCAACGGCCGCGATCATCAGAATCGGCTTCTTCTTCTTCTTCTCGCCGCCCTCGCCCTGGGTCTCTTGTTCGTCGGCCATCGTCAGTCCTCCTAGTTGCCCTGCCAATCAGGATCCGGATGCGTCTCTGCCAGCGTGACCTCGGTCACCACGACCTCGACCCGCCGATTCTGTGACCCGCCGAGCTGGTCCAGCTCCTTGGGCTCGCTGTTGCCCGCGGCGATGATCGTGAGGCGCTCGCTGCGGATCGCGCATTCGGTCTCCAGGAACTCCACCACCGCCCGTGCCCGCTGAAAGGACAGCTCCCGGTAGTCATCGCCCCCGCTCTTGTCTTCAAGACCCCACGCGTGCCCCTTGATATCCACGCGCGTGTCCTTGCCTCGGATGTCCTCGGCCAGATCATGAAGCTGCTTCTTGGACGCCTCAGATATCTCCGCCGACGCAGCCTGAAACGCGATCGCCCCGCCCACAACCCAACGCCCACCCTCGCTGATCGTCGTAACCGTCTGGTCGCGACCCGAGATGCTCTGCTCGTTGATATCCGAGCGGCTTGGCACGTCGCCGGCCATCCTCGCGTGCTCGGTCAGATGGTTGATCATCGAGTTCTGCGGATTGCGATAGCTGTTGATCATCCCCAGACCGCCGTCCAGACCCAGCGCTTCCTTGATCGAATCGATCACCTTCTGATACTCACGAGGCCTCTTCAACTCGCTGAACGCGCTGAGCAGAATGAAAAAACACAGCAGCAGCGACATCAAGTCGCCGTAGGTCAGGATCCAGTCAGGGACCCCGATGTTCTCCGATGGTTTCCTCTTGGCCACGAGATCTCCCCTACGCGGCCTCGCGCGCTTCCTCGTACGCCAATCGATCCGACGGCGGCAGATACGTCAACAGCTTGCCCTCGACGATCCGCGGATTGTCGCCCGACTGGATGCTCATCACCCCGGCGATGATAATCGTCTTGATCAAGACCTCCTCGGCGTCGCGCGCCGCCAGCTTGTCGGCGATGGGGTAGCACACCACGTTGGCGATCAGCGCGCCATACAAGGTCGTGATGAGCGCCACCGCCATACCCGGGCCGATCTTGCTCGGATCGTCCATGTTCTGGAGCATCGCGATCAGGCCCATGAGCGTGCCGATCATCCCGAACGCGGGCGCATACCGGGCGACGTTCTCCATGATCTTCTTGCCGATCGTGTGGCGGTCCATCAGCGCCTCCAGCTCGGTGTCCATCACCGTCTGGATCAGCTCCGGATCCGTCCCGTCCACCGCCATCTTGATCCCGCGCACGATGAACGGGTCGCGCATCTCGTCGACCAAGTTCTCCAACGCCAGGATCCCCTCGCGCCGTGCCGTCTCGGCGTACCCGACGATGTCACGCACGATCAGCTTGGGATCGGTCGGCGTCGTGAAGATGGCGTTGAGGATCACCTTGTGGACAGAGAAGAGCCTCGCCAGGGGGTACGCCATCAGCAGGGCCCCGCCGGTGCCGCCGAAGACCACCAGCATGGATGGGATATTGACAAGCGAGAGCGGATTGCCCCCGCCCAGCACCATCGATCCCATGATGCAGACGATCCCGAAGATCAGCCCAATGACAGTTCCGATATCCACCAGCGCCCTCCGGATGCGCGAACGCGACTCCGGTGGGCTATCGAATCCTCATCATGCGAACTTGACGCCCCGCCCTGGGCGAGCCCGATTGGCGCCTGAGGCGTCGGGTCTGTGCCGTCAAGACGCCGGCAGCAACGTCCGCAAATGCCTGCGATACTCCAGAACCCGCCGGACGATCTCCTCGCTGGGCTCACGCACCACCAGGTGCTCGCCCCCAACCAGCGTGATCACCGTGTCCGGGTTGGATTCCACAATCCGGATCAGCTCGGCGTTCAGTATGAACCGACTGCCGTTGAGTCTGGTGACATCGATCACGGGCATTCCTCACAGGGGATCTCTGTCGATATCGGGCGTCCGCCGGCGACACTCAAACCCGCCCGCCCAAGCCCGCAGATCTCGCCCGTGCCCACGCGGTTACCGGGCCGTCAGCGCGGGCTCACCCAGGATCAGCGTGCGGCGGCCATGAGCCGATCAAACAACTCGCCAGACGTCTGGATCACCCGGCTCGACGCCGAATACCCCGTGGATGCCAGAATCAGATTGATGAACTCCTTGCCCAGATCCACGTTGGACAGCTCCAGGCTCGCGCCGACGATCTGTCCCACGCCCAGCTCGCCCGGGCTTGCCAGGATCGCCTCGCCGCTGTTCCCGCCGGTGCGAAACAGGTTCGACCCCTGCCCGACCAGCCCCGAGGGATTGCGGAACGTCGCGAGACTCACCCGCCCGAGCGGGCGAATCAGCGTGTTGCTGAACGCGCCCAGGATCGTCCCATCACGATCGATCGTGAAATCCTCGAGCGTGCCGATCGCCGCCCCATCGCGGAACGCGCTGGCGACCTGGCTCTCGATGTCCGTCAGCGCCGTCACGCCGCTCTCGCCTCCCAGCAGCGACAGCTCGAAGCCCGCCGGCGTCGCGGCGCCGGTTCCCGCGCGATCGATTTGCACGCCGATCGCGTCGGTCGTGCGCAGCAGCCCGAAGTTGTCGAACTCCACCAGCCCGGTCGTGATCGCCTTGTTCAGGTCCGTGTCGTCCGCGGATTCCACGAAATACCGCCAGCTCGTCCCGGTATCCTGCTTGGATTCCAGCACGAACGTCGCGTCAAACTCCAGCGGCGTGCCCAGCGAGTCGAACGCGACCAGCGTCGTCCGCACGCTCTCGCCGTCGGCCTGGGCCAGGCGCTCGCTCGAGAACGGGAACCGCACGATCGACCCATCGGGATCCAACAGTCGCAGGTCGGTGTTCTCGATCTCCAGATCGCTCGCCGTGCCGGTGTTCCCCGTGATGAAGATCCGCCCGGTCTGACTGTTGAGCCTGGCCCCGGGCGTGTTGCCATCGGGGTTCGCGCCCGTGTCCTGGAGCGAGAGCGCATCGCCGAAGAAGTCCATCAGATCGCGTACCGTGCTCGCCGCGCTGATCAGAAAGCTCGCCGACGATGTGTTCGAGCCGCCCTTGCGGGCCCCTCGAATCTCGATCGCCTGCCCATTGGCAAACATCGCGCCGTCGCCCGACGGATCATCGGGATCGGCCATCTCAATGAGCAGGCTCGTCGGCTCGATGACGTTCGTTCCCGTCGGCGGCACCGATGGGTTGTTGATGAGCCCGAAAGCGACATCGCCCTCCGCGCCCAGGCGAATCCGCGCCCCGCGCGTCGCCGCCAGGCCGTCGGCGTTCAGGTTCCCGCTCACCTGGACAATGGTCGTCGCCTCGGCGATCGTCAGCTGTCCCACCGGAATCGTCAGCTCCGCGAGTGTCCCGCCCTGGATCTCAAAGTCGTCATCCGCGGGGAACCCGAGCAGCCGATCCCCGTCGACCGTCACGAGATTGTTCTGTGCGTCCAGGCGGAACGAGCCGTCGCGGGTATACAGCTGATCCTCGCCGCGCTGGACGATGAAGAATCCCGCGCCGTCGATCGCCAAGTCGCTTGGAATCCCCGTCGCCGAGATCGGGCCGCCCGCGAAATCTCGCAGCGTCCCCGCGACCCGCACGCCCGTGCCCACCTGGATCGGGTTCGAGCCGCCCGTGAACGCCCCCGGCTCCTCGCCCTGGGAGATGTTGCGATAGAGCAGATCAGCAAACTCCACGCGCGAACTCTTGAACGCCGTGGTGTTGACGTTGGCGATGTTGTTGCCCGTGACCTCGATGAATCGCGAGTGGGCGTCGAGCCCGCTGAACGCCGTGAACAAGGACTGGGTGGACGACATATGACTCTCTCGATAAGGCCCCTCGGCCCCGGTGTGTTACTTGAGAAGCGCCTTTAGAATCTCAGGATGAATGCCGAGCGCCGATCCGCCGGACTGCAACAGCCCGCCGAAGGCGCTTGTCTGCGCCGGATCGCTCGCCTGCACGACCGCGTCGATGCCCGTCAGCACGTCGCCGTGCATCAGCGACACCTCGCCGGTGATCCGCCTCGACTGCACGTCCAGACGCAGCGCCTTGCCGTCGATCATGACAAGAGCGCTCGACGCGCCCGCCGCCATCGCGCGATCCGCGGCCTCGGCGAGCCGTTGCATCTGCTCGTCGCTCAGATCCAGATCCAGCCCCGCCTCGATCAACACGCCCCCCAGGCTGGGCATCGCGCCCGGACTGGGCATCGCGCCAAGCCGCCCCGCGCCCAACTGGTTCGCCTCAAGCAGGCGAGCCTGAAACTCGCCGCCGATCGATGACAGCCCCCGCCCAAGCCCGTCCTGAGCGATGCCCGCCAACTCCTGGAGCAACGGCGACACGGACCCCATCACTCGTCCCCCGTCGGCGGCCTGAACAGCTCCTCGGAGACCACCTCGTCCACCTGCCCGATGCGAACCCGCTGCCCGTTGGCAAGGTTCAGAATCGGCCCGTCGCCGGTGATGGACACACTGATGACAACCTCCGCGGTGCGCTCGTTTGTCTCGCTCACGCCGCTGACGACGCGCCCGATGAACCCGGTCGCGGACGCCAGCTCATTCTGTGACACCAGCGACTGGAGGCTCTTTTCGAGATCAACGTCCGCCTGGATCGCCCGGATGCTCGCGAGTTGCTCGAGCAGCGCCCCTGTATCAGATGGTTCAAGCGGGTCTTGCTGGGCCAGCTCTTCGAGCACGATCTTCATGAAGTCGTCGCTCGACAGCCCGCTGAATCCGCTCTGCGAAGAACCAACTCCCCCCGCGACCGCACCGATGGCGCTCATGGATCACTCCCGCCGTCATCGCACAACGATCGCGCCGGATGCGATCAGACAGACCGCACCGCGCCCGAATCGCCCGCACCGTCACGCGCTCGAAGTGAGACCACTCACGCCGAGCCCGCCGCGCCTACGCGATGGCGTCAATATGGATGGTGTCGCCGTGCCACTCCAAGGCCGCCGAAACCTGCTCATTCTCCGAACGCTCCGCGTCCGGCTCGCCTGGGCTCCGCCCATGAAACTCGCGAGTCGAGGCTCCGCCCCATTGCTCCCGCGATTCGCGCGACCCGTCATCCGTGACGCTCGCCGGGACGTGTTCGACCACGACCCGATCCACGCTCAAGCCCCGCGCCTCCAGCGCTCGCTCCAGCGTGACAATGTTCTGACTCAGCAACTCGCGTGCCTGCTCGCTCGTCGCCTCGAGCGACGCGGTCACATGCGAGCCGTCAACGCGGATCTGCACCTTCACAAGGCCCAGATTCTCCGGGCGAAGCCGCACCGTGACCACACCATCCTTGCTCTGCAGCGCCCTGGCCAGCCCACGCTGGATCTGTTCGATCAACGCGTCGCGCGTGGCGGGCCGGGCAGATTGCGCCCGCTGCGCCGTCGATGTTGCGCCAACACGCAATCGCTGCGCTCCAATCCCCACCGGCGAGCTTCCGCCCGCCGCCCGAGTGTTCCCGCCCGAACCCGAGCTCGAACCCACGCTCGCCCGGAACCCAGAGCCCGCGCCGGATAGACGCGCCAGCGCCCCCCCCGCTCCAACAGCGCCACGCGTCGCCTGCCCGCTGCCTGCCTCGCTCACGCCCGTCGCTGAAGACTGGTTCCCGTTCGCACCATTCCCCTCAGCTGGCACATTCGCGCGAGCCCCATCTCCCCCCTGACGAAACCCTCCGGGCTTCTCTACGCCCGCAGATAATCGCCCTTGCCCGCCCGCTGGCGACCCTCGCTCCACTGACGAACGCCCCCGGCTCGAGACTGCTGCTTGTTGCGGGACCTCTTGCGGGGGCAACTCGACCGCCGGGACCGCCCCAAACGCCGCGCCACCGGTCACCTCTCCCCGACGCCTCGCAGCCATCCCCTTGCTATCGGCGTACGAGCCGAACATCCGGCTCGCGACCTCGCGATCCAGCGACGACGCCCCCAGATCGGGACGCGATGTCGTTACAGTAGATGGAATGCCGCCGATCGATGGTGTCATGGTGCCTGCGCAGTTTCCGCGGCGAGCCCGCGGGTGCGCAGACGCTCCAGCAACTCAGCGGCCAACCCGGGCTGGCTCGCCGAAAGCACCGCCATCAGCTTCAATCGAGACCGCTCCTGCATCCGGTTCAGATACGACACGGCACGATCGACGCCCGCGAGGCGCAATCCCGGCGCATCATCCGCATTCTCCGCGTCATCTGTGTCATCAAGAACCCCATCCTCGCCAGTCCCGATCAGCGCCGTGATGATGCCCGCCGCGTCCTGGGCCGTCAGCCCATCGAGCACCTTGACCGCCTTGCGAAACTGCACGTCGCCGTCGGTCTGGGCGATGGCCGCCAGATACTCCTCATGGGCCTTGCGCTCGATCTCGAACGCCGAACGGTCCAGCGCCAGCGTCGCCTCCCGTTGGGCCAGCGCCTCGCCAAGATCGCGAAACTCCTGCAAATGGCGACGCCGGCGCTCTCTATCCGCCTCGATGCGATCCAGGCGATACTGCATCACCTCGGCCGACGACATCGCCACGAAACGCTGCTGGCTCGCATCCGCCAGCTCCGCCGCCGCCGCGGCCTCGTCCTCCTCCACCTTCTCTCGCGCCATCTGAACCGCGACCGTCTCGCTGAACATCTCGCGCACCACCCGCATCCGCTCGACGCTCAACCGCCCGCTCGCCCCCAGCCACCCGACACCGCCGATCAGCGCCAGAAGGTTTCCGATGGCAAACACCGCCAGAATGGTCCATATCTTGCGCATCACGCGGCCTCCTGCGCCCTTCGAGCGCTCACCCCGTTGACAATATCGTCCAGCTCACGCTGCTCGCGCCGCAACTGCTCCCGGCGCCACAGCTCATATCGGCGTTCGCGGAGCAACTCGATCGCCCGCCGATCCGCCGACGCCTCCACCAGCTCTCCCCTCGCCTCCTTCAGCCTCTGCAACACTTCGCCCAGGCGCACGCCGATCCCCGCCGCCCGCCGATCCAAGGCCCCAACCGCCATGGCCTGCTCGCGCACCGCGCCGAACCGCCCGCCACCCCCCCCGAGCCGCCTGCGCAGCTCGCGCCGCTCATCCTCGATCATCGCCCGCGCCGCCCGCAGCTCGCTCTCGAGCGCAAGCCTCTCGCGATCGATCGCCGCGAACGCGACCTGCCTCTCGCGCTCCACCTGCTCGCGCTGACGGAGCACCGGCTCAAGCTCAAAGCGAAACCCGCCCATTATGCCGCCCTCTGCGTGCGCCGCGCGCTCAACGCCGCCGCCGCCCGCTCGCCGAGTTCGACCAATGCCGCCCGCGAGTGCTCAAACTCGCACGCCTCGCCCCGCCCCTGGGTCAAGAGCCCCTCGATCTCCTCCAGAAACTCGATCGCCGTATCCGCCTCCGCATCGCTCCCCGACGCGTATGCCCCGATCCTCACCAGCTCGACCACCTCCGCGTGCTTGGCTAGCAGGCGCAGCACGAGCTGGCGGGCCTCGAGATGGCGCTCGTCGCAGATCTCCCCCGTCACCCGGCTGACCGAATCCAACACGTCGATCGAAGGAAAATACCCGCGCTTGGCCAGATCGCGCGACAGGATCAGGTGCCCATCCAAAATCCCCCGAGCCGCGTCGGCGATCGGCTCGGTCATGTCGTCACCCTCAACCAGAATCGTGTACATCCCCGTGATCGACCCGCCGAGCTTCACACCGTCATCGCTCTCTCGCTCTCCCTCTCTCGCTTTCTCGCTCTCTCGCTCGCCCTCCACCGCCCCCGCCCGCTCGAGCAACTGCGCCAACTCACTGAACACGCTCGGCGTATACCCGCGCGTCGCCGGCGGCTCGCCCACCGCAAGCCCGATCTGGCGCTGCGCGTGCGCGAACCGCGTCGCAGAGTCCATGATGAAAAGCACGTCCTTGCCCCCGTCCCGCAGGTGCTCCGCGATCGCGCACGCCATCTTCGCCGCCCGCACCCGCATCACCGGCGACTCATCGCCCGTGGCCACCACGATCACGCTGCGCGCGAGCGCCTCCTCGCCCAGTGTCTCATGGATGAACTCGCGCACCTCACGCCCGCGCTCGCCGATCAGCGCAATCACGTTCGCATCGCTCTGGGCCCCACGCGCCAACTGAGCCAGCAGCGTGCTCTTGCCCACGCCAGGCCCGGCGAAGATCCCCAGACGCTGCCCCCGCCCCACCGGCGTCATCACATCAACCGCCCGCACGCCAGTCACCAGCCGCTCGCGAATCAGCCGGCGACGCATCGCGTCGATCGGCGCAGGCTGCAGCGGGCGCGACCCCATCGCCCGAATCGCCCCCAGCCCGTCGATCGCACGCCCCAGCCCGTCGATCACCCGCCCGAGCTGCTCGGGCCCCGTGGGCACCATCGCCGACGACTGCTCCAATCTCGCACACGCGCCCGCCATCAGCCCAACCCGGCTCGCAAGAGGCATCACGATCACATCGGAATCCTCGAATCCGATCACCTCCCCGGGCGTCGGACCCGATTCCGCCTCCAGCATCACCAGCGAGCCCACCGGCGCCGCCAGATCCCGCACCACCGCGCATAGCCCGCGCAACGAGCGGATCGTCCCCACCCGCTCGATCGGATCGGCGTCGCGCGCTCGCTCCGCGGCCTGCCCGAACGGATTCACGCCGCCACCTCGCCCGATGTGTCCGGCGCATCGGGCAGGATCGCGCGGACGATCCGCTCGAGCTGCTTCGAGATCGTCGCGTCCGCGAGCACGCCGCGCTTATTGCGCAAGATACACCCGCCCCGCTCGATCGTGTGGTCACCGACGATCGTGAACCGCGACTCGCCGTCTCCGCCCGCGTCGCCGAGCACCTCTCGCACGATCGAATCATCATCGGGATGCAAGACAACCGTCAGGTGCGACGCATGCGAGACAATCTCGATCGCCGCCTCGACCTGCCCCGCCACGAGCCCCGGCTCGATCACCAGCCGCCGGCGAGTGATCTGCGCATTCAGCCGGATCGCAAGCTCGAGCAGATCATCGCGTGCCTGGGCGACAAGGACCCCGCGGTCCTTGTTCAGCCTCGCCAGAGCACCGCCGAGCCCGTCGCACAAGGCCGATATCTGTTCCTGTGTCTCTCGAAGCGCGAGCTCGCGCCCCTCCTTGCGCCCCCGCTCGAGCCCCGCCTGATACCCCTCGCGCTCGCCCTTCTCGCGAGCGATGCTCGCCTCGCTCTCGGCCAGCTGATCGCGCTCGCCCCGCGCGTCCGAGAGTATCTCGCCCGCCCGCTCGCGCGCCTGGGCGATGACCATCTCCGCCCGCTCGCCGAAGTCCGCCAGGTCCACACTCGCCCCGGACGCCACCGACCTCGATGCCTTCATGATCGCCAAGGCCTCGCCTCTCTTCCAGACTCAGCCGACCATCTCGGCGTCGGTCCCGCGACCCTCGATGACCACCTCGCCGGCCTCCTCCAGACGGCGCACGACGTCCACGATCCGCTGCTGCGCCGCCTCGACGTCGCTCAGCCGCACCGGACCCATGTACTGCATGTCCTCCTTGATCAGCTCGGCGGCCCGCTGGGACATGTTGTCCAGCATCTTGGCCTTCAGATCGTCGCTGGCGGTCTTGAGCGCGAGCGCGAGTTCGTCGTTGTCGATCTCCTTGAGCACCGCCTGGATGCCCTTGCTGTTGACCAGCAGGATGTCCTCGAACACGAACATCAGCCGCCGGATCTCCTCCACCAGGTCCGGGTCATCGCTCTCTAAGCCCTCCATGATCGTCTTCTCGGTCGCCCGATCCGCCAGGTTCAGGATCTCCGCCACCGACTCGACCCCGCCGGTCTTCTGCATCGACTGGCCAAGCATGTTCGCCAAACGACTCTCCAGCCCCTGCTCCACCTCCCGGATCACGTCCGGATTCGTCTGCTCCATATTCGCGATCCGCTTGACCACCTCCACCTGCTTGGCCATCGGCAAACGCGACAGAATCTCCGCCGCACGATGGTGCGGCAGGTGGCACACGATCAACGCGATCGTCTGCGGATGCTCATCCTGGATGAACGTCAGCACATGCTCGCTGTCGGCCTTCTGCAGAAAGTTGAACGGCGTCTTGCGGACCTGCGTCTGGATCTGCCCCAGGATCCGCTCGGCCATTGCCGGCTCCAACGCCCCCATCAGCGCCTCTTTGGCGAAATCCAGGTTCCCCTCGCTCGCGAACTGCTGCGCCAGCGACATGTGATAGAACTCTTCGATGATGCTGGTCTGCATCCCGCCTTCGATCCGACCCAGCGACGCCAGCTCGCGCATCACCTGCTCGACCGTCTCGTCTCCCAGGTGTTTCAGGATCACCGCGGTCTGCTCCGGACCGATCGCCAGCAGCACCACCGCCGCCTTCCGCACCGGCGACATCTCCGACCGACCCGCAGCACCCAAGCCTTAGTCCTCCTGCAAGATCCAACGATTCAGCACCGCCGCTACCGACTCGGGGCTGTGATTGGCCTGCTCGAGAACCTCATTGAGGATCTTCTGGAACTCGACATCGTCGTCGCCGAGCTCGAGCCCCGCCATTGCGTCGTCGCCCTCGCCCACGTCACCAACCAGATCTTCGCCCGACGCGAGTTCCGGCGGCAACCCAACCAGCTCCTCGGCGCTGGGCATCTTCACCTGTTTGCCCGCACGCCGCACCATCATCAGCATCAGCCCCACCGACACCAGCCCCAGCACGCCGATGATCGCCGTCTCCATGACATTCCCCGAGAGCCCCAGCGTCCCCCCGCCCGTAGCGATCCCGCCGAACATCGACGCCTGCTGCGCCCCGCTCTGGATAAACGCGATGGGGATCATCGAGACCGAGACCTCGCCCTCGGTCTGCTCGGTCTGCAAGTGAGGCTTGGTATGGGCCTCTATCTCCTGGCGGATCTCCTCGAACTTCTGGACGATCGCTTCTTCTGTCGGTCCCTCGGCGTCTTCTGCCAGCGTCGCCTTCACGATCTCAGCCACATACGCCCGAGGGATCTGGATCGACGCCACCAGGCGCGTTGCCTGCCCCTTGGGATCAAGCCGATGCGTCTTCGTTGTCCCGACGTGGTTCTCCATCGTCGTCTCGATCTCGCTCTGCTCCGAGCTCGTCCCCGCGCCCGCCGACCCGCGATTGATATTCGCCGACGCGTTCGACCTCAGCCCCGGCTCGCCCCCCCGCTGGGGCGTCGTCTGCGTCGTGCTGCTCGTGCGCTCCTTGCCCAGCAGCATCACGGTGCCCCCATCCTCGACACTGCTGAACAGCTCTGAGAGGACGTCCTCGCGCGCGATGTCCACATGCGCCGTGACCGCGATGATCACGCCGGGGATATAGGAATACAGATCCAGCAGCTTGCCGCGCATCCGCTTCTCGGTGTTCGTCGCGTGCTCCAGATACGCCGAGTACGCGACGTCCCCCTCGTCCCTCGCCCGGAACGTCCTGCCGCTATTGGCGTCGATCACCTGCACGTTCTTCGCGCCCAGGCCCGACTTGGCACCCGCGATCAGCGAGGCGATCGTGTCGGCGGTCTTCTGATTCAGTGGCGCGCCGTTGGTCACGATCGTCGCCGACGCCGTCGGCTCGCGCGCCACCAGCCCGATCCCCGTCGCCTTGGGCGCATCGATCAGGACATTCGCCGATCGCACCCCGCCGATGTGCGCGATGATCCGCCCAAGCTCGTTCTGCAGCGCAATGTCGAACTGCTGCTGGTTCTGCTCGCGCGAGTTCGTCCACTTCTGGTGCTCGATCAGATTATTGAACAGCAACTGCGTGTCGCCAGGCAGCGACCCGCTCTCGGCGAGCGACGCCAGCGCCAAACGCTGGCTCGACGCCGGCACGAACACCTGATTGCCCCGTACCTCCGCGTCGATATGGCTCGCTCGCAAGAGCCCCACCATGTCCCGCCCCGGATCGGCGTCCATCAGCGGCACCATCTCGCGCCGCCCCGCGAACTGCGATACCAGGAACATCCCCATCAGCGCAATCACGACAAGCGAGCCGATCAGCAGCTTCTGGGTCAGCCCCAGGCCGCCAAGGTGCTTGACGATCCGATCCAGAATCCCGCGCAGCCCATCCATCGAAATCGGCCTCCGTGCCATCGACAGCCCGCGCTCCGCGCCGGCCGGTCCCAGCGGGCACACCCGCCGGAACGAATCGATTCATTCGGAGTTTCGCATTCGCCGCCTGCACACGCGCCGCCCCAGCCCGCCCGATGCGCAGCCTCTGCCGACCGCGACCAAACCTGCGCCCACCCGCGCCGATTCTGCGCCCACGATCGCCGAGCCCACCCGCGCGATCCAACGAACGACGCTACGCCCGCATCTGCTTGATCTCGTCGTACGCGTCCATCACCTTGTTGCGCACCGCCTGTAGCGCCTTGAACGCCATGTCGGCCTTCTCCGCCGCCAGCGCCACGCCCTCGATATCCGTCCGCCTCCCCGCGGTCAGATCCTCGATCGCCCTGGTGGCGTCCTGCTCCAGCTCATTGACCCGCCGGAGGTTCTCCTTGAGCACGTCCTTGAACCCCGTCGCCCCGCCATCTACCTGGCGCGCAGCACCCGACGACCGGGGATCTATCCCCCCGCTCTGCCCGCTGCCGATCAACCCTATCGGATCGCTCATTGCATCTATCCTCGCTCAGCGGCACCGGGCCTCCTGCCCAATACCCCCGCTACGTCTCCTCGCCTCCATGCCTACGCCAACAACCGCAACGCCTGTGCCATCATCGCCTTGCTCGCCTCCGCGGCCATCAGGTTCGCCTCGTACGCCCGCGCCGCCTCCATCGCGTTCACCTGCTCCACGATCGGATTGATGTCCGGCACCATCACATACCCGTCCCCATCGGTGTCATGCGGATGCCCCGGCATATATTTCGCCCGGAGCGCATCAGGATTCTGATAGATCTCTCGCACATGCACGCCCAGCTCGCGCGCCTCCCGGCTCGACGCCGACGGATCCCCGGGCGCAAAGACAATCTCGCGGCGCTGATACGGCGCGTAGTTCCCCTGGGCATCTTCCAGCACGCTCTGGTTGGCGACGTTCGCCGCGATCACGCTCATCCGCGTCCGCTGGGCCACCATGCCGCCAACCGAGATGTCTAATGCTCCGTACACGCCTCAACCTCCCGGGCCTACCTCGTCTCGCGAATCGCACCCTCGATCGTGTCCATCCGATGCTTGAGCAGGTCCGCCGCGATCCGGTACACGCCCACGTTCTCCGCCAGATCCTGCATCAGCCGCTCCAGATCGCGGTTATTGCGATCATGGAACAGCACGTTCCCCCGCCCGCTGCCCGGGTTCAACTTCAGCCCCCCGCTCCGATCGAACCGCACCTCACCAGAATCCCACGCACCCAGCGACCCGACCCACCCGCGCGACCGCCGACGATCGATCGCCTCGCCCAACGCCCTCTGAAATCCCTTCGGATCCACGTCCCGCGTGCGATAGTCCGGCGTGTCGATATTCGCGATGTCACTGGCGATCAGCCGCTGGCGCGCACCCGCAAACCGAATCGTCGCCTCAAGCGCCGGCAACGCCCCCGCATTGGTAATGCCGTCAATAAAACTCACGCCTCACACTCCGCAATCAAGATGCCAAGGGCAATCGGCAGTCGGCTTTCGGCAATCGGCAGTCGGCTTTCGGCAGTCGGCAGTCGGCTTTCGGCTTTCGGCAGTCGGCAGTCGGCAGTCGGCAGTCGGCAGTCGGCAGTCGGCAGTCGGCA
>CBDVAM010000073.1:0-16517 GCA_965371965.1 uncultured Phycisphaerales bacterium
ATCCGGCAAAGTCGAGATTGGCCTTCAGGTGGCCCGCGATACTGATACCCGCGTCCGGCTCTGAAAAGCTCACCAGCCTATTCGTGTCGAGCGATCCGGTAAAATCACCATTGCTACTCGCACCCGTTGTCTCGATATGCTTCGTGCTGAAGTTTGCAGGCGTCGTGATATCGGCGTGGATTTCGTCTGCAACAATACTCTTTATGCTGTTCCCCACGCTGATCGTGCTTCTGTTGGCGACGGTGCCGATCGACCCGATCACTTCCAACCGGTCAATCTCTCCAAAGTTAACCAGCACATCACCCAGAATATCGCCACCGACATCCATCGAGATCAGCGTGGACTGCCCCCCGCTATTTCGTTCAATGAGATTGATGTCGCCTGTGATGTCACCCTGAATGTCTGTGCCAAGAATCGTATTCAGTCGGATGCTTGCCACGTCGTTGAGCACGTTGGCCTTGCGTAAGATCACGGTCGCCGTGCTTGTGAAAGAGTTGATATCCTCTACGGAATCTAGCCCATTCGTAGGAATCAGCCCTTCAATCTCGATAAAGACAATCTGCGGCACATTGGCCGTGATGAGCACATCTTCAAGCTCATCAAACGTGCCACCCTTGATTGTAAACGTCGTTGGCTGAGCAGTAACCGTAGTCGAGAGTTCGACTCTATACCTCCCGTCGCCGAGTAAGGTTACTGTGGCGGAAGTGCCTCCCGTAGGGACCCTCGACACTGTGACAGTGGCGTTTGCCACCGAGATCAGGCTGGCGAAGATCCAGATTACAACAATACTGCCCCTTCTCATGCTTTTCTCCTTCTTCTCAATGCGAGAGTTCCACAAACCCCCATGATGACCGCCGAACTCGGAGCGGGTACCGATGCCAATCGAAGCCCGTGACCAGAAAACCTGGGATTATTGATGCTGATGGTGTCTATCCGATCCTCAAAGAAGAAGAACTCTTGGAGCGCGAACCACGATCCCTGCCACACGCGCGAATCCGAGATCAAGTCTCCCGTCCGCTCTTCATGCCACTCGCTCACGCCGCCGGAGCCATCGAGCAAACCCCATGGGCTCTGGCTATCGGGAAACAGCCCGGACGGGTAGTAGCTCAGGTGGGACTGTAACCAGCCATCGCCGTACTCTATAAGTCCGGCATTGGTCTCGCCCCCCTGGTCCGGCGGCGCAGAGATGAGATCCTCATTGCCGGAGTCCGGCATGAGCCAATACCCGCCCTTGCCCTCGCCGTCACGGTTCGGATCCCAGTACATCCCCTTGGCCCACTCGTCCATCGTGGGGATCCAGAACTTCGCGCCGGGGTTGTGTCTCGGCTGATCGGTCGGATTGCCGAACTCGTCCTCGCCGCCGAAGGTCGAGGTGTCGTACACCCCGTTCTCGAACGCCCACTGCTCCATGGCCTTGTCGTTGTGCAGCCAGTTGGTGTACCTCGCCGCGTGATACCAGCCCATGTTCGCGGGGAATAGCTCGGCGCCGTCGACCACGATGTAGTAGTTTGGATCGACGCCCGGTCCCGCATTCGGGTTGCGTGCCCGGATCCAGTCGCTCGTGAAGTTCACGCTGCCCGCACGCCCCTTGCGGTACGGCCAGTAGGCTTCGACATACTCGAACCACTGCCCGACTGAGACCTCTGTCTGGCTCAGGCGATATTTATAGTTCACGTCACCAATCTCAAGCGGCCCGAGGAAGACGAACTCGTCCTCGGTCGCCGGGGGATTCCCCGGGTCGCCCACTGTCATCCATGTGAAGTCATAATCCTGGGCCATCGAAGGCGAACAGAGCATCGCGATAGCCGGAATCAGCGTCCTTCGTCTCATCCAATACCTCATCAAGCACCTCGCTTCCATGCGGAGTTCACTCTACCGTACCTACCCCCCCTGTCAAGGTGGAGCGGGTCACTGTGAATAACTCGCCATTTGGTGCATGAGTTCATCACAATCGGCACGAGACAACGTGCTCAGATATGAGCCAAGTTCGCAACTCTTGGCTCAGATTTGTGCCGAGTTGATGAACAATGGCACAGATCTGCGCCATGCCGGTGGGATTCTCAACTTGCCCAGGGTTCAAGCAGCGAGAGCGCGTGCCCCGCACGCAACCCGCCGGATCACCAGCGCCGTCAGATCATCCGCCCGATGCAGCGACCCGACGATCCACACCGCCAGGAACGACGCGGCCAAACTCCTTGACGACGCCACAGGCGATGCGCCGGGCGACAAGGGTGACCAGATCATGGACAGAGCATAGGACGCGATCGGCGACCTGCTGATCCGCGACGGCGGGTGACGATCCGCCATCCACAAACGCCGACATCTGACTCAGATCTGTGCCATCCACGGCACAAAGCACACAGATGTGAGTCACGCGTACCCAATGTCCGCGCCCGGCTTTGCTCTCGCTTGTGCGCCGATCGTTTGCTTGGTAGACTCAGGGCGAGCTCGCGTGATATAATATCTTGAGGATCCGTCATGACACCACTCGCACGCCAACCTCTCGCACTCGTTGCTCTGATTTGCGTTCTGCTCGGCGCCTGCAGCGCGATCCAAGGGCAGCCCAAGGCAACGATCGATCGGCAAGTAGCGATCGAGAAGTTGGACGAGCAGTTCAATCTTGCAAAGATGATCGGGGACTACTACGAGGATGGGAAGAGCGAGGACGCCAAACGCGCCATTCGAGACCAGGTCATCGACGCGGGGATTGTTCTCACCGATCTGCGCTTTACCGAGTTCGTCGAGAGGTTCAGCTCGACGAAGAAGGGTGCCGACACTATCACGGAGATCGGTGCCATCGGCCTCAGCGGTGCCGCCGCGCTCATCAATCCCAGCTCGACGACCTCGATCCTCTCGGCGCTCTCCGGCGGCCTCGTCGCCTCCAACGCGTCGTTCAACAAGAACTACTTCTACGAGAAGTCGATCCCCTCCATGATCAAGGCGATGGAGGGCCAGCGCAGCTCCGTCGCGGCGGATCTGATCATCGGTCAGTCCAAGCCCACGTCGCAGTACTCCCTCGCGGCCACGATCACCGATCTTCAGCGGTACTACGCCGCGGGCACGTTCGAGGGCGCACTGCAGTCGATCACTCAACAGGCAGCCGACCAGCAAACCGAGGCGGGCGAGAGAATCAAGGTTGAGATCGGTCGCGCCAAGGCTGAGATCTCAGAACTGAAGGCCTCCTACGGGACCTGGCTGGAATGGATCAAGGCCAGCGATGAGAACTATTCGCGTGCGCGAGGGGTCCTCGAGGGACGACTCTCCAACCTCGACCCCGTGAACGCCAAAGACATGGTCGGCGTGGCGTTTGATAGCCGGATCGTTGACGGTGATTACACCAACGCGGAGGCCGTGACCGTCTTCGGCACTACGCCTGCCGTTGCCGGCAATCTCGACATGGACGCGCTCAGGACCCTCTTGAACCAATCGAGAATTGTCGACAAGGACCTGACCGCGTCGGTGCTCGCCCAACTCGGTGCAACCGTCCCGGGCGCCTAGCGCCGGCACCACGGGTTGCACCGCCATCAGGCTTCAACTCAGGAGAACAGCATGAACGGCGAAACCGATCCCAGCAGGCCGTATCACGTCGACGAGGGTGATCCAGATATTAAGAGGTACTTCCGGGGCTTGACCGAAGAGCAGGCTGCCCGTGTGCTCGCGTCCGAGAGAGTGCGCGATTCGCACCGAGATTCTCAGGCCTCGCCCGGGACCTCTTGGGGCGTCTTGGCCAAGCACGACAAGGTGGCGTGGGACGCCACCGGCGACCCATACGACATCCCAGCCAAATGTGATGAGTAAGCGCGTCAGCGAAGGTACTCGCGCCTACGCAGCCCGCGCCCGCTCTCGTGCTCCGCTCGCCACACGCCGGATCACGAGCGCCGTCAGATCATCGGCCTGATGCAGCGAACCGGTCTGCTCGTCCACGCGCGCTTCGAGATCTTCGATTGCGCACGCGACATCGCGACCGCCGCCGAGGATATCCCGCAGCCTGAGCATGTAATCACTGCCCGGCAGCGGGCGTCCGCTCTGGCCCAGCTGCTCGGCGGGAAACGCCGTCTCGAACCCGTCGCTATACAGCGCCAGCGTCTCGCCGATCTCGAGCCTGATCGTGGTTTCTTCGAACGAAGCATCATCAAAGATGCCAAGCAGCGGGCCGCGCGATTCGATCGGCGTCGAGACGCCGGCGTTGATCCGCAGCGCCGCCGGATGCCCCGCCCCCGCGATCACCGCCTCGCCCGTGATCGGATCGATCACGCAATAGACCGCCGTCGCAAACCGCGGCGTATTGAACTTCCGCTCGCACATCGCCTGATTGAGTTCATGTAATACTCGCGCCGGGCACATATCCCCGCCGGCGAGCTGGCTCTTGGCGAGGTGATGGGCCACCAGCATCGTCAGCAGGGCCGCCGGCATGCCGTGCCCCACGGCGTCCGCGATAAACAGGCTGACTCGCCCATCTTCGAGGACCGTCATGTCATAGATATCGCCCGAGACCTGCGCCGCCGGGCGAAACAGCAGCCCGCTCTCGAGCCCGTCCACGCTCGGCAGGCTCTTGGGCAGGATGTCCCGCTGCACGCTCGCCGCGATCTCCAGCTCCTCGTGTACATGCCTCAGCTCCTCGGCGAGCCCGTGCGCAGAAGCCGACGCCATCTTCGCCTCACGCGCCACCTCACGCATCGCCCCCTGCCTGCGAAGCAGCGCGTCAAGGCTTATTGCGATCGTCTCCACCGGCGTTTGCCACGACTCCAGAAGCAGCCCCGAGTCCTCGATCGACCCCAGCGCCGCCGAGTCGTCGCCGATCACGATCGCCGGCAGCCGTTGGCGGACGATCTGGTCGACGATCATGTCCACCTTGATCGCCGGCGTGTTCGCGTCGACGAGCACGACGATGCCCGCATCGACCCCGCCCGCGATCAGCCGCTCGATGGTCTGTTCGACCGTGCCCACGCCGATGAACGGACGGACCTCTCTTGGCCACGCTCCGTCCAGTTGGCTCGCCAGGCGGCTCGCCTGGCCCTCAAGTTCCGGTTCTGCGACGATGTACAGAGTTGCCATGGCTGACCCCTCGCGGCGATGCCCGCGCCGCGAGATATCGGGCCAACAAATGACCGACTCAAGCCTCACATGAGAAGATGTGCCATCTCGCTTATCGGGCCTTCCGCAGCAGCTTGCGAGTGTCCAGCTCGATCACCTGCCCCACCTCCAACTGCTTGGCGATCTCGGGATCCTCACGCAGCTTTGCCAGCGTCCCGCCCTTGAGCTCGATCACGTACTGGTTGGGGAACTTGCTGCCGTAGCGCTTCAGCCGTTCGTTGTAGCGATCGCGCTGCCCGGTTGGGACCTTGGGCTCGTCCTCACGGCGCGCCTCCTCGATCAACATGTGGTACGTCGCCGTGATCCGCATCTTCGGATCCAGAAAGATGATGTCGATATCCGCGAGGCAATCCCGCATTACGAACTCGTGCACCTTGACTTTCAAGCGGGGAAACACAAACAGCATCCCCCCGTCCTCGGCGATCTCCTCGCGGTCGCCCAATCCCTTTTCCCGCGTCACGTCCGTCGAGACGACCTCAAGGCGGAACTCCTTGCCACCCACCTTGACCCGCTCGATCGGGTGGCCCGCCTCGCTGATCTCCGGCTTGTCCTTCGCATCTTGCGCTGGCGGTCCCACCGTCGATCCGCCGCCCTCCTGGGCGACCGCGAGGTAGGTAATCATCCCACCACACAGCAACAGCAAGGCGACGAAAACGGTCAGCTTTTTAGGATCCATTGCTCATCTCCCGGGCGAAAGACCACTCGCCCCTCCGGCATCTTATGGAGATCGAACCGCCGAAGGAACTCCCCCGCCGACATCGCCTCTCGCGGTCCCAGCCCGCACCACTCGCTCATCAGCCCCACGATCCGCTCGCCCCCCGCTCCCAGTTCCCGATAATGCGTCAGGCGCGTGTCCCCGTGGCGCTTGGCCAGGCGGCGCCCATCCTCGCCCACGACCATGGGCAGGTGCGTGTACCGAGGCTGGGGCGTCAGCCCCAGAGCTTCTTGCAGCAGGATCTGACGCCCGGTCGAATCCAGCAGATCATCGCCCCGCACCACCTCTGTCACACCCTGATCGCCATCATCGACGACCACCGCCAGTTGATACGCCGGCTGTCCACGCTTGGTCCAGACGACGAAGTCGCCCACCGTCTGCGACGGATTGACGCGCTGCGCCCCCAGGAACCCGTCCAGGAACTCCACCTCACCCGCCTCAACCACAAACCGCCAGCCCGAGGATCGCGGCTCAAACCGATCCGCCATCTCCTGCGGGCGCAGGTGCTCGGGAAACCGCGTCTCGTGCACACCCTGCTGGGGCGCAGACGCCGCGGCCTCGATCTGCCCCCGCGTCAGATCGCACGCAAACGCTCTACCCGTCTCCGCCAAACGTTCCATCGCGCGCACATACGCCGACAGGTCCTCGCTCTGAACGATCGGCCCCTCGTCCCAATCCAGCCCCAGCCACGCCAGCGTCTCGATGGTCTGCTCAATCACCCCTTCCTTGACCCTCGGCGAGTCCAGATCCTCGATCCGCAGCACGATCCGCCATCCCGCTTGACGGGCCATCGCCCAGTTGACGATGAACGTCCGCGCGTTGCCCAGATGCAGCGCCCCGGTCGGAGACGGGGCGAGGCGGGTCGTCGAGATCGCGTTTGAGGGCGGATAACCTGCCATCGGACGAGACGATACACTCACCGATTCCGCTCGCCCGCCGAAGCGGGCAGCGCCATTCGTCGAAAGGAGTCACGACATGGCAGCCAAGCTCACCGAGATCCAGATCGCAACATCCCTCTCCGACCTGCCCGAATGGGCCGAGGTCGGCGGGACGCTCCAGCGCACCTTCGATTTTTCAGATTTCGTCGAGTCCATGGCCTTTGTGAACAGGGTCGCCGAGCGCGCCGAGGCCGACCAGCACCATCCGGACATCCTCATCCGTTATAACCGGGTCACCCTCACGCTCTCCACCCACGACGCCGGCGGGATCACGGAGAAGGACTTCGCCCTCGCCTCGACCGCCGATTCCTTTGTCTGATCGATGGCCGGATTGATGGCCTGATTGAAAGCCCGCCCATGCGTACGCGAACGGACTCGCGCCCAGTTGCAGCCATTCTGCTCTCCGTTCTGTTCGCGGTCGCCTTCGCAACCGAGACCGACCAGTTCAGCGTCCCCAGGGGCCAGCGGATGGCCGACCTGGGGCCCTACTTCACCCACATGGTCTACGACAACCTCGAGTCGGCCCGAAGACAGCTCAACCGCGGCATCGAGCAGAGCCTGAAGACAAACCCCTCCGAGGCCGACTGGTGGCGATCGCCCGGCGTCGTCGCCCGCGTGATGCGCCGCCAGTTTCCCCAGGCCCAACTCCTGATCGAGGGCCTCGAATCTCGCCTCTACTCCAAGCGCTTCACCCGCAACTATCCGGGCCAGTTATGCGCGTACAAGGACCACGCCACGATCTTCTCCAAGCGCTCGCTTCTTGATCCGGGCGTGCCGTTCACGTGGCACATCTCCAGCACCATGCGCATCGGCGGCGTCTACCTCGGCACCGACAAGATCGGGCACTTCTTCGACAAGGGCTCCATCCTCGTCCAGCACTACTTTCAGCAGCGCGGCGCGGGCATGTCCGCCGAGGAAGCCGAGGCCAGCGCCGTCGGCCTCGGCACCGGCGACAACATCATCCTCGCCGAGAGCGCCGTCCTCGGCTCCTGGTCCAGCGGCGTCTACGCAAACGCCGACCTCGCCAGCGACCTCAGCGGCATGCTGTTCTTCAAGAACCTCACCCTCGAGATCGAAATCGCAGGCGACACATGGCCCCCCATGCTCCTCCTTGAAGACGGCTACTGGGAAATCAACAGCCACGTCCGGCGAGATTCTGACTTCTTCACCCGCTTCGTCACCGACCACTTCGACGAGGCCCTGAATCCCTCCAAGTTCCGCTGGGGGCTCCAGGACGACGTCCACAAGGCGGTCGCCAGGCGCGGCCCGGACATCCTCGACTGGTACTGCAACCCCAACGGCGCGTGGCGAAGCCGCGACAGCTTCGAGAACCAGCTCCGCGAACTCCAGACCTTCTTCGGACGAGACTACGGGCACTCCCAGGATTGGGACGAGCTCGTATTGATCTCCCGCGCGGCGTTCCCTCTCGAAGCCGACGACGACCCGTTCATGCTGCTGCGCGAGGGTGATCTCGAGGGACTGTTCGGCGCGCTGGATCAGGACCCCTCGCTGATCCGCGCCCCCGGGCGCAACGGCGCGACGGTCCTGCACCACGCGGCTCGCGACGGTGATCTCGTTGCATTGCTCCTCGAACGAGACGCCGACGCGAACGCCACCGACGACGCGGGCAGAACGCCCCTGCATTGGGCAACCCGCTATGCCGACGTGGGCGCGATCGAGGCGCTCCTCGACGCCGGCGCAGACCCCAACGCGCCAGACAATCGCGGGCGCACGCCCTTGCACGACGCCGCAGCCGCAGGCAACGCCCCCGCCATCGAACTCCTCGCAACGGCAAATGCCGTCATCGACTCGCGCGACCGCGCGGGCCTCACACCCCTGCACATCGCAGCACGCGAGGGTGAATCCGACGCCCTTAAGCTCCTCATCGACCATGGCGGGGACGCCTCGGCTCGCGATTCCTTCGGCTGGACGCCCTGCCATCACGCGGCCTCTCGGGGGCAATCCCAAGCGATCCGCGCCATGGCGGAACTCGGCATCGACGTGAACACCCCCGACTTCGACGGTACCCGCCCGGCACACCTCGCCGCCCGCGCCGCGATGCCCACCACACTCGACACCATCGGCGAGTTCGCCGGCGACCTGCTCAGCCCCAACAACCTCGGCGCAACCCCCTTGCACGAGGCGGCCCAGTCCGGCGACGCCGAGATCATCGAAGAGCTGATCCGCGCCGGCGCATCGCTGGACGACCGCAACATCGCCGGCAGAACTCCGGCGGAGATCGCCCGCGCCCACGACCACCACGACGCCGCCAACGTCCTGCGCCTGGCCGCCCTCGACCAGCTCGACCTGCTCGACACCATCCGGAGCTTCGGCACATGACCCTCGCCACATGGATCACGCGCCCCACGACCATCCTCCTGGTGACGCTCGCCACGGGCGCGCTCACCGCCTGCTCCACGAGCCCCATCAAGAAATGGCAAGCCACAGTCGAGCGCCACGTCATCGACAACGGGCAGGGCGACTTGAACGCGCTGCGAACCGGGTCACCCGAGGGCGACCGCTTCGATTTCGTCGACCGGCGCGCGAAGCTCACCGAGATGTTCCCATCCAACCGCCAGGACGTGCACGCGGTCATCCTGAGCCGCACGATGTGGGAGAACGACGCCTGGCAGGTCTTCCTCCTGGGCGTCGTCCATTACTCGGGCGTGCTCGACCGCTTCCCGCTCGATGCCAAGGACGTGAACGACATCCGCCTCGCCGCCACTCGCGTCACCGACAGCGGCACCCTCGACTGGATCATCAGCGATGCCAACGAAGAGGCCGTTGAGACGTATCTCCGCGCACAGGGCGACAACACTCCCGCATTTCCCACCGCCCGCGACAAGCTAGACCTCGGCGCAGATGGCTCGATCCTCACCGCGACCGACGAGAACTCCGGCGCGACATGGACCCTCGATCTCAATGGCTCGCGCTGAGACCTCTGGGCTCGTCCCGTCAGGTCCGAATCCCCACGCCAATCTCGATCTCACACGCTACTTCAGCTCCACCGACCAGTACGCGTCATCCAGGAACGTACGCCACGACGAGTACCGCCGATCGTTGAGGCGCAGCGTCAACAGCGGATTGCGCCTCGGCCTCGCCGGGCGTCGGATCAGCTTCATCCCCGCCTGCTCGGGCGTGCGTCCGCCCTTGCGCGCGTTGCACCTGATGCACGCGCACACCAGATTCGTCCACGAGTCCTCGCCGCCGCGAATCCGAGGCTTCACATGGTCGATGCTCAGCTCCGCCGTCCCGAAGTGCTTCCCGCAATACTGGCACACGTTGCGATCGCGCGCGAACAGGTTCCGCCGGTTCAGCTTCACCTCCTGGCGAGGCAGGCGGTCATACCCCAGCAGCCGAATAATCCTCGGCACCGCAATCTCCAGACTCACCGTCCGCACCCAGTCATAATCCTCGCGCGGGAACAACTCGCGGAGCTCTGTGATCTCCGTCCAGCTCTCGAAATCGAAGTTCAGATACTGCCCGTCCTGGACATCGATGACCTCGGCCACCTCGCGCGCCAGCAGACAGAACGCCCGCCGGGCCGTCACCACCCGCACCGCCATGTACCCGCGATTGAGCACCAGGACCTTGGCGCTCAGCCCCTCCCACAGCGCCGCCGCCACGTCCACGGGCTCAGCGCTGAGCACCTCTGCCTGTCCAGAAACCCCGTTGTGTCGCTTCGTCCAGCTCATATCCCAGATCCGACCGTCCTCGCCTCGAAACGACCGAGGCCCGCCCTGACCCTCCACATATACCCCACCAAGCGTAGCGGCGGAGCGTCAGTTTGCAAAATTGCTGGGTTCGCAGATAGCGGCCATCCGCCGAAGCCCCGCGAAAGCCGGCTCTACCAGGGTCTCGCTGAGCACCCCCACAAAGGCAATATTCAGTGGCGAAACCGGCGCACGCCCGTGGTATAGCACCCCACGCCACGATCCTCGCACAGCGCAAACGTGTCGGAATCTCGCTTGGACCCGCCGGGATGCACGATCAGATCGATCCCCGCATCGATCAGCAGTTCCGCCCCGTCCGAGAACGGAAAGAACGCGTCGCTGACAGCGATCGCCCCCGCGGCCCGCTCGCCGGCCTTCTCGATCGCGATTCGACAGGCGTTGACCCGGTCCATCTGCCCCGCCCCGCCGCCGAACAGCCTCACGCCGGCGCCATCAATGCCACCGATGGCAATCGAGTTGGAGGTCAGTGCTCGAACGCAGACTTCCAGGAATGCCGCGGCCCGAAGTCGGTCACGATCGGCCTCTGGCCCTGCCCGATGCGTCCACGCCGCCGGATCGCCCACATGGCGATCGCGCTGTTGCACGAGCAGCCCGCCGCGAACCGAGCGTGAGTCCCAGGCGCTCCCAGGCTCGCCAAACGCCCCAACCTCGAGCAGGCGCACGTTCTTCCATCTCGCCCGTAGCCGCTCGAGCGCCGCCTGCTCGAATCCCGGGGCAATCACGACCTCAAAGAATGCGCCCTCGGCACAGATCCGCTCCGCGGCGGCGTCATCGATGACCTTGTTGCTCGCCAGAATCCCACCGAACGCCGCAAGCGGGTCGCCCGCGATCGCGAGATTGACGGCCTCGCGCACGCTCGGCGCAACGCCCGCCCCGCAAGGGTTGGTGTGTTTCACAACGCACGCGCCGGCGTCATCTCCGTCGCTGGTGGAGCCCAACGACCGCAAGGCAATCACCAACCCCAACGCCGCGTCGGCGTCGAGAATGTTGTTGTAGCTCAGTTCCTTGCCGTGCAGTTGGCAAGCCTCGACGATCGACGGCGACTCGCACCGCGTCCGATACACCGCCGCCGACTGGTGCGGATTCTCGCCGTATCGCAACGCCTGCACCCGCTCGCCCAGAATGGCCACGCTCTCTGGTGCCTGCGCCGCATCCTCGTTCGATCCCTCGTCCACAGTGGCGAGATACCCCGCGATGGCGGTGTCATACGCCGCGGTGCGCGCGAACGCCGCCGCCGCAAGTTCTTGACGCAACGCGAGCGTCGTATCGCCGTCATGTGCGCGCATCGAGTCGAGCACCCGCTGGTACTGCGCCGGCGAGGTCACGACCGTGACCCACTGGCAGTTCTTCGCCGCCGCCCGGATCATCCCCGGCCCGCCGATATCGATCTGCTCGATCGCCTCATCTCGAGTGACCCCCTCGGTCGCGACAGTCGCGTCGAACGTATACAGATTCACGCAGACCAGATCGATGCCCTCGATCCCGTGCTCGCGCATCGCCTGGGCGTCACGATCGCGCCTGCCCAGGATTCCGCCGTGGATCTTCGGGTGCAGCGTCTTGACCCGCCCGCCCATGATCTCTGGAAAACCGGTCACATCCGAGACATCGCGCACCGCGATGCCCGCGTCGCGGATCGCCCGCGCCGTTCCGCCGGTCGAAATAATCTCAACACCGAGTTCAACCAGCGCACGGGCGAACTCGATCAGCCCGCCCTTGTCGCTGACACTCAGCAGCGCTCGCCGCACCGTCGCCGTCTCCGTCATCAGAACCGCGTGACGAACTTCGCCACCACGCCGCCCTCGCCCCAGGCGTAGAGATTGCCATCGACGAAGCGGTCGAACCGAATCCCCGCGACCGTCGGCAGCGACACCCGCTGGTACACAATCCCCGACGTCGGGCTCAGCGTAAACGCCTCGTGCGTCTCAGCGTTGAAGACCACCAGCCGCCCATCGTGCACGCCGACAACCTCGCCCCGGACCTCGTCGTTGGACCATTGCACCCGCCCGTTCCGCTGATCCAGCGACACCAGCCCCCGATCGCTCGTGCTCACAAGCAGCGCCCCAGCGTGGACAACAGGCTGGACCCGCAGCGGCTCAGATGTCTGGTAACGCCAGATCGCCCGCGAAGGATTCCCGGGGTCGAACGCCCAGACCGACTGATCCAGGCTCGCGATAAAGAACAGCATGTCGCCGGCCACCGGCGCGGTCGAAGCACCATCAAAGATCGCCCCAAGCCCAAAGAGGGACCCGCTTGTCGCCTCGACACTCACCAGCTGGCCCGAATCCGCGACGCCGACCACCGCGCCATGCACATACGCCGGCCCGGCCTGGATCGGCCCGTTCAGGTCATACCCCCACATCCGCGCCCCGGTCGTGAACGAGTGGCCCATGATCTCGCCGCCCGCGGTTCCGTAGATCGCGACATCGCCCACGATCACCGGCCCCGTGGAGACGACCTTCGCCAGGTTCTGGCGTGCGAGCAGATTGCCAGTATCCGCCTGAAGCACGTGCACGTCCGACTCACTGGAGACCAGCACCGCCGGCACCCCCCGCCATGTGTACGGATAGACAGACACGAACTTTGTCAGCGCGCTGCCCAGGCGGTGGTCCCATCGCAGACGCCCCGTGGAGGGTTCGAGAAACGAGACGGTGCTCCCGGTCTCCTGCACGACGACGTTGCCGGCGTCGACATAGATCTCGCGGACCCGCCCGTTCTTTGTCATGGTCGGGAATCCCGACCACTCGCGTCGGAATCCCAACTCGCTGAACGCCTCATCATCGACCGAGAGGGTCGAGGCATCGCCGCCCCGATCACCAATCCCCAGCGAGGCACACCCGCCCAGCAGGCCAAGCGAGCACACACCCGCGACCGCGAGCGACGAGTTCAGATGTCGGATCAGTTGTCGAACCATGGGTTGCGTATCTCCGCGGCGAAAACCTCGCCTCTCCAAGGGGTGTCCGATCCGCTGCACCGGACCGGTCGGATCCACCAAAGGCCCGCCCGGACTCGCCAAAGCCCCCCAAAGGAGCCCAGAACGCCCGAGATCGGGAGTCGGAGTATCCAGCCTGGGCCGTGCAGGGTCAAGCCCACCGCCACAGTTCGCCGCCCCGCCGCTCGCCCCAGGCCCTCGCTCGCCCAACGATCAGGCCATGTTCACCGGCCTCATCCAAGCCGTCGCCGAGATCAAAGACCTCACCCAGACCCCCGCCGGCGTCCGCCTGCGCATAGATCCCAAGGCCTGGACCCACCACCCAGAGCCCGGCGAGTCCATCTGCGTCGCCGGCTGCTGCCTCACCCTCGCAGAGCCCGTCGCAGAAGATGGCCTCCTGATATTTGACGCCATCCCCCAGACCCTCCGCTCGACCACCCTGGGCGACCTCCAGCCCGCCTCAAGGGTCAATCTCGAATCCTGCTGCACCCCCACCACCCTCCTCGGCGGGCACATCGTCCAAGGGCACATCGACGGCGTCGCCGAAATCACCTCGCTGACCACCGAGGGCGAATACCGCATCCGAGTCCGCCCGCCCCGCCCGCTCATGGAGTTCGTGACGCCGAAGGGCTCGATTTGCATCGACGGCGTCTCGATGACAATCGCGGGCCTCGATGTCGCCGACGGCTGGTTCGAGGTCGCGCTGATTCCGACGACACTCCGCGAGACGACGCTCGGGGATCTCGAATCGGGCTCACGAGTCAATCTTGAAATGGACGTGCTTGCGAAGACGCTGGTGCATTGGGCAAGGAATCGGGTGCCCGAATCGACGAGTGCGCCGAGTCAAGAGTTGAAACACGGAGGGCCACGGGAGAGCCACGGAGGATGATCTGGTCAAGAGCCGACTCGAGTTGGTCTCTTGCTCTTTCCCAACTCCGTGCCACTCCGTGTAACTCCGTGGTTCATGACTCTTCTTTGCGTTCCTCGGTGGCCCTCCCGTGGCCCTCCGTGTTGATCGCTCCCCAGCCGATACGCTTTGCAAGCATGTCACCCAGCGAACTCATCCTGATCCCCCTGGCCATCGGCGCCCTCCTCTTCGCCGGCGTCGCCTGGATTGTCTGGAAGATGGACCGCGTTCGCCCGGTCAACTAGTGCCCCAAGTGCGGTTACGATCTTGAGGACCGCAGACGCGACGGCTGCCCCGAGTGCGGGTGGAATACCAGGAAAGTCACCAGAAGGCTGTGAGATCCGCCCGAGGTCCCACCCGTACGATCACGCATGAACTCCTCGCCGCTTGATCGGTGCTCCTATCCCACGCTCGGCGTCGGCGAGGGATACGACCAGTGGAGCGCGACATACGACGAATCGGTGTTGGACGCCATGGACCTCCGCCTGCTCGAGCGCATCGAGACGGTGGATTGGCACGCCTCGAAGCGAGTCCTCGATCTGGCGTGCGGCACCGGGCGAGTCGGTAGGTGGCTGCGAGCACGCACAACGGCGCGTCTGTGCGGAGTGGATCTCTCGCGCGGGATGCTCGATATCGCACGCGAGACAGGTATTTATGAAGAGCTGGCGCTCGCCGATATCCGCAAGACCGACCATGCTCCGGGTGCATTCGATCTGTGCGTGCAATCCCTTGCCGACGAGCATCTCGACGACCTGCGCCCTCTCTTCGACGAGGTCGCAAGAGTTGCAACGAGAGATGGGGTCTTCGTGCTCATCGGGTATCACCCCTACTCGCTCCTGCGGGGGCGCATCACGCACTTTCATCGTGCCGATGGAGAGGCGATCGCGATCGAGTCGCACATCCACCTTCTCGGCGATCACCATCTCGCCGCGCGTCGGGCGGGCTGGGCCTTGCGAGAAATGCACGAGGGCCTGATCGACGACGAGATCCTGCAGAGCAAACCAAAGTGGAGCGATCGGCGGGGCTGGCCGTTCAGCTTTGCGCTCGTCTGGGAGAGGTCTGCCTAACGGGTTGATCGCGTTGATGGGTCTCTCCAGCGCTATGGCCCTCGTCGGTTGGCGCTGGCGACGCCCAACCCACGAACCCGATACAACTCATTCATGCGCATCCTCGGCATAGACCCCGGCCTCCAGATCACCGGCTACGGCTGCATCGAGGGCCAGCCCCATCGCGCCACCCTCCTCGAAGCCGGCGTCTTTCGCTTTGCCAAGAACCCCGACCGCACCGCCCGCTCTGTCGCCGAGCGCCTGGAGGAACTCGACCGCGACCTCGGCGCTCTGCTCGAACGCCTCGCCCCCGACTTCGTCGCCGTCGAGGAACTCTTCAGCCACTACAAGCACCCGACCACCGCCATCGTCATGGGGCACGCCCGCGGCGTGATCCTCCTCAACATCCAACGCGCACAACTCCCCCTCATCGAACTCAAGCCCACGATGGTCAAAAAATCCCTCACCGGCAACGGGCACGCGAGCAAAGAGCAGATGCAGCTGGCGATCCAGGCCCAGTTCCGCCTCGCCGAGCCCCCCAGCCCCCCCGATGTCGCCGACGCCCTGGCCATCGCTCTGTGCGCCTCGGCCCGCGCAGATTCCAACACCGACGGCAACGCGGGGAACAGGGACATGAGACTCACCGCGGAGGGCCGCTGAGAGCCGCGGAGAGAATACTCGAACCGGCCGAGGCACAAAGACACCGAGTGCAGGCAGAAGAGACTCGGAAGAGGAGCCGTCGATCCATCTCTTTGTTGCGCGGTGTGTGGTGTGTGCCCACCGCATCCAACGCGATGGCCCCCTCTCCCGATGCATGGAGTTCTTCCTTCTCCGCGGCCCTCCGCGGTGAATGCCTCCTCCCTCCCCGTGCTCACCCTCTTACGATCCCCCATGACAGACCCCTCCCCCGCAGGCCAGATCCTCATTGTCGAGGATGAGCCCGAGCACGCCGACGCCATGGCCGACGCCCTCCGCAAGCCGGGGCATGTCTGCACCATCGTCAACACCGTCGACGCCGCCCTGGAAGAACTCACCGGCGGCTCGTTCGACGCCATCGTCACCGACCTCCGCATGCCCAGCAGCGCCGCCCAGCACGGCACCGCCACAGACGGCGCAGACGCCGGGCTGATCGTCCTCCAGGCCGCTCGCAGGCT
>CBDVAM010000074.1:0-16347 GCA_965371965.1 uncultured Phycisphaerales bacterium
ATCTCACCGACGAGCAGAGCGTCGCCCGGATGTACGCGGAGATGCGCCCGGACGTGGTGCTGCACCTCGCCGCAGAAGTCGGCGGTATCGGGGCCAATCTCGACAATCCCGGGCGGTACTTCTACGCCAACATGGCGATGTCGCTGCACCTGATCGAGCACGCGCGCAGGGTCAATCTCGACAAGTTCGTGCAGGTCGGGACGATCTGCGCCTATCCCAAGTTCACGCCCGTGCCGTTCAGGGAGGAAGACCTCTGGAACGGCTATCCCGAGGAGACCAACGCGCCCTACGGCATCGCCAAGAAGGCCGCGATGGTCATGCTCGATGGCTACCAGCGTCAGTACGGGCTCAAGAGCGCGTACCTGCTGCCCGTGAATCTCTACGGCCCGGGCGACAACTTCGACCTGCACACCAGCCACGTCATCCCCGCGTTGATCCGCAAGTGCGTCGAAGCGCAGGATCGCGCCGAGAGTTCCATCGAGTGCTGGGGCACCGGCAGCGCCAGCCGCGAGTTTCTGTATGTCGAGGATGCGGCCGAGGGGATTCTGCGAGCGGCGGAGGTCATGGACGAGCCCACGCCGATCAATATCGGCGCGAGCTTCGAGATCACAATTAAAGATCTGGCGGAGTTGATCGTGCGATTGACCGGGCTCGCCGAGGCCGGGCACGAGGGCGATGCGATCCGCTGGGACCCGAGCAAGCCGGACGGGCAGCCTCGCCGGTGTCTGGATACGTCGCGGGCGAAGGAGTTGCTGGGTTGGCAGGCGCAGACGGGGTTTGAGGAGGGGTTGAAGGGGACGATTGAGTGGTTCCGGGGGCATCGCAAAGGCGAGGTCGCCCTACTGTGAATGAACCACAAGATACCACGTGGATCTCAGAAGTGGCCCTCACGGCTAGCTCGGCCACGCCCCTCGCCTGCGAAACCCGATTGTGCCAAGCGCGGCAACGACTGCAAGAGCCAAGGGACCGGATGCCGGCACAACCGCGGAAAAGGTCGCGCTTGTCCGCCCCTGATCGAACATTAGCACCCCTCTATTCGTAAGCACGTCTTCAACGTGCCATTGAAGCAGATCGCCCTGTCCAGCATGCGGGCCAACTCCAACGGTCATGTCCCAACTCTCAAACTCTGCATTCCTTGGTCCGTTGTAGAGATCTAGCCCGCCGCCGGTACGACTGAGTCCGACTAGCTCTTGTCGGTTATTGACAAACGTCTGTGTTGAAGTCACGAACTCGAGCCTTCCAAGCCCTTCAATGGTGATTTCTGCTCTCGTGTGCGTCACGAAGAAGCCGCGAAGAAAGCTCTCGCGATCATTGGTGTCTCCGAAAGCTCGGATTATGAACACCGATTCATCGAACCGCTTGCCGTCAAGAGTGCCTGAACCAGACCCAACATGAACAAACATGACTGGCTCGGCTCGGGCGACACCAAGGCACATGATCATCGTGATAACAAACACTCGCATGCCATTCTCCAAAGCTCATTCGGAAGCACTCGCTCGATATCATATCATGAGCGAGCTGTCGGTCCAAGTGTGTCTAGAGGGCCAACTCTCATTCAAGGTCCAGGCTTCTAGTAGGCAAGCATCTCGATGTCTCTAAGCGCTGGAATTGATCGCCGTAGCAACGCGCCGTCGGCGATCACGGATTGCCAATCACCCAATCACAAGCCGACACCCCGGCCTGACCCGCTCCCGAGCCTACGAGCCCTGGTGCTCTCCCGCACCCCAGATAGCCTCCACGCCGCACATCCACCGCACCCGCGACGTACCGGGATATGCTCGGATCCGGTCCATTCGACCCGCCGGTGGACCGATATGGAGGTGCGATGGGGAGGGGTCATTGGAGAAACGCCGCCGTGCTTCATGAGCCCAGGCTTGCGCCAGGGCCTCTGTCTGCTGAGCCACCGCTTGCCCGGCCGCACCGATCCTGACCCATGAGAATCCTCCTCCTCAACCAGGTCAACCACCCCGACGTCGCGGCGACCGCCCAGCACGCCCACGACCTCGCCCGACATCTCGCCGCCCACGGGCACGAGGTCACCGCCATCGCCAGCCGCAGCCTCTACGGCCAGAAGGGCGCGGCCCTGCCCAAACGCGAGACCGTCGATGGCGTCGAGATCATCCGCGTCGGCAAGAGCCTGTTCGGCAAGGCCGGGATTGTCGCGCGGATCGCGGACTTCGGGTTGTTCTACCTCGCCGCAGGATTTCGGGCGATCTTCGCCAAGCGGTACGACGTGGTGATCTGCTTCACGACCCCGCCGTTCATCGCCGTCGTCGGCTGGCTGATGCGTCTGCTCCGGGGGACGCGATTCGTGTACTGGGTGATGGACCTGTACCCGGATATCGCCGTCGCCTGCGGCGTGATGAGGCCCAAGGGCATCTCGACCCGCTTTTTCAGATCGATCAATCGATTCTGCCTGAGACGCGCCGATCGAACGGTCGTCCTGGGACGCTGCATGGAACAGCGCGTGCACGACCACGGCGCGACCGGCGGCAACGTCCGGCGCATCGGCGTGTGGGCAACCCAGCACGTCGGCGAGCCGATCGAGCACGCCGAGAATCCCTACCGCAAGAAGTGGGATCTGGGCGATCGGTTCGTGGTCATGTATTCGGGCAACTTCGGGCTTGCGCACGATGTGGACACGATGTGCCGGGCCGCAGAGCGGTTGAAGGACGACGATCGCGTGCGGTTCGTCTTCGCCGGCGGTGGCAAGAAGAAGCAGGAAGTCGAGGAGTTTGTGCGGTCGCACAATCTGACCAACTGTGTGCTCGCGCCCTACCAGCCGCTGGAGAACCTGGACGAGTCGCTGAGCTGCGCCGACCTGCATCTGGCGAGCCTGATCGAAGGCGGCGAGGGCATGATCGTGCCTTGCAAGCTCTTTGGCGTCATGGGCGCCCGCCGGGCGTGCGTGTTCATCGGACATCCCACCAGCGAGCTGGCCCGCGTGCTGGAAGAGCACGATTGCGGCGTCAACGTGCGCCAGGGCGACGTGGACTCGCTCGTCGCCACCATCGAGCGGCTTCGCGATGACCCCGCCCAGTGCCGCGAGATGGGCGAGAGGGCGTACGAGGCCCTGCACACGGCGTACGACAGCCAGACGTGCTGCGAGCAGTGGCGTGAGCTACTCGAGGATCTTGGCCGGGCGTCCAAGCAGGACTCCGGCGAGCACAAGACCCAAGCGAGCGCTTGAATCGCGTCGGCACGATTGGGGGCGGCTCGCGATCCTCGTGCTGAGCCCTCCGAGAGAATCACTGGAGTTCTTGTCACCCCGCGTGCCTCGGTTGCGCCTAGGAGTCGTAAACTCCATCCATGAGCGACACCAACCCGGAGAAACACACCATGCAGACAGCGACCAACGACTCGGCGTTCGCGGGATCGGTTCCAGAGAACTACCAGCGCTATCTCGTGCCGCTGATATTTGAGGAGTACGCGCGCGATATCGCGTCGCGGGTGCGAGTTGCGACCGGCGGGACCGTGCTGGAGACCGCCTGCGGCACCGGCGTGGTCACGCGCGAACTCGCCGCCGCATTGGCCAGTGGGGTCAAACTCATCGCGACCGATTTCAATGAGCCGATGATCGAGATTGCTCGTTCGACGATGGCAAGCGGAGATGGCGCGGAGTTTCGGGTGGCCGATGCGACCGATCTTCCCTTCGACGACGACAGCTTCGACGCCGTGGTCTGCCAGTTCGGGGTCATGTTTTTCCCCGATGTATGCCTGGGCTATCGCGAGGCGGCCCGGGTGCTCAAGGCGGGCGGATCGTTCATCTTCAGCGTCTGGGATTCGCTCGAGAAGAACCCGATGTCGGGAGTTGTCTACGACACGTTGCGGGCGGCGGCCCCAAAGAGCCCGCCGGAGTTTCTTCGAACGCCGTTCGGCTACCACGACCTCAGCCTCATCAAGAACCAGCTTCAAGCATCTGGGTTCGGCGAGATCGAGTTCGCGGTCTTGCCGCAGATAAGCCGGGCCGGCTCGGCGCGGGACGCGGCCCTGGCGTTCGCCGCGGGATCGCCCGCCGGGCCCGAGGCGGTGGAGAAGGGCCTCGCCGACGGCGGGCTCGCGGTCATCGAGAGGGCCATCGAGCAGGCCTTCGGTCCGGGTGCGATCGAGGCGCCGATGCAGGCGATAGCGATCACCGCTCGCGGTTGCGTCCCGACCACGTTGCAACGCTAGACCACCTCCCGGGCGCACTGCGGCGTCGTGTCTTTCAACGCCACGTCGCTCGATCCAGCTTCGCGAGCGAGAGCTATCATCGCCATCGACGTCGGCATGTCTGGAGGGAGGCGGAGCGTTGTCCCAGAGATCCAAGTCGATTCTCATCCATCTGCACATCCCCAAGAACGCGGGGACCACGCTGAGCCGGATGCTCAAGGTGCATCTGCTCTTGCACCCGCCGACACGAATCATCCATCACGAATCGGTTCTGGGCTTCTATACCACCAAGGGTCATGCCGAGGATCGAATCCGGCGGATCGAGGGTGAGAGTGATCGGGCGCGCCGGCGAATCAGGTTCTTTGAGGCCCATTGCGGCTACGGCGTGCACACGCGCCTGCCGTCACCGTCGCTCTATATCACCACGCTCCGTGACCCGGTCGATCGCGCGCTCAGCGTGTTCTACTTCCGCAAGCAGCAAGGAGATCTGCCCGAGGACTACGACATAGAGCGATGGCTGCTCGAGCATCCGGACGACCCCGTCTGGCATGTGGACAACGGACAGGTTCGCTATCTCGCGAGCGACGATGGACGCATCATCGACTGCCCGGTTGGCGAGGTTTCTCGGGAGATGCTGGACAAGGCGAAGCGTCGCCTCGAAGACGAGATCGCCTACTTCGGTCTTGTTGAACGCTTCGACGAGTCGGTTGTGCTGCTCCGGCGCGTGCTCGGGTGGCGATCGCTCAACTATGCGCGTTCGAACGTCACTCGCAAGCGCAAGTCCAAGAGTGAGATATCCAACAATGATCGCGAGTTGCTGCGGAGGCATACCGCGCTCGACGCCGAGCTGTTCGCCTTTGCACGGGATCTGTTCCAGCAGCGGATTGAGGCGGAGGGCACCAATTTTGGCGCAGAGTGCGCTCGCTTCACCGCTCAAAACGCGCGTCATGCTCGCCGGTTTGGGGCGATCTATCAGCTCCTTCCCAAGGCTCGGCGAGCAGTCCAGCGCATGCTCCGAGCCTGACCCAACGAGGGAACTCGCGGATGTGTTCTTGGCGAACGCCTTCTGTAGACATGTCAACGAACAACGAGGCGAACGACGTATCGAATGACAGAGATGTTCATCTCCCGCCGGAAGGGCCCGGCGTTTCGGAAGACCCAGATCGGCAAGGTCAAGAGGGGGATCAAGACCTGGATCGGATGAAATCCCGACGCCTGCCGCTCGAACTCGGCTTTCCTCATGACGCGCCCGCCGACGCGATTCATCCAGAACACCTCGCCGGGCGAGAGCTCCGGGCGCTTGCCGCTCGGGAAGCTCGTGTTGTCTGGCGGCACCCGTCCGGCGAGATCCTCGGCGTCCAGTGCAAAGTGCTCCTGCACGCGGCGCAGCACGTCGTCTCTCTGCTCACGGACCTCGGAGAACCGCACGAGCAGCACCCGATCTGCGTATTGAGCCTGAGCTCTCAAGGATGCCCGGACATACGCTCGCCACACGAACGCGCAGGCGACCGGATGGTAGAGGCGTCGAAAAGCCTTCCAACGATCCCCCCCCCTGCGTTGTCCCTGGAACTTGTAGCTGAGCATGAAGCCGTACGGCTCGCGGAGCATCGACACGAACCTCGCCTCAGGCATCTCCTTGAGAATGCGCGAGATCCAATACACATTCTGGGGCGTCTTGTCTACGCCAAGCGGCTTTGACTCGGCGCGCGCGACCGCGGCAAGCGACGCCGAGTAGAGTTCGCCGGGCGTTACCGGCGGCGCGAGCCTGTCGTACTCACCCTCAAGAAACTCTCCGATATTCTCGGTGGTCACGGTGCGCAGCGTCCCCGGTCCATCTCCCATGACCGATCGCACCATCCGACCGTCCTTCTGCTGGGCAAGGATCTCGCCGACCTGTGCGGCGGAGTATCTTCCATCTTCCGCGGGCTCCACATAGCGTTTGCCCCAGTAGCCGTTTTCGCCAAGTACGGCGGTCTGGCTGTGCTCATTGAGGCACTTGGCGAGCCACGTCGTGGCGGCACGTGACATGCCGACGATAAACAGACCCGGCTGATCGGCGAGCGAATCGGAGGGTTGGTCGGTGGTCTCTGTCACGCTCTCTTGCTCGCCTCTGTGCTACAGAATAAGTGTACGAGACCGGGCCAAGCCGTGGAACGATCGAGCCGCGTCATAGCTGCCTGCCGCTGTTTCTCAGACGCAACTCTCGCGCCTTCATCTGGATCATGTACTCGTAGAGATACTGCAGGCGGGCGT
The DNA here is from genome assembly GCA_965371965.1 of uncultured Phycisphaerales bacterium. Classification (GTDB taxonomy): domain Bacteria; phylum Planctomycetota; class Phycisphaerae; order Phycisphaerales; family UBA1924; genus S146-42. Next base: position 6,406 of record CBDVAM010000074.1, read on the forward strand.
AGGTCAGGCCCGCGCGCCCGTCCAGGAATGCCCGCCGCCAGACGATGAAGTACAGCCACTTGACATGCGGGCGCATCGGCAGGCGAAAGAAGATGTCCTTGAGCGCCGCACGCCGGTCGTTCGGGTCGCGGCTCAGCACCTGCCAGATCGGGCGACGATCTCCGCCGGTGACCTTGAGCTGCTCCTCGGCCTCGAATCCGGAGTAGCTGTTGTGGCGCTCGAACCAATGCACCAGGCCCTTGCTGAAGGGGTAGTGGATGATGTGCCCCTGCAGGTCGCCGATAGGGCCGTCGACGTGCGCGACGGGGTTCACCAGGCGCTCGTATCGGATCTTCTGCGGGCGGTACATCCGCACGAACCACGAGGGATACAGCTGGGCGTGCCTCAGCCACTTGCCCATGAAGTAGTCCTTGCGGCGCATCCGGAACGCCGACTCGGGCGCATTTGGGTCGGCCATACGCCGCACCTCGCGGGCAAGCTCGTCGTCGACCCGTTCATCGGCGTCCACATACAACACCCACGGGTGCTTGAACTCGATGTTCTTCGCGCCCCAGTTCTGATGGCTCGACCAGTTGTCGAACTTGCGTTCGACGATGGACACGTTGTCGTACCCGCGCGCGATCTCGACGGTCTTGTCGGTGCTCAGGCTGTCGTAAACCACGACGTCATCGGAGAAGCTCAGACAATCCAGGCACGCGCCGATATTGATTTCCTCGTCCTTGGTCAGGATCATCACCGAGATGGGAAAGCCCTCGCCTGCCATGCGTTCTCCTAGGTCGCCGATGCGTGCCACGCGAGCGTATCGCGTAGGCCGTCTTCCAGGCCGGTCACCGGCTCGTATCCGAGCAACCTCTGAGCCAGACCGATGTCGGCCCGCGAGTGCTCGATGTCGCCGGCCCGCGTCGGCTCGTGGATGGGGTCGCCCGCCGAGCCAACGACCTCGCCCATGGCCCGGGCAAGCTCCAGCAGGCTGACCGAACGCCCCGTGCCGATGTTGACAACCTCGCCCGCCCAGGCAGACGATGACGCCGCCGCCAGGAGGTTCGCGAGCACGACGTTGGAGATATGCGTGAAATCGCGCGTCTGTTTGCCGTCGCCGAAGACCACGGGGCGCTCTCCGGCGGCGAGCCGATCGGCGAACGCGCTGATCACCGCCGCGTACGCCGACCTCGGATCCTGGCGCGGCCCGAAGATGTTGAAATATCGGAGGCTGAGCGTCTCGAACCCGTGGGTTCGGCTCCAGACCTTCAGCAATTGTTCGCCGGCAATCTTGCTCATCGCGTACGGCGAGCACGGAGCCGTCGGGTCATCTTCGTGGCTTGGCAGGCGTGGCTCGTCGCCATAAGCCGCGGCGGACGCCGCGAGAATCACACGCCTCGCGCCTGCCTCCCTGGCGGCTTCGAGCACGCGCTGCGTGCCCAGCACGTTGACCATCAGGCACCGCTCGGGCTGCTCGACACTCTGGGGCACCGAGACCATCGCGGCCTCGTGGAATACCAGCGAGCAGTCTTCGATCGCCCGTGCCAGGCATCCATGGTCAAGAATGGATCCCTCGACGAACGTCGAACCGGTTGGGATATTCTCCCTGTGGCCCGACGAGAGGTCATCGAGTATGGAAACCTCGACGCCGCAATCGAGCAGGCCCTGGGCCAGGTGCGAACCGATAAACCCCGCGCCGCCTGTGACCAGCGCACGCTGCCCGCTGATCGATTCGAACCGCGCCGTATCGAGCCGGTTCGCGCTCACGCGTCACTCCCACCGGGCTTGTCGTCGAACCGAGGGCGGATCACCTTCGCCGGGTTGCCCGCAACGATCATGTCCGCCGGCACGTCGCGGGTCACGACCGCGCGTGCGCCGACCAGCGCGTTGTCGCCGATCGAGACGCCCGGGCCAATGAACGCGTCGGCGCACACCCAGACCCCCGAGCCGAGGGTCATCGTGGGGCGAAGCAGCGGGAGCGCAGGATCCTTGTAGTCGTGGGTGCCGTTGCACAGGTGCGCGTTCTGGCTGATGACGGTGTGCTCGCCGATGATGATCGGGCCGAGGTTGTACGCCTCGACGTTGTCCGCCAGGGTCGAATAGTCGCCCATCGTGAGCAGCCAGGGGTGGCGGACCCGCGCCGTGGGACGGATATTGCACGTCGGGGCGATCTGGGCCCCGAACAACCGCAGCCAGAACCGACGCCATCGGGCCAGTCGTCCGGGGCTGTGGCGAATCAGAATCTGGTACACAACGATCCACAGGACCTTGCGCGCGTACTCACTCTTGGAATAGGGGAACGCGGCACAGGTGTCGAGCCGTTGAAATACACCCCGCCTGGAGTCTCGCGTGCTGCATTCGTCCGATAACTCGTCAGTCCCGACGCCCCCCGCCTCCGATCTGGATTGCGTGGGTTGTGTCACCGGCTCGCCCACCTGGACCCTCCGAGAATCGATCGACTGCCCCAGATCCGGGACCTGCTCTATCGGCCCCTTCGATCTGTCGATGTGCTCATCTCCCGACTCTATCACCGGATCCCTGCCTTGAGAGTCATCCAGATCATCGAGTCCATCGACCCTCGATCGGGAGGTACGTCCTCGGCGTTCCTCGAGATCGTTGACGCACTCGACGCGGATCCCGAGTGCGAGGTCCGGGCATTCACCCACGCCCCGGACCCCGAGGCAGCGCTGGAGCACGCAGGCGCTCGCGACAAATACGAACTCACAGGCCCCGCCGGGCAGCTTCGCAAGGGCGATCTCGCTGTTCGTGCGATCCAGGCCATCGACCGCGGCGAGTGCGACATCGTCCACCTGCACGGCATGTGGAACGCCGATCTGGTGCGCATCGCCAGAGCCGCCCAGGCGAGGAGAGTGCCAACGATCTGGCAGCCCCACGGCATGCTGGTCGAACGCGCGCTGGGCGAGAAACGGCTCAAGAAGCGGCTGTTCATGCTCGCCGGGCTGCGCCGAGGCCTCCTTCACGCATCCGCGATGGTGTATTGCACGGCGGGCGAGCACCGGATGAGCGCCGCCAGTGGCCGCTGGGCCAACGGACGCCACCAGACCATCCCTCTGCCCGTGTGCTGCCCGATCACTCCGGAGCAGATCGGACCCCTGCGGATCAGTGCCCGCGAGCGGTTCGGCATTGACCAAGGGGCACCGGTCCTGGTCTTCATGGGCCGCCTGCACCCGGTTAAGCGCATCGAACTCTCACTCGAAGCGCTCGCGTTCGCCCGCAAGGCGATGCCCGACCTGCGGCTTGCCATCTTCGGTTCCGGCGAGGACCAGTATGAGCGATTCCTGCGCGATGAAGCCTCCAGGATGGGCGTCGAGCATGCGGTGACCTGGGGCGGATGGGTCGCTCGCGATGATCGCTGGGCGGCGCTCGCCGCAGGCGACGGGCTGACGATCAACTCGAGGTTCGAGAACTTCGGCTACGTCATCCCCGAGGCGCTGATGGTCGGCACCGGTGTGGTCGCGACGGACAATCTCTCGATGGCGGCGGACCTTCAGGCCGATGGGATCGGGCATGTGGTTCGCCCCGAGCCCGGCGTGTTGGGCGAGGCGTACCTGGGATTGGTCTCGCAGACCCAGGAGCAACGCGAGCGGGCGCGCCGGTGGGCCGATGAGCGATTCTCGCCTGCTAAGGTTGGCGCTCAGTTGATCTCGCTGTATCGGACCTTGTTGGCAGAGGGTGCCTCGCCCGCCTAGGGTCGCGCAGGAGAACGTGTTGCCCAGTTTCCGCCTCCAGATGATGCGAATCTCCCACCGGATCAACCGGTCGGTCGGGATCCGATGGGGCGAGAGCTTTCCGTTCTACTACGTCAGCGAGTATCCCAAGAGCGGCGGGACATGGCTGAGCCAGATGATCGGCGACGTGCTGCAACTGCCCGTGCCGCAGAGGTCGACGATGCCCATCGGTTGCGCCTCGGTGCTGCACAACCACTGGGCGTATCACAAGGGACTGCGTCGCGTCGCGTACCTGTACCGAGACGGGCGAGACGCGATGGTGTCGGCCGTGTTTCACGTCCTTCGTGAGTACAAGAACCCAGGTGCCCGCGCCCATTCGATCGCCAGGGCACGGCTCCACCGCCTTTTCGGTTCCAGTTTCGACGCCGAGGACACCGCGACGATTCTCCCCAGGCTCGTCGAGGATCTGTTTTCAAAGCCTCTGGGAAACCGCCAAACATGGCCCGAGCACATTCGAGACTGGTACGACCCTGACAGTCGTCCGCATATCGCGTATGTGAGCTACGAGCAGTTGCTTGAAGATCCGCGGGCGCACCTGCGCCGAGTCGTCGAGCACATCGGCGACCGCGAAGTCGAGCCTTGGCGCATCGAGATGACCGTCGAGAAGTTCAGCATCAAGCGTCAGACCGGTCGCTCGGCGGGGCTGGAGGATCGATCTCACTTCATCCGTAAGGGTGTTGCCGGAGACTGGGAGAACCACTTCACGCCCGAGGCGGCGCGTGTCTTCGACCAGCACGCGGGCGAAGAGTTGGTCCGGCTCGGCTATGAGAGAGATCGGAGCTGGATCGCTCGGCTTGGCGAGACCGAATCGGCGCACCCCGAATCCGCACGGTCGTCCAAATGAGTGGCGAAGTCCGGCGAGGATTCTGGCGCGTCTTGAGCAACTATTCCCGACTGGGATCGACGCTGATGCTGGGCATCATCGAGGTTCCGATCCTCATCGCCTGGCTCGGCAAGGACGCGTTCGGGCTCATCAGCGTGCTCGGGCCGACGATCGGGCTGGGAGCGATCGTCCAGGACATCCTGAGTCGCTCGATGGTGCGCGAGCTGGGCCAGGCCCACCACAGGGACGACCCAGAGGAGTTCAGCCGCATCTACAACGGATGCTGGGTGTATTCCGTCGGCGCGTTCTTGGTCAGCATCGTGCTCTTCGCCGGCGTGATCGGATTGCTGCTGCCCCACCTCACGATCAGCGACGAGCTTCGAACGCCGGCGCTGGTCATGCTGATATGTGCTGCGGCATTCAGCAGCATCGCGGTGTTGGTCACTCCGACGTTCAACATGTACGCGGTGCACGAGCAGTTTGGTTGGCAGAACTTCTGGCTCCTGTGCAGGCGCATCTCGCAGGTGCTGGCGGCGGTGGTGTTGTTCTTTATCGTGGGGATCAAGGACGCGGCGCTTGGTGTCATGCTGTACGCGATCATCGGGCAGGGTCTCAATATCCTCCAGCTATTGCTGTCGGTCGTCGTCAAGTGGTTCAAGGACACGTCCTTGATCCCAAGATTCGGACACACGGATCGCGCCGCTCTGCGTGAGATCGGATCGACGTTTGGCTGGAACTCTGGTGTCGTTGCGACAACGAACATCGCGGACTTTCTCCCGCTGCTCTTCGTGAACCTGTACTTCGGGCTTGGCGCAAACGCGATCTATGGGTTGGCTCGACGCCTCGGCGCGTACGCACGCATGTTCTCCGTCGGCGTGACGTTCGGGATTGACGCCGTCTCGGCTCGTGTCAGCTCCAAGAGTCCCGATGGTGCGATGGAGAGCCTCTTGAAGCACTCGACGCGCCTGAACGCATGGGTTGCCTTGCCGGCGGGCGTTGCCATCTTCGTGCTTGTCGAGCCGCTCATCAAGCTCTGGCTCGCAAGGTCAACAGACGATACAAGCTTTGCCGACGATGGCTCGACGATCGCCCGGATACTCGTCATCAGCGCGACAGTTCGGGGGATCAGCGAGGGTTGGCAACGCCTGCTGTATGGGGCCGGGCATGTTCGCAGATTTGCGCCCCTGGTCATCTTGTCGAACCTCGGCACGCCCGTGTTGCTCTGGGTCGCGATGGAGACCATGCCCCAAGGCATCCTGTTCCAGACCCCCGCGCTGGCGTACGCGGTGCTCGCGATCGTTGTCAACCTCATGGTTCTGCCCATGTTGGGTGCGAGGATTCTGAAGACCAACATCTCGGCCTACCTCAAGCCGGTCGTCCGCCCGATGCTGGCCACCGCCATCGCGACGCCGGTGCTGATCGTCGGGAGCTGGGTGTTCGATGAGCGTTGGCGCGTGGTCTACCTCGGCTTGGTCGGCCTGGTGTTCGGGCTGGTCTACCTTGCCGCCACATGGGCCATCGTGCTGGATAGCCAGGAGCGAGCCAGACTGACCAGTTTGCTCCGGCATGGCCTCAAGAAGCCCCGAACCCCGGGTTCTCCGGGGGCGTAACGTCGGATCAGGTCGTTCCGCAAGGATCTGTTCCGAAAGTCTCTTGACGCCGCGCCCCGAAGGACCGATACCCCCGGCAAGACCCCCATGGATTCTCCCCTGCTCATTCTGAGTTCGGCGCTCGTGTTTGCCTTGATCGGCGCGATCTTCGTGCGAGATTTGGTCTACCGCAAGCGGGACTTCATGAGTGTCCGGAACTTCTTCTTGCTCGGCGTGATGTTCTTCTACGCCTGGGCGGGAATCGTGTATGGAACGAGCGCGGGCGGATTTCCGTACGTCTCTCGCGGCGAGGGAATGAACCTGATCGGTGTGGCGCTGCCCCTGTTTCTAGGCTGTTTCTTCCTTGGTGAGCTGGTCGGCAAGAAGATGACCATTGTCGGGCGGATCATCCCCCCTGCGAACTTCCCAGTAACGGGACCCGCGATTGTCTTCTCGGTCGTCGCGGCGATGAGCATCGCCATGGGTGTGGTGGTCCTCCTCCGAGGCGGGGAGAGAATGACCTACACGGGCGTGCTGATCTTGCAGTTCTCCGGTGGCCTTGCGGCCTGCTCGATGGGTCTGGCGACCTACTACCTGATCAGCCGCAAGTTCAATCCGCTCGCGTGGACGATTTTCGGCGTGACGTTCGTGCTGGCATCGATCATTACGACGTTCAATACAACCGGCAGACGCGAGTGGCTCGCGATCTTCTTCGCGATTCCCTGGACATGGTACTACGCGTCGCTCCGCTATCGACCGCTGATGCCCGTCGCGATCAAGCTCGCACCGGTGGTCGTCGCGACACTTGTCATCATGATCTCGTACTCGGCGATCCGCCATGACTTTGGCACCGACGCCTCGTACAACCAACGGGTGTCCCAGCTCGTCGATGTCGCAAAGAACCCTCTCGGCGGGATCGGGGATGCGGTCAAGGTCTTCACACCAGACACGCCCGCAGTCACGTCGTTCATCATGGAGAGCTATCCAGATTCCTACGAGCGCACCCCTCTCAATGGTCTTTTCTATGTCCTGGCTATGCCGATCCCGCGCGCCCTGTGGCCCGAAAAACCCAACGCATTGGGCGTGGAGGTCCAAGACCAACTCAACGCAGACGCCACCCTCGGTCCAGGCATCCTCGGGCACGGCTGGGCCGAACTCGGGTGGCTTGGGATCGTGTACTACGGCCTGTTCTTTGGGGCGTTCGCGACAGTCATTGATTCATTGCTCCGACGCCGCGCGGATCGTCCGTTCTTTGTCGCCGTAATCGGGGCGGGTCTCGCGAACATCATGGCCCTTTCTCGCGGCGACACGGGCTTGTTCTTCGTCCAGATCCTCGCCGCGTGGATCTCCGCGTTCGCGGTTCTCTATATCGTCCGCTACAGTGCCGGCGCGCTCATCACCGGCTTTCCCTCAATCGCCATCCCGCCCCCGATCGATGAAGAGCTGGACGACGACGCGTGGGACGACTACGCCGAGGACGAAGATCACGCGCCCGGCGTGCAGGTCCTCTAGCAGGCTCCGGGCCGGACTCTTCTTGGGCGAACTCCATCCGATCCGGTGCGTAGCCTGAGTCTGGGCCCGTGTCGGGCCGATGATGGGCGGATGAAAGGGGCTCCGATGGCTGGCAGGAAGGCGCTGATTACCGGCATCACCGGGCAGGACGGCAGCTACCTCGCCGAGTTCCTGCTCGCCAAGGGCTACGAGGTCCACGGCATTATCCGGCGAGCCTCGAGCTTCAACACCGAGCGGATCGACCACATCTACCAGGATCCGCACCTCCAGGGCACGAACCTGTTCCTGCACTACGGCGACCTGTGCGACGCCAACGTCATCGCCAAGCTGCTCGACGAGATCGAGCCGCAGGAGGTCTACAACCTCGGCGCCCAGTCCCACGTCCGCGTCAGCTTCGACATGCCCATCTACACCGCCGAGACCGTCGGGATGGGTGCCCTCAAGCTGCTCGAAGCCGTGCGCGATTTCCAGCACAAGTCGGGGACAAAGGTCCGGTATTACCAGGCGTCGAGCTCGGAGATGTACGGCAAGGTCCTCGAAACGCCTCAGACCGAAACGACGCCCTTCCACCCGCGCAGCCCCTACGCCTGCGCCAAGGTCATGGCCCACTGGGCGACGGTCAACTATCGCGAGAGCTACGCCATGCACGCGTCGTGCGGCATCCTGTTCAACCACGAGAGCCCTCGCCGAGGCGAGACCTTCGTCACCCGCAAGATCACCCGGGCCGTGGGTCGCATCAAGCTGGGGCTCCAGAACAAGCTGTTCCTGGGCAACCTCGATTCCAAGCGCGACTGGGGCTTCGCGGGCGATTACGTCCGCATGATGTGGATGATGCTCCAGCAGGACCAGCCCGATGACTACGTCGTCGCCACCGGACACACCTGGTCGGTCCGTCAGTTCGCCGAGATGGCATTCGCCAAGGCCGGCCTGGATTTCGAGGAATACGTCGAGTTCGACAAGCGGTATCTGCGGCCCGCCGAGGTCGAGCTGCTGCTGGGCGATCCCTCAAAGGCCAAGGACAAGCTCGGCTGGGAGCCGACGACGGGCTTTGATGAGCTGGTCACGATGATGGTCGAGCACGACATGGAGCTGGCGTCAAGAGAGAAGACGCTCAAGGACGCCGGGCACGCGATGCCGGAGTTTACGGGGCATGATCAGTAGGCTGGCGATGGCACTGTGATTCGAGTGGAATCCACAGATGCGCATGGACGACACATTGCCCGAGGCCCGCGAGGCCATGAGTGCTGCGCTGCGTGAAATGTCACCAGCCCAACGATTGGGCGTGCTCGATGGCATGTGGCGATCTGCGCGTGAGATGATCCGTTTGCGGGTTCGCTCGCTGCATCCAGACTGGGACGGCGCGAGCGTGGACCGGGAGGTCGCTCGGAGGCTCTCGCATGGAGCCGTCTGAGCTTCTGCGGGGGGTCGCGGCCAAGCTTGAGGCTCTGGGAATCGAGTATTTGACCACGGGCCCTTGCAAGTAGAGAGTCTGCCTACGGCTCCTCGCTTGCTGAGCAGCTCATTGGAGTTTCAAGAAGCACCGCCGCCCACGTGACTGTGGACAGCGGCGTCTAACAAATGTGCGTTCGTGCGAATCGCACGCAACAGAGGCCTACGGGCAGCCAGCAGCGAACAGATCCAGATACCCAAAGAAGTCGTCGGCATCACAGTCGGCGTCGCCATCGATGTCGCAGACATCGAGATCGTCCGCCGCGAACGCGTCGAGGTAATCGAAGAAGTCGTCGGCGTCGGCGTCGCCGTCGCCATCCAGGTCCGCCGCGCAGTTGGGGCTGCCGTCGAGGAACAGCACCCACACCGCACCTCGGTTGAATCCCCCGTCGTCATCCCGTGGCGCCCCCACGGCCAGATCCGTCAGACCGTCGCCGTCGAGATCACCCAGCGAGGCCATCTGACCGGAGAAGAGGGCAGAATCGTCTAGGACCCCTGTAAACCCGCCTTGGGTGTCGCTGATCTTCTGGTGGGACAGCACCGTGCCGTGCTGGGCCGCCGCGGGCTGGGCCGCGGTGAGCAGCAGCGCGGCGGTCGAGAGAATGATGAATCTGCTCATTCTGCATTTGTCAGTGAACATCATCCTCGTCTCCTTTTCTTGAATGTGGCCCGCGTTACAATCGAGGGGTCATCGCTCCGGGCGCGCAGACCTGCCGCCTGGGAGATGCTTGGCCGGTGAGTCTTGCGGGTAAGCTTGCGCTCGCCGGCCGCTTCATTCCAAAACCAACCACAGAGCGGCTGTGTTCAATGTCAAGCGAGATTCTGAACAACTTTGAGCTGG
>CBDVAM010000075.1:0-16202 GCA_965371965.1 uncultured Phycisphaerales bacterium
CCATCGGCCGGAACACCACGCTGATGCCCGGCGTCGTCGTCATGCACGCCTGCTCCGTCGGTGATCGCTGCAGCATCCACGCCACCAGCGTCATCGGCGCAGACGGCTTCGGCTATACCCCCGCGCTCGACGGCTCGGGCCTCGTCAAGATCCCGCATCCCGGCGGCGTGCAGATCCACGACGATGTCGAGATCGGCGCGTGCACCACCATCGATCGCGCCAAGCTGGGCGACACGATCGTCGGCCAGGGAACCAAGATCGACAACCACGTCCAGATCGGGCACGGCTGCCGCATCGGTCGCTGCTGTGTCATCTGCGGCAGCACCGGACTCTCCGGCTCGGTCACCATCGGCGACGGCGTGCAGATCGGCGGCGGTGTCGGGATCGCCGACAACCTGAGAATCGGCGACGGCGCACGCATTGGCGCGAACTCGGGTGTCATCAATGACATCCCGCCCGGCGAGAGCTGGATGGGCATACCCGCCGGCAAATCTCGCGAACAACTCCACAACTACGCAGCCTTCCGACGCCTCGGCGAGATCGCCCGCGATGTCAAGAGGCTCAAGAAAGCCAGCGAGGGTTGCACCGAAGACAACCCGGGTAACGACAAGAGCTCTTCGTGAATCGAAGAACGCTCGCCGCACCGCTCGCCGGGCGAGGCGTCTCGCTCTTTACCGCTCGCCAGGCCATGTACTCGATCCGCCCGGCGAATCCCGCCCAAGGCATCCGCTTCCGGCGCGTCGATCTCGACAACAAGCCCGAGATCCCCGCCACGATCGACTACCTCAGCGACAAGCCCGTCCACCCGGCGTTCGAGAACCTCCCGCCCCGCTGCACGACCATCGCCGCCCCGGGAGAGGAAGACGCGAGCGTCGCCACCATCGAGCACGTCATGAGCGCCCTGACCGGCTTGGGCGTCACCGACGCCATCATCGAGATCGATGGCCCGGAGATGCCCATCTTCGACGGCTCGGCGATGCCCTATGTCATCCAGCTCAACGCCATTGGCCTCAAGGAACTCGACGCGACGATCGACCCGATCATCATCCGCGAGCCCATCCGCGTCGAATCGGACGACGCGTGGATCGAGGCGTCGCCCGCAGACGAGGACACGATCTCGGATTCCAAGACCCCGCTCGCCTGCTCATACACCTACGACCTCGACTACGGCCCCAACCCCGCGATCCAGCCGCAATCGGCGACCTGGACCACCGGCGAGGACTACGCCCACACCGTGGCCCCCGCACGCACCTTCAGCCTTGAGCACGAGGCCCGCGCCATGCAGGCCGCCGGCCTGTTCAAGCACCTGTCCACGCGCGACCTGCTCGTCCTGGGCCCGCTCGGACCCATCGACAACGAGCTTCGATTCGAGAACGAACCGGCCCGCCACAAGCTGTTGGATCTCATCGGCGATCTGGCGCTGGCAGGCAGTCCGCTGATCGGCCACTTCAGCGCACACAAAGCTGGGCATGCGCTGAATCACGAGATGGCACGCCGTCTCATCGCCGGGCAATAGCGAACAAGCGATGAACATCTCACATGGACTTTGATGCGTGATCGCCGGTGGCGAGCGACCATTCCTATCACGATTCTGCTCAATCCCTCGAAATTACCCTCGCGTTCTCGCATCTGCTGGAACAGCAGACCCACATCACGCCCTATCTCCATATGGGCAGTCACGCGGTCCTCCGGAGCGCGCTGCTGCCGGCGGCCCCAAGCGAGTCGACACTCGACGCCCGCCGGCACCTGAAACTGAGCGAAGGAGCAGACCATGCGGCTTGACGCTTTGATTATCGCATGTGGGTTGCAAGCGGCCGCGATGGCGCAATGCGAGCCCTCATTTATCCAGAAGCTCACCGCCTCGGATGGCACCGCCAGCGACTTCTTCGGGCTCAGCGTCGGTATCGATGGTGGCGTCATCGTTTCCGGGGCCGTCTGGGACGCACCCCGCGGTAGCCAGTCCGGGTCCGCCTACGTCTTCGAGCGGATCGGTGGCACCTGGACCGAGACGCTCAAGCTCATCCCCGACAACGGAGGATCCTTCGATCACTTCGGGCGATCCGTCAGCGTGAGCGGCGACACGATCGTGGTCGGAGCGCAGAACGAGGACACCATGTGGAGTGACTCGGGCGCGGCCTACGTCTTCGAACGCGACGGGAATACCTGGGTGCAAACAATCATGCTCAAGGCCTCGGATGCGGGCGGGACCGATCGTTTGGGCTGGCGCGTCGACATCGATGGCGACACGATCATTACCTCGGCCCATCGCGAAGATGAACGCGGAGCCGACGCCGGCGCGGCGTACATCTTCGTTCGAGATGGTGACACATGGGTTGAGCAGGCCAAGCTGCTCGCGAGCGACGGCGTCGCGGGTGACGAGTTCGGACACGACGTCGCCATCAGCGGCGATCGGGTGATCGTCGGCGCGTATCAGCACGACGAGGGGGGCTCCAACGCGGGCGCGGTCTATGTCTTCGAGCGCATAGGCGAGGTGTGGACCCAGACCGCTAAACTCACCGCCTCGGATCGCAACACCGGATACCACTTCGGCAGGTTCATCGAACTCGACGGCCAGACCGCGCTGATCGGTTCCCCGTTCTGGCACCCACTGAACTACGGCGCCGCGTACGTGTTCCGCCTCGAGAACCAGGTCTGGACCGAAGAAGCCAAGCTCCACTCGGTTGAACAGACAACACAGGAGTGGTACGCAAGCTCGGTCGCCATCGAGGGCGACATCGCACTCGCGGGCAGCTTCTGGATCAATGACGAGACCCCCGGCAGCGCCCAGGTCAATGCGCGAGTCGACGGCACATGGGACTCCGCCTACGAGATCCTGATAAAGGACGGACGCAACGCCGACAGTTTCGGGCGATCGCTGGACCTGAGCAACGGAATCGCCGTGATCGGCGCCGACGGCGACAATGACCGAGGCGTCGACTCCGGCTCGATCTACGTCTATGACCTCGGCTGCGGCGGGTGCGCGGCCGACCTCGACGGAAACGGCTCGCTCGATGCCGACGATTTCTTCATATACCTCGATCTGTTCGCAGCGGGTGAGAACGAGGCAGATATCGACGCCGACGGCGACATCGACGCCGAGGACTTCTTCGCCTATCTGGATCTGTTTGCAGCGGGATGCTAGCGCGTTTCCGATTCAGGCTAGTCTGCTGACTAGCCCGACCCCACCAGATCCGCATTCGTCTTGAACCGCGCCATCGCCGCCAGCAGCTGCTCCATCTGTAGCGGCGGGGGCATGCTCATCATCCGCCGACGCAGCGCCGTCATGGTCTCCAGCGCCCGCGGCTCCAGCAGCTTGTCTTCCTTGCGGGTCCCGCTGCCGGCGAGGTCCATCGCGGGGAAGATCCGGCGCTCGGCGACCTTGCGGTCCAGCACCAGCTCCATGTTCCCCGTGCCCTTGAACTCCTCGAAGATCAGCTGATCGCCCCGGCTGCCGGTATCCACAAGGCACGTCGCCAGCACCGTCAGGCTCCCGCCCTCCTCGGTGTTCCTGGCGGCGCCAAAGATCCGCTTGGGGACCTCGAGCGCCTTGGAATCGATCCCGCCGGACATCGTGCGTCCGCTGCTGGAGTGCTGCTTGGAGCGGTTGAACGCCCGCCCGAGCCTGGTCAGTGAATCCAGCAGGACAACGACGTGCTGGCCGGCCTCGACCATCCGCTTGGCCCGCTCCATGCACATCAGGCTGACGGAGATATGCCGCTCGACGTCGTGGTCGTTGCTGCTGGCGAGGATGCGCACCCGGTCGGGTTCCCAGGGATGGTCGCCGGTGGTGAAGCTGTGACGGAAGTCCGTGACTTCTTCGGGGCGTTCGTCGACCAGGAGCATGAACACCGACACGTCCTTGTGATTGTGGAGGATGCCCTCTGCGATCTGCTTGAGCAGAATCGTCTTGCCGGCCTTGGGCGGGCTGACGATCAGGCCGCGCTGCCCGCGCCCGATGGGGCAGAACAGGTCGATCAGGCGGCAGGCCACCGGACACCCCGGATACTCCAGCGTCAGGCGGGGCTGGGGATCGATGCTCGTGAGCTCCTCAAAGACCAGGCGGTCCTTGAAAGCCTCGGGGTCCATACCCTCGATCGCGATGATCTGATCGACGACCGCGCGCGGGTTCCTGGGCCCCCTGCCCCGCCGACGCTTGGGCCGTCGCTCCACGACCTCGACGGTGAGCTCGAGCCCGTCGCGGAGGTCGAACGCCTCGGTCAGGGCGATCGGCAAGAACGGATCGTCATCGCGCTCAACGACCATGGAGCCGTTGAGCTGGCGAATGCGCCCTTCGGCGCGCTTCGGCATCTGCAATATGCCCGTAAGCGTCTTCATGACACCATCTCGTGCAAAGGTCTCGTTCGCGGAGCTCTGGAACCGACCGGCGGGGTGATCACTCTCACCTCTCGATCCCGGCCTCGCTCTGTGAACTAGAGCAAACCCGACACCGAAAGTCAAGCGATCACCCAAGACCGCGTCGCTGGTCTATTCCCTACCATGCCGCAGGCCCCTGGGGCGGCCCGTGGGGAAATACCAGACCATTCGACGACAAGATCATGGCAACTCTTCAGGGCATCGCGGTTTCCAAAGGCGTCGTTATCGGGCGGGCGATCGTCTTCGACGCCGGCAGCCGACGCATGCCCAGGCGGACGGTCCCCGAGGATCAGATCGACAAGGAGTTGTGGCGATTCGAGGACGCCAGCGTCGCCGCGGTCGACTCGCTCAAGCAGGCCCACGAGCGGGCCCGCAAGGACATGGGCGACGAGGCCGCCCGCGTCTTCTTGTTCCACCTGGGCATGCTCCAGGACAAGGAACTCGTCGCCCCCGTGCGCGCGATGATCCGAGATGAGCAAGTCAGCGCCGAGTACGCCGTCAGCGAGGTCTTCGGCCAATGGGAACGCCGATTCGCCGCCAGCCCAGACTCCATGTTCCAGACAAAGGCCGACGATGTTCGAGATCTCTCCGATCGCCTGGTTTCCAACCTGGTCGGCGGCCAGCCCGGCGCCATGGGCGATCTCAAGGGCCTCGTCGTCATCGGACGCGACCTGACGCCGACGCAGGCGATCGAAGCCGGAAGAGCCGGGGCATCGGCGATAGTGACCGTGCTGGGAGGCCCGACCAGCCACACCGCGATCGTCGCCAAGGCGCTGCACCTGCCCGCGGTGGTCGGGTGCCGTGGAGCAACCAAGTCGATCCAGAGCGGCGACACGCTCATCGTCGACGCCGACACTGGCCATGTGCATATCAGCCCCGACACCGCGGCTCTCGCCGAGTTCGAGAAGATCATCGAGCTCCGCAAGACGTATCAGCTCACGCTCGACGAACTCGCCGGGCTCGACGCCGAGACCACCGACGGCATCGCCATCGGATTGCACGGGAATATCGAGTTTCCCGACGAGATCCGCGACGTGTTGCGCCTGGGCGGCTCGGGCGTGGGGCTCTACCGGACGGAGTTTCTGTACCTGACCAGCTCGACCGAGCCCACCGAGGAAGAGCAATTCGCCAGCTACGCCCGCTGCGTCGAACTCCTGGACGGTGCCCCGCTGACCATTCGTACCCTCGACCTGGGCGCAGACAAGCACACCCAATCGCGCGAGGAGATCCCCGAGCGCAATCCCTTCCTGGGCTGCCGCAGCATCCGCCTGTCGTTCCACCGCCTGGGACCGTTCAAGATCCAGCTGCGGGCAATTCTGCGGGCGTCGCGTCTGGGCCCGCTGCGGATCATGTTCCCGCTGATCACCTCGATCGAGGAGTTCCGGCGAGCCCGCCTGATCGTGCACGACGTGATCGAGGACTTGGGCGACGAGGGCGACAAAATCGAGAACCCACCCCCGGTGGGGATGATGGTCGAGGTGCCCTCGGCGGCCCTTCTCAGCGAGCAGTTCGCCCGCGAGGTCGATTTCTTCAGCATCGGCACCAACGACCTCGTGCAGTACACCCTGGCCGTCGATCGCACCAACGAGCGGGTCGCCCACCTCTATCAGCCAACCCACCCAGCAATCCTCCAACTCATCCGCCAGATCGTCCAGGCCGCCCAGAATCACTCCATCCCGCTCTCGTGCTGCGGGGAGTCCGCGGGCGATCCTGAGTTCGCCCTGTTGTTGATGGGGCTGGGCGTGCGTACGCTCTCGGCGACCCCGGATTCGATCCCGGCCCTCAAGCGGGCCGTCCGATCGGTCGATATCCGGACGTGCGAGCGCATCGCCGACAAGGCGTTGACGCTGGATTCAGCGCCCGAGATCGCGACATTTCTTCGTGATCGGGCGCGGAAGATAGTGCCCGAGGCATTCGACGGACGGTCCGCCGAGTAGCCCAACGGCAAGAGCCTTTCTCGGCGGGCCTCCGCCGGGACAGACCCGCCCCTGTAGAGCGCCCCCGGGCGCGCCGGAGGCGGGCGTCGCAGTCGCAGGTTCCGGTAGGCGAGACATTCGCCCGCCGTCATCGGCCTCAGCGCTCGCGTCCCGACGACATTGAGGATCCCGCCGGGTTCATCGGCGGCCGGATCGATCGATCCGCCGCGCGGAGTTTCGATGCCAAAAACCCAGATGCTGATCAACTACGTGCCCGGCGAGGAATGCCGGGTCGCGATCCTCGAGGACGGAAAGCTCGAGGAATACCACGCCGAGCCCACCCAGAACATCAGCCGCGTCAACAACATCTACGTCGGCAAGGTCAAGAACGTCGAGAGCGCGATCCAGGCGGCGTTCGTCGATTTCTGGATCAAGCACGCCGGATTCCTGCACGTCTCGGACCTCCACCCGATGTACTTCCCGGGCCAGGACGACGAGACAACCGAGCGTGTCGGCAAGAAGACGCCCAGGCGCGACCGCCCGCCGATCCAGCAGTGCCTCAAGAAGGGCCAGGAGGTCGTGGTCCAGGTGCTCAAGGAGGGCGTGGGGACCAAGGGCCCCACGGTCACGAGCTATCTGAGTATCCCCGGGCGCTACCTCGTGATGATGCCCCAGATGGACCGCGTCGGCGTCAGCCGCAAGGTCGAGGACGAGGACCAGCGCAAGCAGATGCGTGACATCCTCAACCAGCTCGACCTGCCCGAGGGCTTCGGGTTCATCCTGCGGACCGCCGGCTTCGAACGCAACAAGACCGAACTCAAGCGCGACCTCGCCTACCTCCAGCGTCTGTGGAAGGACATGGACAAACGCCTGGCGACCGGTAAGGGCCCGCGCCCGCTGTACGCCGAGAGCGATCTGCTCGTCCGCGCCCTGCGCGACTGGCTGACGACCGAGATCGATCAGGTGGTCATCGACCATCCATCCGCCCTGGCCCGGGCGGCGAACTTCATGAAGATCGTCGCCCCCCGCGCATCGGTCAAGCTCATGCAGTACAAGGGCAAGGCACCCATGTACCACGCCTTCGGCGTCGAGGAGCAGGTGCTGGCGATGCACGCCCACGACGTGCCGCTGCCCAGCGGCGGACGCCTGGTAATCGACGAGACCGAGGCCCTGGTCGCCATCGACGTCAACTCGGGCAAGAGCCGCAGCGCCCGCGACGCCGAGACCAATGCCTACCAGACGAATCTCGAGGCGGTCGACGAGATCTGCCGCCAGCTCCGCCTGCGCGATCTGGGCGGGCTGGTCATCAACGACCTGATCGACATGCGGATCTCCTCGAACCGCAAGAAGATCGAGCAGCGGTTCCGCGACCGCCTCAAGCGCGACCGGGCCCGCTCGACGATCCTGCCGATCAGCAACTTCGGCATCCTCGAGATGACCCGCCAGCGCCAGCGCTCCAGCCACGAGCGGACGCACTTTGTCGAGTGCCCCACCTGCCACGGGCGCGGACTCGTGCAGAAGCCCGCGAGCGTCGCCGTGGACGCCCTGCGCGAGATCGAGAGCGTGCTCGCCCACGACAAGGCGAAACGGGCCGAGCTGGTTGTCTCGCCAAGGCTCGCCAGCGAGCTGCTGAGCTCTCGCCGCCAGTCGATCACCCGCCTCGAGCGGGCGATGGGCAAGACGGTGGACGTGCGGGTGAGCGAGGCCATCGCGATCGATCGATTCACGATCTACGTCTATGACGAGCAGGGATCGGACCTGAAGCTCGATCGACGCCGAAAGCCGAAGACCGACGAGATGCTCGCGCCCTGGACCGAGGGCGGCGACGCATGGGCGGTGGATCCCGCCGAAGAGACGCCCGAACTCGAGCCCCTTGAGATCGAAGAGCCGCCGATATCTGACATCGAGTTGCTTGCCGATGTTCCCTCCGACGACGAAGACCTGGAGGATGTGTCGCCCACGAAGAAGAAGCGACGGCGCAGACGGCGCAGACGCAGTTCTTCCGCCGATCCGTCCGAAGTCGGCGCAACCGTTTCCGAGAGTGAAGAACCCGCCAGTGCCGCCAAGGCCCCGCCACAGCCCGAGGTGTCCCAGGAGGACCCCGCCGCCACCTCCGAGGGCACCGACGACGCCGGACCTGTGAAGAAGAAGCGCCGGCGCCGACGCGGAAAGCGATCCAGAGCAACCAGCGGCACCTCAAGTGAATCAACCGACGACCAGCAGACAGCCCCGCCCGATACCGAATCCTCGCTGCCCGCCGAGCCTACCGCTTCGGACGACTCCAGCGAGGAATCCGCCCAGCCCGCAACGACCAAGAAGAAGCCCCGCCGTCGCCGGTCTCGCAAGAAGGCTGCAAGCACATCCGATTCGAGCGCCGCGCCCGACGCCGGCGACAAACGCGATGCCGCCGTCGAATCCAAGCCCAGATCGCAAGCCCCAGACTCACAGCCCAGGACCCGGACCAGATCAACGACCTCAAGGAGTTCCAAGGCCTCGACCGCAGGATCTCCGGAGGGCGACAAGAACAATGCGCCCCCCCCACGAACCCTGTACGGCGCAAGCCGGCGTCGCCTCTCGCCAAGCGACCTCGCCAAGCGACCGAAAGACCGCTAGAGATGGCGACGCGTCGGGTGACCATCCTCGGCTCGACCGGATCGATCGGCGTCCAGACCGTCGCCGTGATCGATCACCTCAACCGCCTCCACGAACAGGGCCGATTCGAGGATCGCATTGAAATCGTCGCCCTTGCCACCGGATCACGAGGCCAAGCCCTTGCCGATCAGGCCCGCACCCTCGGCGTCACACAGATCGCGATAGCAAACCCAGACGACGCGATCGACCTCCCCCCCGGCGTCACCGCCAGACAAGGACCCGACGCCGCCGAACGCCTCGTCCGCGACGTGCCCTGCGACCTGGTCGTGTGCGCCGTGGTCGGCAGCGCCGGACTCGCCCCCACGCTCGCGGCGATCGAACTGGGACACGATATCGCCCTGGCGAACAAAGAAACCCTCGTCGCCGGCGGCGAGATCGTCATGCCCGCCGCCAGAAACAGCGGCTCGCGCATCCTGCCGATCGACAGCGAGCACGCCGCGGCGTGGCAGCTCATGCAATCGCTCGACTCAACCTACACCCCGCCGTCCCCAGCGCCGCCCGGCGTCGCACGCCTCACACTGACCGCGTCGGGCGGGCCGTTCCGCGACCTCCCCGCCGATCAGCTCCGAAACGTCACCCCCGAGCAAGCCCTGCAACACCCGACGTGGTCAATGGGCCCCAAGAACACCATCGACTCGGCGACCCTGATGAACAAGGCCCTGGAACTCATCGAGGCCCGCTGGCTGTTCGATCTCTCGCCCGACCAACTCGACGCGATCATCCAGCCGACAAGCCTCGTCCACGCGCTGATCGAGACCACCGACGGCTCAATGCTCGCGCAACTCTCTAAGCCCGACATGCGCCTGCCTATTCAGCAGGCGGTCTCGCACCCGCTGCGCGCCCCCGCCTGCATCGAAGCCCTCGACATCCGCTCGATGGGCGATCTGAGCTTTCAGGCCATTGACGAGACCCGGTTTGCCGGCATCTCGCTCGCGCGCGAGGTCATGCGACGTGGCGGGACCGCCGGGGCGATCTTCAACGCCGTCAACGAGATCGCGGTGCAGGCGTTTCTACGTCGCAAGCTCAGCTTCTTGGGTATCGCCGCGGTCGTCCAGGAATCCCTCACGCAAGTCCCGACGTCTCCGGTCGAGTCCCTGTCCGACATCTTGGAGGCTGACGCGAATGCTCGGCGTTGGGCACTCGCCCAGATCGGTCCATTTCAGGATTGCACGCCATCACGGCCATGAGTATAATGGCCCGAGTCCTGTGCGGGTTCCGAGGGCGTTCCAGCTCGGCACACACTGAAAGGACGGGGTCAGATGGCACCGGTACTGAATAAGGCACAATCTGGAATAGGCAAAGGTGCCTATAGCGTGCCAGAGGCCGCGTTGTACACCCGGGTACATGCAAATACGATTAGGTCCTGGTTTCTTTCAGCGCATTCACGTCGCGGCTTCTTTCGTTCAGACCACCGTGTGGTGGACCATCGCTATGCCGTCAGTTTTCTCGACATGATCGATGTGTGGGTCGTTGGAGAGCTTCGCAGAAGCGGTGTGTCATTGCAACAAATACGTGTCGCTCATAGCGTCTTGCGCAAGGCCCTCTCGACTCCCCATCCATTCTGTCACTCGACTATTTTCACAGATGGCCAGTCTATTCTGACTGACACAGCAAATGAGATAGGAGACGAAGAACTTGCCGAAGTTGTTGGTGGGCAGCGATGGTTTCCAAAATATATGGCACCCAAGCTCAAGCAGATTGAGTATGAACACGAATCGCAATTGGCCCGGCGATGGCGAATCTCAAATGGTGTCGTTGTTGATCCAGGAATCGGACTCGGTAAACCGACCGTTTCTGGCGCTGGAACTACAACCTTCGTAATCGCACGCCAATTCTTAGCTAACGGACGGGATGCTGACTTGGTCGCCGATCTCTACTGCATCACGCCGAGAAACGTCCTAGATGCCGTTAGCTTTGAGAATGAGTTTCTTCAAGCCGCGTGATTTTCTTTACCGACGAGAACATCCCGACGCCAGCGGCTCGAATGCTTGAGATATTCGATCAGGCGAACGAAATTCGTGCTCACGCCGATTTCTTTGAGCAGGGGACTCCAGACACTGAGTGGATAGCGAGTATCGGCAAGTGGAGCGAGAAGCCTGTTATCATTGCTGGAGACGGTCGAATACTGCGGAATCCCGCCGAGCAACAGATTCTGAAGTCCTGCAACGTGATGTTTGTCTTCTTAGCCAGTGGCTGGACAAATTTGGGATGGGATGACTGGGCCTGGAAGTTGATCAAGGTATGGCCCGATATTGTCCGGAATACATCGAAGGTACTCCATCCCACGGTATTTAAGGTTGGCGTATCAAATCTAAAAGTCCAGCAGAAGTTCCGCACAAGCGAGATTCCCGGTCGGGCATGATAGCGAAAAGGGGGTCGCCCCTGTGGGCGACCCCCTTGATCAAGGTCCATTCAGCCAGTATCAGCGTCCCTGGCCTCGCTCCTCAGCCCCGCGCAACCCCGCGAGCGGGTTCGAGCCCTCCCCATCTCGGGCATGTTGAAGATGTACTGCGCGTCCAGGGCCTTCTCGATGCGGACCTTGCTCTCACCGAGGTGCGCCAGCCTGTACGCGTCGAGAATGCGTGCCCCGCGAGCCACAACCAGCTCGCCCAGGCGCTCGCAGACCTCGCCGAGCTCTATCGTCGAGAGATTCGCGATCGCGCCCCACTGATCCGCTGCCCAGCCGGCATGTGCCAGCCCGTTCCTGCGGGTGTTCCTCCAGCCTATCCTCGCTCACGAGTAGTAAGGCGCGTGCTCTGGGGGGATGCTCTTTACGATGGACGCAACGACGCCAGATTCTGTCGAGAACAAGCACCTGGCGCGCAACATCGCGCTCTATCCATGGTACGCGGGCCTGTTCAACTGCTTCTTCTGGATGCCGGTGTTCTTCCTGTTCTTCAACGAGCACCTGACGGTCTCGCAGGTGCTGCGATTGGAGGCGATTTACTATGTAGCGGTGGTTCTGCTCGAGGTGCCGTCCGGGTTCTTCTCCGATGTCGTGGGTCGCAGGGTCACGCTGCTCATCTCGTCGCTGGCGTTCCTCGCGGGGTACCTGCTGTTCTTCTTCGGCACGGGAATCGACGGCGTACCGATATTCGCGATCTTCAGTGTCGCCCAAGTCCTGCTCGCCATGGGCATCGCGTTCAACTCCGGGACCGACGCGTCCTTCCACTATGACTCGCTGGCGGCCATGGGCCTTGAGGCGGAGTACGCGCCCCGCGAGGCGCATGTGTCGCGCGTCGGGTTCATCGGCTCGGCGGTCGCGGCCCTCGCCGGCGGAGCCGTGGGCCTCGTCGACCTTCGCTACGCCTACGGGTTGTCTGCGATCGCGACGGTCGCGATGCTGGCCATCGTCATCCTCTTTCGCGAGCCCACGACGCACGAGAGCCGATCGCTGCTCGCGGCGGGGTTCGCCCGCCAGCTCCGCGCGTGCGTCAAATACCTGCGCCAGCCGACCCTCGCGTGGATCTTCGCGTTCAGTGTGCTGATGGTCGTGCTGAACCACGTCCCGTACGAGTTCTACCAGCCGTATATACGACTGCTCGGCGACCGGATCGATCTGCTGGGGCGGGGCACGCCGCTGATCGCGGGGGTCCACATGGCGATCGTGATGCTCATCGCGTCCTTCGTCGCGGGGCGGAGCGTGCGCATCAGCAAACGCCTTGGTCTTGGCGGCGCGCTGCTAGCCGCGATGGCGTTGCAGACAGGCGTCATCGCCGCGATGGGCCTCGTGCTGCATCCACTCGTGCTCGTGCTCGTGCTGCTGCGCAGCGTGCCACGTGCGATGATGACAGCGCCGGTGAACGCGGCGGTGACGCCGCGCATCGACCGAGCCCATCGCGCGACGTATGTGAGTCTGCAGAGCGTCGTGGGGCGACTGAGTTTCTCGATCACGCTCGTTGGCCTCTCGCTCCTACCCGGGCACGCCGACGCCGATGACTGGGCGTCACTCTCGCGCATGCAACTCGTCGCCGCTGGCATTGGTGTGGCCGCCCTGCTCGTGCTGGGGCTCTCGGTTCGCCGGGGGATGCGCGTTCGAGATGATTCGGATCAGAGCATCCACCAAGACCACCGCTGAGGTGGCGCGGCCCCCCCCCCCACTATTCCAGAAAAAAAGGGCCGCCCATCGATGGGGCGGCCCTTGGTCATGCACTGTCGGGCGAGTTCAGTTTCCAGCCTGGCGCTGCTCAGCACCAAACAACCCCGCGAACGGGTTCGAGAATCCGCCCATCTCGGGCATGTTGTAGATGTACTGCGCGTCCAGGGCCTTCTCGATGCGGACCTTGCTCTCGCCCAGGTGCGCGAGCGTGTACGCGTCGAGGTTGCGAGCCCCGCGAGCCGCGGTCAACTCGCCCAGACGCTCAGAAAGCTGGCGGAGCTTCATCGTCGAGAGATTCGCGATCGCACGCCCCGCGGCACCCGACGCGTCCCCAGAAATACTCAGATCGATCAGCCGATCGATCAGCTCTCGCTGGAGGTTCCGCCGGAGGCTCGAGATCATCGGATCGCGAGCGGTGAACCGCCTGCCGTTGGGCGTGGCGTCCAGCTCGCTGAAGATATCGGCATAGACGCTGTCGATCACCTCGGGCACCGTCACGGCGTCGTCGTCCGCGTCCACGCGGAGCTCGTTGTCGAACACGCGCCCCAGCGTCGAGGGGTTCATGACCATCGTCAGCACCGAGGCCTGGATGCCCATCACCCGATCGTGCACGGGCCACGCCGGATCATCGAAGATCGCCCTCATCCCGCCCTCGTCCCACCAGCGGTCGTTCACCATGTGGCGCAGCAGCTTGGGATTGAGCCCGAACGCCTCGTCGTTGAACGCGTGCTCGATGATGAAGCTCAAGGCCTCACGCTGCTTCTCGACCTCCACCGGAACGGTGGGCGGCCTCGCATCCGGGTCGCCCTTCTTGTCGCGATGGATGTACGACCCGCCGATCCACTTGCTCATCATGCTCATCGCACGAATCTGCTGGCTGAGCGTGATGCCGTACGCACGCCGGGCCTCCGACCAGCTCTTGCCGTCCTTCACGAACTCGTCGAGGATCCGCCCGCGATGCCACTCGCTGAGGCGAATCATCTCCTTGGCGTACTCGAGCGGATCGGCGCCCAGATCCCAGCGCTGCGCCAGCGGATCCGGTCCCCATGTGTCCTCATCGGTCGCGTATGGCTTGTCGCCCTCGGCGACGCGTGTCGCAACCTTCTTTGGATCGTCGAACGTGTAGCCGTATTCGATCGCCCACAGGTCATAGGGTCCGATGTCGGTCATCGAGAAGTTGCCCTGCACCTCGCCGGACTCCACACGGATGTTGAACCCGTTGTAGTCCATGACGCTCGCGCCCCAGGTCTGGTCCTTCATCGCCTCGGTGTTGATCTCTCCGATGGTCTGGATGCTCGATGCCTTGAAGTTGTGGCGGAGGCCCAGCGTGTGGCCGACCTCGTGAGCCACCAGATCGGCCAGCAGCGGACCGACGAACTTCTCGGGAATCCCATCGAGGAGATCTTCCTCGGGCTCGTCGTCCGCGTCTTCGTCCGCGTCCGCGTCCTCGTCCGCGTCCTCCTCGGGATCCTCGGGCTCATCCGCATCGTCCTCGGGCTGCTCGCCGTTCATGCGGGCCCGCAGGTCCTCAGGAAGCTGCGACATCAACTCGGGATTCGATTCGAGCTGCTTCTTGATCTTCTCCAATACCTCCGGCGACAGATCGGGCTGCGCAGGAACCTCATCAAGCCCATCGAGCATCTCCAGGTGCATCCGCAGCAGGCTCATCTGCATCGCCTTGCCCTCGGCACACATGCAAAACCCGTTCTGCTGGCTCACCCGACCACCCAGCCCGTCGTAGAGCTCGTCGCCCAGGATCGCGGTCATCACGTTCGCCGCCGGGTGCCCGCCCATCGGCTGCGGGCCACGCGCGGCACGCAGCATGATCGCTCGCTCACGCTCGGCGGGCGGCAACAGACGGATCCGAGGATCCCAACGAGGGTTGCGCTCCAGCCACGCCATCGTCTGCGGCGTGAAGTTCTCCATCGCGATATCCGGGATGATGTCGTGGAACCGCGTGTAAAACCCGCGGATAAACCCGTCGGTCAGCACGATGTCCGCATCAAGGATCTGCCCGGTCTCGGGATGCACCCGGCTCGGGCCGATCGCCGTGCCCGCACCGTTGCTCAGCCAGCGGATGAAGTTGTAGCGAACGTCCTCGGGGTCCTTCTCCATGTGCGCACCGGTCTGGGCGTCCTGGAACCGAACCTCGATCGCCCCGTCGATCCCCACCTCGCGGAACGCCTTGTTCCAATACTCCAGACCCTGCCTCACATACCGGCGATACCGCACCGGCGTCGAGTGATCGATATAGAAGACGATCGGCTCCTTCGGCGGGCTCAGCCTCAGCTTCGGATCACGCTTCTCAAGATGCCAGCGGTTGATGGACCGCTTCCACATCTCCCCTCTTTCCATCTCGCCAAGGTCCATGTGCACCGTCGTGAAGAACCCGACACGCGCGTCGGCCTCGCGCGGCTTGTAGCTCGATCGGCGCGGCACGTCGCTGATCGAATAGTGATAGATCTTCAACACCCCGCCCGATGCAGGAACCTCGAACGCGATCTCCACGTTCTCAGGAAAAGCCTTGGCCTTGGAGACCGTCGCCAGGCGCGAGTTGAGGCCCGAGGCGCCAAACCCGAAGAACTTTGTCGCGTTGCCCAAGAGCAGCGCGTCCATGTCGATCACAGGCTGACCACTGGGACCCATGCACACGATCGGGACATCCAGGATCACGCTGTCGGTGAAGAGCCGGCTGACACTGCTGCGGCTCTCGGCGTCGCCGCTGCTCTTGCGGGCGATCTGCGGAGCCATCAATGCGACACGCTTGTCGTACCGCTTCCAGTAGCAGTAGATATCGCCCTGCTGCAACCCCGCGTAGTCCTCGCCCCCGCCCACGGTCATGGCAAAGAACTGGCGCTTGGACTCAAACCCCCGGGGCAGCTCGCCGAGCATCTGCCCGTCCTTGTCGCGCACCCACAGGTTGTAATACCCCGAACCGTCGGTCGTCGAGACGACCTTGCGGAAGTCCTTGGAGACATCCTCGAACTTCGGGAACTTGTCCTTGCTGTCGCCGTCCTCACCGTTCCCGCCCCCACCTCGTGCCGCCATCATCTTGGCGATCTCGGCGGGGGTCAGCTCGATCGTGCCCTCATCGTCCGCCGGCGGCTCAACAATCGTCGAGGCCGACATCGTGGACGAGAGCCCCAGCAGCCCCCCGATCG
>CBDVAM010000076.1:0-16145 GCA_965371965.1 uncultured Phycisphaerales bacterium
GTCGCTCAACAGGAGCCGATTGAACATCGCCATGCGGCTGACCCAGAGCGTGATGATGTCGCGCCCGGTGCTGAGGACGTTGGAGGGGTTGAAGGCCTCGAGCAGGCCGGCGAACTCGGGGGATTGTGCCGGGTCGGGCCAGCCCATGGTGCTGATGGGCCAGAGGGCCGAGCTGAACCATGTGTCGAGGACGTCGGGGTCTTGGTGAACTCGTCCGACGTTTTCGCGACAACTCTGGAGAGCTTCGAGTTCGAATCGTCCGGAGAGCGAGGGGTCCGGATCGCTGTTTGGGTCTTCGAGCCACCTCGATAGGTGGTTGAGAGCCTCGGCCAGTTGGGGACTACTTGTGCACGCAAGCACGCCCGTATCTACCTCCATCGCCACAAACTCATCGAGATCTGCGAAGCAATCGGCGAATACTTCTAAGGCGTGCTTCTCGTTTCTTTCGGCGAACCACACCGGAATCCGATGCCCCCACCAGAGCTGGCGGCTGATGCACCAGTCTCGCAGATTGTCGTGCCAGGCCTCGTAGGTCTTGGCGTAGCGCGAGGGGTAGAACCGCATCGTGTGATCGCCCGAATCACCCGCAGCAGACGAGCCCGAAGCGCGAGCGAGGGTCTTCTTGGCACCCGGCGCATCGATCGTGCCGTCGGTTTCCGTGAGCGTCTTGCCCTCTCCATCCTCGCTTGCGCTTCGGGCTCGTGTGTAGGTTTCGGTCGACCTCTGATCCAACGCCAGCGCCCGCTGCGCTTCTCCCACCAGCCGATCATCGGTCACCCTCACATACCACTGATCGCTCAGATACGGTTCAATAGGCACCTTGCTGCGGTCCGAGTGCCCCACGCTGTGCGCATACGGCTTCTTGGCCTCAAGCAGATTCCGAGCCTCGAACTCGCGGACGACCAGCTCGCGCGCCTCCTCGCGGCTCTTGCCGACGAACACATGCCCGCCCTCGTCGTTGGCCTCGCGTTCCCAGCCGTGCGCATCGGAGATCGACGCGTCGGGTGCCATGACATTGATCAGCTCGAGATCATGGCGCGTGCCAATCAAGTAATCGTTGGGATCATGCGCCGGCGTAACTTTCAAGAACCCCGTGGCGAACTTCGCCTTCGGATCGCTGGACTCTGGGTCCGGGAGAACGACGTAATCGTCTTCGATGACAGGGATGACCCGCCCGACGATCGGCAGTTGCACCATGAGCCCCCGCAGGGAACCCGCACGCGGATCCTTCGGACTGATGGCCACGGCGGTGTCGCCGAGATAGGTCTCCGGGCGCGTCGTCGCGACCGTGAGCCAGGCGACCTCCTCGCCGGGCATCTTCTCGGCACCCGGATAGCCCCGGGCCGCGAGTTCGTTCCAGGCGACCTCCTGGCAGTCCTTGGGGTCGTCCTCGTTGGTCGAGGGATGCACGAGTGGATACCGCAGGTAGTAGAACGTCCCCTTGACCTCCTTCATCTCCACTTCGTCATCTGCCAGTGCGGTCTGAAGGACCGGGTCCCAGTTCACCAGGCGCTTGCCGCGATCGATCAGCCCCGCCTTGAACAACCGAAAGAACGCCTCGCGCACTGCCCGTGCACACACCGGGTCCATCGTGAACCGCTGGCGCTCCCAATCGCACGATGCGCCCAATCGCTTGAGCTGGTCGGTAATGGTCGCCTCGTACTCGTCCTTCCACGCCTGGACGCGTGCGATGAACTCCTCGCGGCTGTAATCCGTCCGCTTCTTGCCCTCTTCCGCGAGCAGGCGTTTCTCGACGATGGCCTGGGTCGCGATGCCGGCGTGGTCGGTGCCGGGCATCCACAGGGCCTCGTAGCCCTTCATGCGGTGGGCCCGGATCAGGGCGTCCTGGAGCGTGTTGTTGAGCGCGTGCCCCAGATGCAGCGGCGCGGTCACGTTTGGCGGGGGAATCAGGATGCAATAGGGCGGTTTTTCCCCACGCAGAACAGGCCCCGCCTCGCCATGGAAAGCCCCGGAGGCGTTCCACATCGCGCGGATCCGATCCTCGTGGTCGGCCGGGGCGTAGGTCTTGGGCATCTCGCCGGCGATGGCTGGCGTATCGGTCATAGGGCGTCCTCGTCGATTCTCGGTGCAGAGCGAGTGTATTCAGCCGATAATGTGGGCTATGGCAGGACAGGGAAACAAAGCAATCGTGGTCGGCATCGTGGCGCTGGGCGGGGTCCTGGCGGGATTGTCGTGGTACGTCGTCAGATTGGCCTCGGCTGGGGCGGGCGAAAGCCAGGGCGCGGACCTCATGCCGGGAGAATCGCTCGACGAGGTCCAGCAGCGGATCGGGAAGCTCGTGGGCGAGGATCGCTGGGAGGCCGCCGAGCGAGTCGCGGCGTCGGCGGTCAAGGACTACCCCCGAGATCGGGACCTGAGACTCCGGTACGCCGAGGTCCTCCAGGGGTTGCGCCGGTTCGAGGAGGCGTATGCCCAGTATGTCCAGGCGATCAATCTGGGCGGGTCAGACCCGGATATCGCGTATCTCGCTGGTCTGTGCGCCAACTCGGCGGGCATGACGGCTGAAGCGCTGATCCACCTCGATCTGGCCCGGCGGGGCGATCCCAGCGAGGCGAGGTATCCGCTGGAGCTGGGGCTCGTGCAGTTCAACGCCGAGTTGTTCGACGAGGCCCGCGCCAGCCTGACCATGGCCCACACGCTCAACGAGGATTCGGACATCGCGTGGGGCATGCTCGCGCAGATCGCGCTGAAGAACGGCGATCGGCGGATCGCCGAGCGATACATAGCGCGAGCACGCGAGATCAATCCCGAGTCGCTGGACTGGCGCGTGGTGGAGGCTCGAGCGATCGCGTTTGTTGATCCCGAGGGCGCCGCCGAGCTGTTGGATGGACTACAGCCCGAGGCGCTGCGCCGGGCCGATGTCCGCAATGTTCTGCGCGGGGCGTACGGGGCGATGGGACGATTCGCCGAGGTCGCCGAGATCTTTGCCGCCGGTTCCGATGCCGAGGCGACGAACGTGGACCTTGCGCTGGAGACCGCAGACCTGTACGAGCGGGCGGGCAATCGCGAGAAGGCGATCGAGTACGCCAGGCGGGCGGCGATCGTGGGGGGCGAGGATGCGCGGGGGATGCTTGCGCGGCTCGAAGACGACGGTGGCTGACCTTACATCCTCAGCGACACCATAAACGAGATAAACCCCGTGGGATCCAGGTCGGTGTCGGCGATCTGGTCGCCCGAGGAGTCGTCGAACTCCAGCGATTGCAGGAAGTGCCCTCCGGCGCGCACATGGACCGTGAGATTGTCGTTCGGCGTGAAGACCGCGCCAAAGGCGACCGGCACACGCTGATCTCGCGCGACGCCGTCGGGGATCGGTCCCTCGTCGTCGAGGCGGAACTCGCGTCCCTCGAAGCCGGCGTCGCCGAAGAACCTCCAGGAGTCGCTGTATCGATAGGAGAGTGTTGCGCGGACCCCGCCCGACCCGCCGGTGTTGCCCAGATTCCACTTGTCGTTGATCTTCCAATCGAGGGTGCCGACCGGAAGGATCAGGACGTCGTCTTCGAGGCGTGTGCGTACCAGGACGCCGTTGCCGAAGGTCAGCCGATCGGAGAGCTTGTAGTTGACGATGGCCAGCCCCGAGTAGGTGAGCGAGTCGCTGAAATCCGCCCCGGTCTCTGCGCTGGCCAGCAGACCGAGGCCGGCGAACATGGACCAGCGGTCGTTGAACTGGGTCATAAAGTTGACGCCCAGAGAGGTCTCGCTGGTGTCGTCGATCGGATCCAGGCCCGAGGGAAGGATCATCGCATCAGAAAAATCGTAGAAGCTGAACTCCTCGCCCAGGCTGATGCCCAGACGGCTCTTGTCAGCGATCCGAAACGACGCGTCGATCCCCGCGCCGACCCGCCCAATCGCGACCTCGCCATCGCCCACGTCGAGATCCGCCGGGAAGATCCACTCGGTGTTGGCCCGCAGCGAGAAGGTCGCACCGGACGCCTCGGCGTCATTGGAATCGTCCGAACCGATCGACGCCTGGATTGGAGCTTCGTCGGACGCCGGTTCCCCGTCCTCTTGCGCACGCGCCTGGGCAGCGAACGAGAGTGCGAGAGCGAGCAGGACGACCGATTGTGCGTGGCTTGATCCCATGGACGCCAGCGTAGCCGATCGACGGGCCTCGCGTGACTGGGATGCTCCTGTCTGCTCAGAGGCGATCGATGCGAGCGGCGATCTCGTCGATCGGGCCGAAGACCTCGCCGAACAGTCGCGAGTGACCCTCCGAGCCCTTCGAGGTGTCGCCGGTGACTTGGAGCATGTACGACGCGAGCTTGTCGGGCTCGAACCGGGCGAGGTAGCTGAACAGCATGTGGCTCTGGGCGTATATCGCCTCGACGTCGGGCGCCTCGCCCGCGGGCGGCTTGGTCAGGCGGAGGAGCCTGTCCCACGCGATGAGCCTGCCCTCGTCGCGCAGGCGCTTGAACGTCTGCTCGCGCGCGTCGCTGGGAAAGCGAGGGCCGAATGCCCTCGATGTCGAGTCGGTCTCGAAGCTGCTGGCCATGCCCTCGCTGATCCACAGCGGGTATGCCCGGCTGGGCGCCTGCACCCCGGTATTGAAACTCAGCAGGTGCACCGCCTCGTGCACGGTCTTGGCGGTCGCGAAGCGCGAGGCCTGTTTCGCGAGGTCGAGGCGGCGTTGGTCGGCCTCGCGCTGCAGCGCCGTCGCGCTCTGGCGCAGCTCATAGGACGAGACCTGGTCCGACGACCCGTTGGCCTGGGTGCGTCGATCGTCGGCGACGGTCTCGTATCGTTCGAGCGTCTGGAACGCCCGCTCGAACGCCGGCCCGGTGAGGTCGTTGTAGAACACAACGCGGTTGGCGTCGATCGCGTAATGCCCGGCGATCCAGGGGGCGTCCAGATCGTCATTCTCGCGGGCGAACGACCGATAGGCATCGTAATCGTTGATGAGCACGCACAAGAGCTTGCTGTCGTGCGGGATCACCGGCAGGCCCAGATGGTCGGCGAATCGGAAGAACTCGTGACGCGTTCGTTCGAGGATGCTCGCCTTGTTACGCGTCCACGAGCTCTCGCAATCGCTCAAGACGATGAAGTGGCGGGTCTCGTACCGTCGGAATCCGTCGCCGAGAAGGTCGAGAGTCTCGTCGATCGCCGTCTCGTCGATGCCCAGGCGGAACCCTCGCGAGGCGTGCAACTCTCGGAGCCTGCGTGCGACCGTGTGGCGATTGGGCGCGACCAGCCAGGCGCTGCGCAAGAACCCGTCGGCGTCGTGCAGGCGTCCCTCGCTCCAGGCGAGCAGCCCGAGTTCCATGGGCGTGTTGATCGCCACGTTCTTGGCGGCGTCTGCCGAGTCGGGGCGTCCGGTAAAGACCGCCCCGGTCGTCGCCGCCACCGCCAGCAGGATGCCCGCACGCTTGAGCTGAGTCCGCAGTTCCATAGATTGCCCTCCGCGGGCCTGATCGGCGGCTCACATGGGCAAGTCGCTCAATCCTGCTCCCGCGGTCGCCGATGCACTCGGTCTGGGGTGATCGTGCGAGCGGGGTCCGGCGGTGAGGGTCCGTTCTGGGACCGCGATGCGGGGTGTGCGGCGGCTGGAGAACATGGGCAAGCTCGATTGCTTGCATCATCCTCAGTTGATTCCCATGTTCTCAGATGGGGATTGCCCTCGTCGGTCGGTCGGTCTCAGGAGGTGGAAGATGAACGAGCGTCATATGACAGCGATCCTGATCGGGATGGCCATCCTCGCGTCCGCGTTGCTGTTTATTCCATCCAGCATCGCGATACCCACCATCGTGGCGAGTCTGTTTGCCTGGACGTGCGTGTTCGGCTTTGGCGCGTGGATGGCCTTTGACGCGCGCCTCTGGCGGACCAAGTCCATGCTCCGCAACTGGGTCGATCGCCCGGACCTGCACGGCACCTGGGGCGCGACGCTTCGATCCAACTGGACCGACCCGACCACCGGCAAGACGCTGCAGGCCATCGAGGCCTACATGGTCATCCGCCAGAGGTACGGGTCGATCAGGCTCCGCCTGCTCACCAGCGAGTCCACGTCCGAGGTGCTCGAGGCGGCCGTGCTGTCCGCCGGCGGCGGCAAGTTCCGCATCGCGGCCATCTATCGCTCTAGCGCCAAGCAGGGTCGAGAAACCGGGCACACCGGCATGCTCGTCCTCGACGTGCCCTCCAAGCGACCCAAGCGATTGGAGGGGCGATACTCGACCGATCGCGGCACCGAGGGTGAGATCGAGATGAACGGGCGCTCGCGGCGCATGTTCTCCAGCTTCCGCGAGGCCCACGAGGCCTTCCAGCGGAGCAGAGCAAAGGGCGAGGCGTGCGAAGAGGAAACATCGCTCGTTCCGGGGACCGCCAATAGTCGCGCGGCCTGAGCATTCGGCTCACGTCGATCACGACCGGTCCTAGGCAGTCGAGAACAGGTCTAGATACGCGAAGAAGTCGTCCGCGTCGATCGATCCGTTCGACGTGATGTCCGCCCGGGAATCGCCGGCGGCGAACAGGTCCAGATAGGCGAAAAAATCCTCGCCATCGACCCGACCGCTGGCGTTGATGTCCGCGGGGTGGAACCCGAGCATCGCGACGACGGCGTCGTAGTCGCCCTGGTCGATTTCGCCCGACGCGTCCACGTCGGCGTAGGCGTCGAAGTCATCGCGCGCGGGCGTGCTCCCTTGCAGATGCAGCACGCGCCAGGCGTCCTTGCGGTCGATGACGTGATCGTGATTCGTGTCCGGCGGGTCGGTCGGATCGGTCGCGATGACCTCGAAGGACGCGCGGATGGTGGTCCCGGGCGCGATGATGTCGGGGGCGTCGGCCCACTCGAACCAGATGTTCAGAGAATCATCGTTAGGATTCTGC
The DNA here is from genome assembly GCA_965371965.1 of uncultured Phycisphaerales bacterium. Classification (GTDB taxonomy): domain Bacteria; phylum Planctomycetota; class Phycisphaerae; order Phycisphaerales; family UBA1924; genus S146-42. Next base: position 6,835 of record CBDVAM010000076.1, read on the forward strand.
GTCTGGGCGAGGAATCCCTGGATGGCGATGCTCTGAATCGGCCCCTCCAGCGACAGCAGGCGCAGCTCGATCGTGGGGCTGCCGGGGTTCCAGGTTCCCAGCGTGTCTTTAAGGAGCACAACCGCGTCGCCGATACCGACCTCGCGCGGTTGCTTGAACAGGTGGCGTCCTCTGTCGATGTCGTCGATGGGCACCGTCCAAGCGGGGCCTGATTGCGGGCGGATCGAGAGATAGCGTGCGTCGTAGGTGCCGTCGTCGGCGTCGGCGAGCATGCTGGAGAGCCAGCACAGGCGGAACGCATCGAAGCCCTCGCCGTTATCCGCCAGATCGAGCGGCTGGTCGGCGCGCCAGACCAGGTCAATCGTGAATCGCGTCTGCCCAATCTGTTGATCGCGCGAGGAGCGCGTGGAACTGACGGTTGCACGCCCGCCATACCGCCCTGTGGCGGTGATTTCGAGGGTGTCGCCCACGTGGCGGGCGTCGGCGCGGAGCATGTCGGGCACGATGTCGATGGGTTCACCCTGAAGTCGAAACCCCGGCTGGCTGACAATCGACGTTCCGATGGAGGCGGTCGATCCATCACCCTGTTGGACCAGCGGGCGGACGTAGCCATTGGCGATGATGTCGGCGAGGGTGAGCGGGAAGCTGTTGGTGCCTGGGACACGATCGAAGCACTCGATTATGTCAAACCTCTGAACGCCGTCGCCGACACGCTCGCCCTCGAAGAACAGCGGGATGGAGGGCTCCTGCACCCCCGCGTTCTGGATGGCCCACAGCGCGTGCTCGCCGTCGTCGAAGAACCGAACATTCTGGGCCAGGCCCGCCGTTGCGAGGGCGAGAATGGGGGCCAGCAAGAGCGCTCGTGCCATGGCATCACAATACCTCAACAGAACCCGCTCACATTGCCGAGTGGAGAAAGTGATGCGCACCAACTCACAAAGTGCCTCGATCTGGGCGTGCCTGGGGATCCTGGGGCTCATCCTGCCCATCCTGACGACCTGTGGGGTCGGGTCGATTGGCGGGGTCCCCGACAGCACCTCACCCACCGCGGCGATCCCGCCTCGCCACTTCGTGGGCCTTTGGATCACCCGCTGGGACACCAGGACCGAGGGCGATGTGGTCCGGGCGATCCGCGACGCCGCCGATCTCGGCGTCACCGACGTCTTCTGGCAGGTCCGCGGCTCGTTCGATGCCTTCTACGCCAACGCCACAGAGCCCTGGGGAGAGTGGATCCTGGGCGAGGGCGGCCGGCGGGACCCCGGGTACGACCCGCTTGGGGTGGCGCTCCGCGAAGCCCACGCCAGGGGCCTTCGACTGCACGCGTGGATCAATGTCTTGCCGTTGTGGCGGGGCGAGGACCCGCCGAGTGATTCCTCGCACGCGCTGTTGCGTCACGAGGCGTGGCGGATGCGCGACGCGGGGGGCTACGTCGAATCGCTCGGCAGCGGATACGTCATCGCCAACCCGGTGCTTGAGGATGTCCATGACCACATCGTCGGGGTCTGCCGAGACATTGTCTCGCGGTATCGCGTCGATGGGTTGCATCTGGATTACATCCGCTTTGCGCCCGGGCTCAACGACAAGCCGATGAGGTTCCCGCTGGACGTCGCGACGGTGTCGCAGTTCGAGCGATCGATGGGACCACAGGACTTGCAGACGCCGTCGGGGCAGCGCGCGTTCCGGGGGTGGATCCGCGATCGGATCACGACGCTGGTGCGCCGGATCGGCGGTGAGGCCAGGGCGGCCCGCCCCGCCATCGAAATCTCCGCCGCGGTGTGGCGACATCCCGAGATCGGGCGTGAGAGCTACTTGCAGGATGGAGCCCGCTGGTTGCGCGATGGTCTCATCGACCGCGCGATCCCGATGATCTATACCGAGCTGGAATCGCAGGCCGCACAGGATTGGGCGGCGTGGCGATCCGCCGTCGGACCCGCAGCCGCCCGCAAGCTCACGATCGGGCTGGGTGTCTACAAGCACCAGCCCGGCGAGACCGCCGAGCAGTTCGCGTCGGCGTTGGGCTCCCAGGGCCTGTGCCTGTTCGGCTACTCGTCGCTGCACGAGAGCACCGAGCCGTTCCAGGATCACTCGCCGGAGGCCCGCGAACTGCGAGAGTCCCGCCGAGCGTCCTTGCTTGGGCTCATTCGCGGGTTGAGGGCGCTTGCGAGCGAGACCAGATGAGATTACTGGGGATCTCCCCAGTGAGCAGGAATCTGGGTCCTAGAACTCGCCGAAACCGCACTTTGGGTCTCTTTCGCACCTGCGGATCTGCTATTGTCGGTGCTCGTGATTTCCTCAACGCCCGCGATATTGCGGGACGGTACGTCGTCGAGAGAAGGAGACGGAGATTGACTCAGGACATGATTCTTCGCAGCACGATTCTGACAGGGCTGCTGGCTATTGGCAGTGCGGCGCTCGGTGAGCCCGATCGCCAGATCGATCCCAAGGGCGAGTTCGTGCCCGGGGAGTTGATCGTGCTCTTCGATCGCGTGCCCCTGGAAGCAGAGCTTGACACGATCGGCAAGGGTGTGCCCGGAGCGAGCTGGCGAGAGATTCTGCATGCACCGCATCCTGTCGGTGATCCCGACGGCGTGCATCCTCTGGCGCGGGTTCGCGTGCTGGGGTTCGATGTGGACGCCGATATGGACGCGATCGATGCGATGCTCGAGGCGAAGGCGAGCGTGCGCGAGGCGCATCCCAACTGGGTCATGAGAATGAGCTTCGTTCCCAACGATCCCAGGTACAACTAGCAGTATGGCCCGCAGATATCCAATGCCGAGGGGGGCTGGGATCTCACGATGGGCGATGCGTCGGTCATCATCTGTGTCGCCGACACCGGCATCAACTTCGACCACGAGGAGTTCCAGGATGGTGCGATCTGGACCAATCCCGGCGAGATCCCCGACAACGGCATCGACGATGATAACAACGGGTTCATCGACGACGTCCACGGCTGGGACGGGTACTACCACGACAACGATCCGCGGGACGCCAACGGTCATGGCAGCCACGTCGCCGGCACCATCGGCGCACGCCTGAACAACGGCGTCGGCATCGCCGGCATGGCGAACGTCACGCTCGTGCCGTTCCAGGTCTTCAGTTCCAGCGGCGGGGGCACGTTCCAGGCCATCGCCCAGGCGATCTACTACGCCACGGACAACGGGTTCGGCGCGCTGAACTACTCCGGCGGGGGTGGCGGCGACTCGCAGGTCCTTCGCGACGCGGTCCAATACGGCTGGGATAACGGCATGCTCGTCATCGCCGCCGCGGGCAATGGCAACAGCGGCCAGCCGTTCTACCCCGCGTGGTACCCCGGCTCGATTGCGGTCTCGGGCACCGACAGCAACGACAACCGCTACACATCGTCGAACTACGGCGAGCACATCGATGTCGCGGCTCCGGGAGTCAGCGTGTTTAGTTGTTGGTGGAATGGCACGTCGGCGTACAACACGATCACCGGCACCAGCATGTCCGCGCCCCACGTGACCGGGTTGGTGGCGCTCATGCTGTCGCTCGATGACACGCTCTCGACCCAGGATCTGCGGGATCTGCTCCAGCAGGGTGCCGACGATCTCGGCGATCCTGGATTCGACATCTTCTTCGGGCATGGGCGCATCAACGCGGGGAACACGCTGCAGAACCAGATCGATCGCACGCTGGTCTTCTCGCTGCCCGATGGCATCCCCGAGTTGGTCGATCCCGGCGTCGGGACGCCCGTCGCCGTCGAGATCGGCGAGTACAACGGCAATACCATCGAGCCCGGCACCGAGTTTCTGCATGTCCGCCCGTTTGGCGGCGACTGGATGAGCGTCGCGATGGCTTCGCTCGGCGGTGGCGCATACGAGGCGGTCGTTCCGGGTCTAGATTGCGGCGAGGACCCGGATCTCTACTTCAGTGCGTCAACGGCCTCGGGCGACGCCGTCACGCTGCCAGAGGACGCGCCGATCTCGTTCTTTTCCACGGATATCGGCTCGTTCGCAAACGTTCTCGCCGACTCGTTCGACACCGACCAGGGCTGGGCGGTCGAGAACGCCGGCGCGACGACCGGCGACTGGGAACGGGGCATCGTCATCGGTAATCCCGACTGGCCGTTTGATCCGCCTGGTGACAGCGACGGTGACGGCTTCGCCTTTGTCACCGGAAACTCCGGGCGAGATGATGTCGACGGTGGCTCGACCATCCTCATCTCGCCTTCGCTCGATCTCACAGGCGGTCCTGCGAAGATCTCGTTTGATTTCTTCTTGAACCAGAATCACAACGGGCAGGAGGACGGGATCCTCGTCGAGATCGATGCCAACGACGGGGCGGGGCCGTGGATTCCCATCGCCGACCTCCGTTCCTCGACCGACGGATGGCAGAGCGCCGTGATCCGCCAGGACGCGTTGGACGCCGCCGGCGTGAACATGAGCTCGACGATGCGCCTGCGCTTCATCGCCACCGATGCCTCGCCCGAGGGCATTGTCGAAGCCGGGCTCGACGCCGTGCTGATTCAGACGGTGTTCTGCAACACCTGCGTCGCGGACTTTGACGGCGACGGCGATATCGACGCCGATGACTTCTTCGCCTACCTCGACGCGTTTGCGGCGGGCGACGATTCGGCGGATCTCGAGGGCGATGGCGACCTCGACGCCGATGACTTCTTCTTGTACCTTGACGCCTTCGCAGCAGGCTGCTGAATCAGGCGTTGACGGAAATCTCGGGGCGGGGGCGGCTCGCGGCGCTCCCGCCCTATTCTCTTCAAGGGTATCTGGCGATTACCGTGAGCTGCTCTGGTGGATCATCAGCATCGGTTTGAGCACGACGTGCCGGGTCGTGATCTCCGGCTCGCTCAGACGCTCGATCAGCAGGCGAACAGCGGTTCGCCCCAGCTCATCCACCGGCACCGCGACGGTCGAGAGGCGCGGGCGGACCAGCTCGCCCAGACGCGTGCCATCGTATCCGACGATCTTCAGCTCGCCCGGGACATCGATCCCGGCGTCGCGCCCGACGCGCAGGACGCCGCAGGCGATCTCGTCATTGGCGCAGAAGACCCGTGCGTCGCGAAGAGCATCGCGCTCGATCATCTCCTGAGCCCACGCACTGCCCCATTCGATGGAATAGTCGTGGAACCGGACCTGGTCCTCGCGGAGGGTGTGCCCCCGTGACTCCAGGAATCTGCGAAAGGCGTTGGCCCGCTTGAGCGTGTCATAGTTGCGGCTGGGCCCGCCGACAAAGTAGCACGAGGCGGGGTCGGCCCCGGTGAGCAGATGCTCGCACGCCTGGCGAGCGCCGTGGGCGTGATCGACACTCACGGTATCGTGCCCGTTGCTCTGGTCCGCGTCGGCTCCGATCATCACCAGAGGAACACCCATGGCGTCGAGCTGAGTTGCGAGTACACTGCTGGGCTCGGTGATCATGGCGACGAGGCCGTCGATCAGCCCGAGCGCCCGGCTGACCCGCACGGGGCCGTCGGCGGGTTTGGGGCCGAGGTCGTCATGGATCGAGCTGACCAGGACGTGATAGCCCAGGGCCCTGGCCTCGGAGTCGGCGCCGCGCAGGAGCTCAGAGAAGAACTCACCATGAAGGTCGGGAATTGCAATCCCCAGCACGCCGCTCTCTCGGGTCATCAGCGCCTGCGCAAAGCGATTGGGGCGATAGCCCAGCACCTCGACCGCGTCGAGCACACGCTTGGCGGTGCCCGACGAGACCATGTGCGGCTTGTTCATGGCGCGGCTGACCGTCGCGATCGAGACCTTCGCGAGATCCGCCACGTGCTGGATGGAAACCGCCTGGCGAGGGCGCGGGCTGGCGGTGAAATCTCGACCCATGGAGGTCATCGTATCAGATCGGACGGGCCTATTCGGGGGCGAATGTGGGTGTTCACTTTGCTACCGCCTCGAATCCGCCCGATTGGACAGGCCGCCCAAGTTCTCGGAACCACAATCACTCGCTCTTCGATGGCCTTTGCGGCGATCGCGTTGATGGGGGCTCTGGCGGCATGTGGCGTGACCCAGCCGCCCAGACGCCCACCCTTCGCGTTCACTGAGCGGGAGAATGCCCTGCTGGACGAGGTCGGGCGGGCGACCTTCTTGACGTTGTGGTCTCAGATTGCACCCGAGTCGTCGCTGGCGCTCGATCGGACCAGCTCAACCATCGTGAGCGTCGCGGGCGTCGGCATGCAGCTCTCGGCGCTGCCCATCGGCGTGGAGAGAGGCTGGATCTCGCCGGAACAGGGGCGAGAGCGAGCCTTGCACGTCCTCAAGAGTCTGGAGCGTGCGACGGCGAATCGGAACCGGGGCATGTTCTTTCATTTTCTCGATGGCCCGACCGCCTTGCCCTCCGACCAGGAGTTCGAGTCCAACATCAGCAGCGCGGATTGCGCGATCCTCTTGGCCGGAATTCTCGTGGCATCGAGCTACTTCGGGGGCGATGTCGGCGAGCTTGGTGATTCGCTGTTCGCCCAAGCCGACTGGAATCTGTTTGTCGATCCAAACGCACCGTCGCCGCACGCGGGCGCGATCAGCCTGGCGTGGACCCCCGATGATCTCGCCGATCCCAGCGGCCCGGGCTCGCTCCTGCCGTACCACTGGCTGGACGCAATGGGCGAGCAGCGGCTCGTCGCGTTCCTGGCGAACTGCGCACCACGCGAGGCTCATCGCCTGGATCCGTCGAAGTACTGGGGCCTGAGGCGACAGATCGGTATCCATCGCAAGGGCGAGCCATTCGCGTTCTCGCCCTTCACCGGTGCGCTGTTCACCTTCCTGCTCGGGCATCTGTGGATCGACTACGCGGGCATGCCCGCCGACGATCCGGCGAGCCTTGGCTACCCCTACCGCGAGCCCATCGACTGGTGGGAAAACTCGCGCCGGGCCTACCGGATGCAGCGTGATGGGGCGATCAACAATCCGTATCGCCTGGCGGGCCTGAACAGGCACGCCTGGGGATTCACCGCCAGCGACACGCCCCGCGGGTATCTCGTGTACGGGCTCATGCCCGATCCACTCCCACCCAAGGGCGGGCAGCCGGAGAGGGACTTCACGACCCTGGTCGCCGTCCAAGCGTGGGGGGATGGGACCATCTCGCCGCACGCCCCGGCTAGCGCGATCCTGTTCGATCCCGCCTGGGGTTTGGCTTCCATGGAGTATCACCGGGACCTGAGCTCGCCAGATGGCGAGCCGACGGTCTGGCGAGATCCACTGCATGGCGGACAGGGGTTCCTGGACGCGTACAACCTGGGCCAGTGGGGTGGCGAATCCTGGGTCGCCCTAGATTACCTGTCGCTGAATCAGGGCATGCTGCTGCTGGCGATCGAAAACGCTCGTACGGGGCTGATATGGCGGCTTTTCCACGAGCATCGATTCGTCCGCGATGGGATGGCCCGCCTGCAACTGCCGGCCTCCGAACGGGCTTTTGGGTCCGCGCCTTGATTCGGGGGCGGGTTTCTGGGACCATGGCCCGTGAGGAGTGGGGGCAACGAGGAGGAGCCATGACGCGATATTTTCTCGCGGCCGCTACCGTGTTGGGCTTGGTCGGCGTGGTGCCAGCCCGTGGCGACGTCACCGACATCAATGATGTCCTCATCGACGCCCGCAACTTCAACGACTATCCCGACAGCGTGCTGACCATTGTCGAAGATTTCCCAAACTCGATCCTCATCGACGAGCGGGAGTTCGGGCAGGGCGGATTCGCCAACCGCCACCGGTTCTTCATGACCTCAGACGGGGCGAACCAGTTTCTCTTCGATAATCAGGTCGCGTTCGATATGAGCGTGGATATCCGGCTTGACGCCGGGACGCCCGCTGGCAAGGAGACCGGGTTCTATTTCGACCGCTTCGGCGAGCCGCGATTTATCATCAAGGGCGATGGGGAGGTCGCCGCGTTCGGCGGGGCGTTCCCGTTCTTCAGCTTCGGGAGCCCGTACATTTTGGGCGAGACCGTGACGCTTCGGACGATCTACACGCCCGGAAGCGGGCCTGACTTCTTGGTTCCCGCGACGATTGAATACGTTTACAACGATCTCTCAAGCGGGCTGCTGGAGTTCTCGAATCTCGAGAACGGGATGATCGACGCCACCGTGGGCGGGTTCTACGCCCAGTTCGCCCCCGATGACGGGAATCCCCGCGATTTCGCGGTGGTGCGGTTTTCCGACGTGACCATCCTGGTGCCGCCTCCTGCGACCTTTCCGCTCCTGCTCTTGCTTCCCTTGGCCAGAAAGCGTCGAGGCTGAGATTTCGCCCCCCACATGATGGCGGATCTTGGTATGCTCTATTGGCAGGCGTGGTGGGGGCCAGGTTGGCGAGGCGGCTTCGAAGGGGCGGCACATGGGTCGTGCCCGAATAAGTCCGAGACGCGGCGGAGCGTTCAGCATTATTGAACTGCTGATCGTGGTGGCGATCGTTTCGATTCTCATCTCGATGCTGCTTCCGGCCATGAGCTTGGCACGAGAGTCGGCCCGCACGCTCAAATGCCAGATAAATCTGCGCCAGATCGGCATGGGCATCCGCCTGTACCTGAATGAGCAGCACGACAGCCAGGTCTTCCTGGACCTCTATCCGCGGCGCAGGAATATCGCCGACCGGTGGAATGCCATGGTTCTGCTCGATCCATACCTTGACGGGCCGTCCGACGGCGGGATCTTCGAGTGCCCCTCGGCGCTCGGGCGCTCGAGCGTGCTCGATCCGGACACCCGCATTGAGATGGAGCGAGGCAGCGGGCAGATCCACGTCCACGACTACGACGCCGATGAGATCGAGGAGTTTACCGAGTACTGGTTCAACGACTCTCGCGCTACGACCTACGGCGAGCTCTTCGGGCCAGATGCGCGCAATCCTGACAAGCCGCTGGGAGTCTCCGGGCAGAATCTGGCGCGCCTGGAGAATGCGGAATCGATCATCTGGGCGGCAGACGCCGTCGATTGGATCCCCCGCCACCAGGGCAAGACGGTCTTTCTCAAGGGCGATGAGTCGATCTCGCTGCTCGCGCTCGGGCCGCCGGAGTACCTCTCCTTCGAGGCTTCGGGAAGATGGGGCGCGCCCGGGCCGTTCTACAACTGGGGACATTTCTACCCTGACCGCTATGGAAGGTGACGCGCCCGAACGACGAACACGCCGCTGGGCCTTGGCCTTGGTCGCATTCATCGCGGTCGGTGTGGCCATCTTCGGGGTCATCCGGCTCGTCGCTCACGATGACGACCCGTACTCGCGCGAGCGGATGAGCGCGATGATCGAACTCCGCTGCGCTGAGACCGGCGAGAGTTGGTCGCTGACCCGTGGGCGTCTGGAGGCCGAGCTTCGAGCCCGCCCCGGACAGCTCGATCCGAATCTGGGGTTGCAAAG